>DASTSL010000132.1:0-51601 GCA_035760705.1 Meiothermus sp. | reverse complement strand
CTCGCCCTGGTACATCACCAGCATCCGGTCGCAGAGGTAGTAGGCCTGGCCGATGTCGTGGGTGATGAACAAAATGCTCATGCCATACTGGCGACGAAGGTCTTGCAGGAGGTTGAGCACGCTCACCCGCAGGCTTGCGTCGAGCGCGGAGGTGGGCTCGTCGGCGATGAGCAGTTTGGGTTGGAGCATCAGAGCCCTCGCCATCATCACCCGCTGGCGCTGCCCGCCCGAGAGCTGATGCGGCCACTTGCCCAGGATCTCGTCCCCTTTGAGCCCGACGGCCTCGAGCACCCCTCGCATCCGCTCCTCGCGCTGAGCCGCCGAAAGCCGCCCGTTCAGGAGCCGGAGGGCGTTCCCCAGCACCCGCCGCACGGTGTAGAACTGGTTGAAGGAAGCGTAGGGGTCTTGAAAGACGGCCTGCACCTGCCGCCAGTAGTCCGCCGTGGAGCCCGTATTCAGGTTCTTCCCGGCGAAAGAGATGCTCCCTGAGCTGGGCGGCAGCAAGCGCAGCAACAGCCGGGCCAGCGTGGATTTGCCGGAGCCGCTCTCGCCCACCACCGCCACGATCTCGCCGGGTTGCAGGCTGAACGAAACTTCCTTGACCGCGGTGAGTTGATTCTTGCCGAGGCCAAAGTTGCGGCTGAGGTGGGAGACCTCGAGCAAGGTGCCCTTCGCAGAAACCGAGGGGGCCGAGGTCATGAATTCACCTTCTCTTCCAGCAGCCAGCAGGCCGCGAAGCGTTCAGGGTTACCGAACTCGGGGGGCTCGAGCTGGCTGCACTTGGGCAGGGCGTGCTTGCAGCGGGGGGCGAAGCGGCAGCCGGGCGGCGGCGTGCGCAGATCGGGGGGTTGGCCCTCGATCCCCTCGATGCGCTTTTGGCGCACGTAGGGTTCGGGCACCAGGATCGAGCCGATCAGGGCCTGGGTATAGGGGTGGCGCGGGGCGTCAATGATCTCCTGGTTGCTGCCGATCTCGGCAATTTTCCCTGCGTACATGATGGCGATGCGGTCGGTGATCTCGCGCAACAGCGGCAGGTCGTGGGAGATAAAGACGATGCTCTGGATCACCCCGCGCTCCAAGAGGGTGCTCAAGAGCCCTACTACGGCTTTCTGGCTCGAGACATCCAGAGCCGAAGTGGGCTCGTCGGCGATCAAGACCTTGGGGTTCAGCAGGGTCGAGATCACCGCCACCACCCGCTGTTTCATCCCGCCGGAGAGCTGGTGCGGGTAGCTCTCCATCACCCGCGCTGGGAGGCCCAATTGCTCGAGGCGCTCGGTGGTTCGCCCATAGGCTTCGCTTCGTTGCATCTGGGGGTGGTGGGCGCGCAAGACGTCGAAGGCAAAGTCGCGCACCCGGGCGGTGGGGTTCAGCGAGTTCATCGCCCCCTGGGGCAACACCGAGATGAGCTGGCCGCGTAGCTCGCGGGGGAGCTGCGACTCTTGGGTGAGGTCGAGGGTCTTGCCCTCGAGTTCCATCCACCCGCTCCTCACGTATAGCGGGGGCCGCGCCGAAAGCGCCAGGATCGCCGCCAGCGTGGACTTCCCGCAGCCCGACTCCCCCGCCAACCCCAACACCTCGCCCTGCCGCAGCGTGAGCGAAACCCCGTCCACCGCCTGCACCGCCCGCCTCCCCACCGCATAGGCCGCCCGGACATCCTTGACCGTCAGGAGGTCAGCCACCTGAGCACCTCCGATCCAAGGCCGGACGGCTCATCCTTTTCCCTACTCCTAACTCTGATGTAGACAGCAGGGCGCCATCGGGTGACCCCGCCGGGTCAGTGAAATACTCACCAAGCATCTCAGGCCCTCCTCAGGCGGGGGTTGAACACCTCGTCCATGCTTGACTGCATCAGCAGCAACCCAAAGGAGATCAGGGCCAGCAGGATGGTGGGGGGCAGGAAAGCCCAGTAAGCCCCCGTGCGCACCGCCTCGCCCTGGATGGCGAACTGGAGCATCTTGCCCAGGGAGATGGTGTTATCCGGGCCGAGACCCAACAGGCTCAGGGCGGCCTCGTTGAGGATGCCGCTGGCGAGCTGGAGCACGAAGGCCATGAAGATGTAGCTGAACATGTAGGGCAGGATCTCCCACAGGATGATCGAGCCGGTTCCCGCCCCCGAGAGCCGGGCCACGTCCACGTGCTCGCGGGTGCGCAAGCTCGCGGTCTGCGCCCGCACCGCCCTGGCCGTCCAGGGCCAACTGGTCACCCCGATGATGAGCCCCATCGTCACCAGCGAGCGCGACTCCACCGCCACCGACAAGAGGATCAGGATCACGATGGTGGGGATGGTGATGATCACGTTGGTGAGCCCCATCAGGGCCTCGTCCACGAAACCGCCCAGAAAACCGGCCAGCGTGCCGATGGCCACCCCGATCAGGGTGGCGATGGCCCCGGCGATCAGGCCGATCTCGAGCGAGGTCCCCACCCCGTGCATGAGCTGCAAAAACACGTCGTTGCCGATTACGTCGGTGCCCAAGAGGGCCTTACCTGAGGGCGGGTCGTAGCGACCTCCCACTGCGAACAGGGGGTTGCGCGGGTTGAGCATCGGCCCGATGATGGCGAAGCCCACGATCAAGAGCATCAGGATCACGCTGAAGCGGAAGCGCCCGTTGCTCAGGAGTTGACGTAAAAATAGGTTCATTGATCCCCTCTTCTCCGGGTCCCCAACCTGAGCGTCCCGCTGAGATTCCGTATCTCTATTGGCCCGAAACCCTTACCAGACCAGCTCAGGTGGGGGTGCTTCATCGCTCTCCCCTCTGCGCCGAGCGGATGCGCGGGTCGATCAGCCCATAGCCGATATCGATCAGGAAGTTCGCCGCCAGCACCGCCACCGTGACCAGGATGGTGATCCCCTGGATCACCGGGTAGTCGTTCTGCCGGATCGCGGTGAAAAGGGTCGAGCCGATGCCGGGGTAGGAGAAAACCACCTCGGTGAGGAGGGCCCCGCCCACCAGCGAACCGATGGCCAGGGCCAAGCCGGTGATCTGCGGCAGCATAGCGTTGCGGAAGATGCTCCCCACGATCCGGCGGTCGCCCACCCCCAGGCTGCGCATGTAGCCTACGTAGTCGGCGGAAAGCTCGTAGATCGCCATCGAGCGCATCCCCACCGCCTGCCCGCCGATCAGCACCAACACCAACGACAAAAAGGGCAGGGTGTAGTGGTGCAGCACGTCGAGGATGAAGCTCAGGCTGAGGGTGGGGGTGCTGCCGGGGTTATAGCCGCCGAACGAGGGGAAAACCGGGATGGCCACCGAGAAAAGGTACAGGAGCAACACCGCCAGACAGTAATAGGGCAGGTTGGATAAAACCAGCGAACCCACGAAGGCCCAGCGGTCGAAGGCTCCGCCCTTGTAGGCGGCCAGCACCCCCAGGATGTTGCCCAAAATCCAGCCCACCAGAATGGCCGGAAGTTGCAGGGCGATGGTCCAGGGGAGCGAGGCCGCGATCAGGTCGTTGACCTTGGCTGGGTAGTTGCCAAAGGAAGTGCCCAAATCCCCCCGGGCGAGGTTCCCCAAGTAGGTGCCGAACTGTGCCAGGAGCGGCTTATCCAGGCCAAACTCCTTCATGTAGGTCTGGTAGGTCCGGCGCCGGGCTTCGCCCTCGGCGGCTCCCCCCTGGGCCATCCGGGCCACGATGGTGTCTACCGGGTTGCCGGGGATCAGGCGGGGCAGGAAGAAGTTGAGCGAGGCCGCCACCATAAAAGCCGCCAAGTACCACAGCAGCTTGCTCAGGATGTAGCGCTGAAAGGTGCTCATGGCGACCCCGGAAAAAAGCGGCCAACCCCTGATTCCGCTGTCCTAAACCTCCTACCCAAATGGGGTGAGCGGTCGTTTTTGGTTTCCATTGTTCTCGGTCCTAAAAAGGGGGCGGGTTGTAGGTTGTGGGCGGGGAGAACCTTTCCCTACCACCCACAACCTACTCCCTACAACCTGTCTACTTGGGCTTGATGTTGAAGAGCATCCGGATGCCCGCGCCGGTGAACATCGGGGCGGCTTTGGGGTTGGCGGCGCTGGGGAAGCCGGTCCAAACGCTTTCGTTGAACTCGTAGAACTCCAGGGGCCGGTACATCAGCGGGATGGCCGGGATGTCGGTCATGAAGATCTTGTCGAGTTCGCCGTAGATCTGCTTCTGGGTGGCTTCGTCGGCACCGGCGGCCTTATCCAGCAGCTCGCCCACCTTGGGGTTGTTGTAGCGGTTGTAGCCCCAGAAGGCGGTCTGGCCCACCGGGGGCACGTCGCGCCCGTCCATCACGTCGCGGAAGCGCAGCCAGGGGCTGGCCGGACCGACCGAGGCCACGAACCACAGGGCCAGGTCGAAGGTGCCGTTGGCCATGTTCTGGTTGGCCACCGGGAACTCGGGGAAGTCGGTCTTGATATCGATGCCCACGGCCTTGGCGCTCGAGGCCACGATCTCTAGGGCCTGGTTCCAATCGGTCCAGCCGAAGGGGCACTGCACCTTCCAGGGGCCCAAGCGGGTGCCGTCGGGCAGCACGTAGATACCGTCCGAGCCCTTCTTGGCACCCAGTTCTTTCTCGAGGATGTCCACCGCCTTCTGCGGGTCGAAGCTCCAACCGTACTGCTTGACCAAATCGGCGTTATAGAACTTCTTCTCGCCGCCGTCGGGGATAATCAGGCTCGAGTTGGCCGGCACCGAGTAGCTGGACATGGCGGTCTGGACGATGAGCGGGTAGTTGATGGCGTAGGCGATGGCCCGGCGCACCTTGGGGTTATCCAGCCCTTTCTTGTTCACGTTGATGAACATGATCGGGATCGAGCCGGGGACGTGGTAGGGGGCTTGCTTGAACCAGGTCGAGATGGGCAGCTTTTTCTGCTCCCACATCTTCCAGATCTCGGGGGCAAACTGTTGCGAGATGTCGAGTTGACCTTGCTCGAGGGCCAGGTTCCCGGCGTCGTTGGACTTGAAGATGGGGTGGACCACGTACTTGGGTGCCGGGAGGCCCCAGATGGCCTTGCCCCAGTAGTTATCGTTGCGCTGCATCACCACCCGCTCGTTGTTGGCTTCCCTGAGCACGTAGGGGCCGGAGCCCACCGGTTTCATGTTGGGGTATTGCAACAGCGATTTCTCGGTTTTCTCCAGACCGCTCCAGATGTGCTGGGGCAAGATCTGCACGGTGGCCAGGTATTGCCGCACCAAACCCGGGTTGAGCTTTTGGGGGTTGAGCTTGATGGTGAGGGTCTTGGCGTCGTTGGCGGTGAGGCTGGCCACATAGTCCCAGAAGGGCGAGTAGGCCAGGTTCTGCCGCTTGGCGAGCTGGAAGGTGTAGAGCACGTCGGCGGTGGTGAGGGGCTTGCCGTCTTGCCAGCGGGTGCCGTTTTGCAGGGTCACCCGGAAGGTCGAGGCATCGGGGGTCTCGAGCTTGGCGGCGAGCTGCGGGTCGAGGTTGCCGGTGAGCAGGTTATAGGCGAAGAGGGTTTCGTAAACGTACTGGGTTCCGAAGGTCTGGCCCATCGGCCAGGCCGGGCCGGAGGCGATGGGGTTGAAGCTGGTGGGCGGGCCCCATTGGAAGCCCCCGATGTAAAGGGTTTCCTTGCGGGGGAGTTGCTGTGCCGAAGCGACCGGGGCGAAGGCCATCAGGCCCACGGCCAAGCCGCTCAGCAAGGTTACAAAACCGCGTCTATTTATCTTCATGCGCTGACCCCTTTCTTACCAAACAGGAATATCGTCGGTGGCGCTGGGCTCGAGTGGTTCACTATAAAAAACCGGGCGGCCTGGAGGTAGGAAGTGCCCCACCCCCAACGGCCTGGCTCAACTCGGTTCGTCTACCACCTCCTTCTCCTTGTCGAGGCGACGTGAACGCTGGAGGAGGTGGGGCGTTGGGGCAGGCGGCGCGCCGGCGGCTCGCCCGGTGCTGGCTCGCTCCACCAGCTCGGTGGGCAAAGTGATACGGCTCAAGGGGGGCTTGACCCCCCGCAGCATGGCGATCATCATCCGGGCCGCGGCTACCCCCATCTGGTAGAGGGGTTGCCGGATGGTGGTGAGGGGTGGGTAGACCTGGCTGGCCATCGGGATGTCGTCGAAGCCGATCACCGAGATATCCTGGGGTACTCGTAGGCCCCGCTCCTTGATGGCCTCCATCACCCCGAAAGCCATCAGGTCGCTGGCCGCGAAGATAGCCGTGGGGGGCTCACGTAACGAGAGGAGTTTTTTCCCCGCGCTGAAGCCGCCGGGCTGCAAAAAGTCCCCCGGCACCACCAGGGTCTTGTCGAAAGGCAGTCCCGCAGCCAGCAGGGCTTCCTTGTAGCCCTGCAAACGCGCCGAGGAGGCCCCGTAGCCTTTGGGACCGCTGACTAGGCCGATGCGCCGGTGACCCAGGGCCAGCAGGTGTTCCACTGCCAGCCGGGCTCCGCTGTAATTGTCTACGTCCACCGAGGGCAGCATGATCTTGCTCCCCCGGTGGTCGATCACCACCACCGGGACCCCGGCTTGCTCGAGCACCACCAGTGTCTCGTCGGGGGTGCGGGGCAAAAGCAACAGCAGCCCGTCGGTGATCCCCTGCAAGAACGTCACCTGGTTGCGTTCGCGGGTGATGTCGGAGGCGGTGGAGATGAGCATCTCCATCCCGGAGCGGCGCACCTCGTCGCTGGCCCCCCGCACGATCTCCCCCATGTACTGGGTGGAGAGGTCGGGGACCAGCATGCCCACGGTGTTGGTGCGCCCCCCGGCCAGCCCCCGGGCCGCTAGGTTGACGGTATAGCCGGTGCGCTGGATGGCTTCCTGGACCCGGGCCCGGGTAGCCTCGGAGACGTTGGGCCGGTTGTTGAGCACGTTGGAGACCGTCACCGCTGAAACTCCCGCCAGCTTGGCAACATCCTTCAGTGTGACCCGCACTTCTCTTTTCACGTCTTCGCTCTTTTCACGAGACTGTGACTTGGTATGATGTTTAGCGTTAAGTTAAGCGCTTAACCAAAAAGTTGTCAATATGGCATTTGGCCTGAGCCTACAGGCTTGGCAAGACCCACAATTTGTACCGCGTGTACCGCGCGTATGCACTCGAGAGAGGAGGAGCAAAGCGGGAGCAAGGACGGCTAGGGGAATCGGGACGTGGGGGAATCGGGGCTCGAGCCCCCGGAGGACGAGCGATGAACGAGGTTTCTTTTATCACGGCCAACTTTGTGGCGCGGCAGATCGGCTATCACCTGACCGAGGGCTGGATGCAGGGCGACACCGCCACCCAGAACTACTTCCGGCCTATCGAAACCTTTGGCGAGCGGCTGGATAGGATGCTGGCCGAGATTTGCCAGATGGGGTTTGGCGCGATTGATCTGTGGGGGGCTCACCTGAACTGGGCCTGGGCTACCCCCCAGCACGTCGCCATCGCCAAGGACTCCCTCGCCCGGCACGGGCTGCGGGTGCTGAGCTTCGCCACCTGGGTGGGCTCATTGCAGGGGCTTGAGGGCACCTGCAAACTGGCTCAGGCGATGGGGGTCTCGCTGATCGCCGGGGGAGCCCCGCTCCTCAAAGAACAGCGCAAGGAAGCGGTGGCGATCCTCCAGCACTATGGGGTCAAGCTGGGCATCGAGAACCATCCCGAGAAGACCCCCGCCGAAGTGCTGGAGCTCATCGGGGATGGGGCAGAGGGGCACATCGGGGCCGCCCCCGACACCGGCTGGTGGGCCACCCAGGCTTACCCGGCGCCCCAGGCCTTGCGCGAACTCGGCGGCCATATCCTGACCGTTCACCTCAAGGATGTGAAGGCCGCCGGAGCCCACCAGACCTGCTGTTTCGGGCAAGGGGTAGCCGACATCGAAGGCTGTGTGCGGGTCTTGCAGGAGATCGGTTACACCGGCCCCCTCGGCATCGAGCACGAGCCCGAACAGGGCGATCCCACTGAGGACATCAAGGCCAGCCGGGCCATGCTCGAGGACTGGCTCGGTGCGAAGGCAACCCGGCGCTGATAGCTGACGGCGATAGCCGAGGTTTTTGGCGCTATCGGCAATCTCTCAAGGAGACCCCATGCCCCTCAAACTCGCCATCGTCGGCTGCGGCAACATCGCCGGGCCCTACAGCAAGGACATCAAAAAGCACCCCGAACTCGAGCTGATCGGCTTTTACGACGTAGACGCTGCGCGGGCTCAGGCCTTCGCCGCCGAGCACGGCGGGAAGGCTTACGCATCGCTCGAGGCGCTTTTGGCCGACCCCGAGGTCGAAGCGGTGGTCAACCTGACCATCTTCGACGCCCACTACCGGGTGGTCAAAGCTGGGCTCGAGGCGGGGAAGCACGTCTATTCCGAGAAACCCCTGGCGCTCAAGTACCGCGAGGCGCAAGAACTGGTCGAACTCGCCAAGGCGAAGAACTTAGGCTTGGCCTGCGCCCCCATCACCTTCTTGGGCGAGGCCCAGCAGACCGCGATGAAGCTCGTGCGCGACGGTAAACTCGGGGCTGTGCGGGCGGTCTACGCCGAGGTCAACCACGGGCGCATCGAGTCCTGGCACCCCAACCCCGCCCCCTTCTACGCGGTGGGGCCGATGCTCGACGTGGGGGTATATCCGCTGGCGTTGCTCACCGCGTTGTTCGGCCCGGCCAAGCGGCTCACCGCTTTCGCCACGACCCTTTATCCGCACCGCGTCACCAAGGAGGGTCAGCCCTTCACTATCGAGGCCCCCGATTTCTACGTGGTCAACCTCGAGTTCCAGCAAGGCCCCTTGGTGCGGCTCACCGCCAACTTCTACGTCTCCGGCCAGACCCTCCAGGGCGAGGGGATCGAGTTCCACGGCGACCTGGGCTCGTTGCGCCTGCACAACTGGTTCGGGGCCAATAGCCCGCTCGAGTACGCCGATTTCAACCAGCCCTATGCATCCATCCCGTCCTTGCGCCCCACTGAGGTCGGGATTGACTGGGCCCGGGGTCTGGTGGACTACGCCCAGGCCATCCAAACCGGCAGGCCCTCGCGGGTCACTGGGGAGCACGCTGCGCACGTGGTCGAGATCCTCGAGGCCACCAACCAGTCCGCCCGCACCCACCAGCCGGTGGAACTCACCTCGACCTTCACCCCGCCCGCCCTGATGGACTGGGTGGAGATCAAGGCCTGAACCGACCGCTTTACCGCGCTGGGGTCGTCGGGCTGGCCGGGGGTTTAGGGTGGCCACAAAAGCTGCCCTTACGAGTTTACATCCTCCGCTCGGTGAGGTCCCTTGCCAGGAGAGTCGGGGAGGAGTAAGGTGATGTAAGTATGTACTTACTTACCGGCATCTCCGACCCCGACCCGACCCGTGCCGGGCTACTGCGCTCGAGCCTCGAGCTGCTGGCCGAGCGGGGTTACAAGGGGGCTACCACCCGCGAGATCGCCGCCCGGGCCGGGGTTTCGGAGGTGACCCTGTTCCGCCATTACACCAGCAAGGAAGAACTCATGCGCGAGGCCATCGGGCGGATCAGCCCGCCGGTCGAACAGCTCATCCCCGCCCAGATTGACGACCTCGAGGCCGCCTTTGTGCAGCTCGTCCGCAACATCGAAGCGCTGATCGAGGCCAACCAGGGTTTTGTGATCCGCCTCCTCCCCGAGCTGATGCGTCATCCCGAGCTACGCGGGGAGGGAGGAGCGCCGGGGTTCACCCGGGCGTTTACCGCCGGGGGAGGATTTATAAAGCATTGCCAGGAACTAGGTTTACTCCGCAGCGATGAAACCCCCGAGCAGATGGTGGTAGCGCTGGTGGGGCCGCTCATCGCTCGAGTGCTCCTGGGCGGGGCCTGGGGGGTGAGGATTCCCCTCGACCTAGAGGCTCACGTGCGGGGTTTTCTCGAGGGGCGGCAGGTTTCCGCCCCGCAGGGCGAGAGGAGTGAGGAATAGTGGACGCGCAAAGCGCTAGCGCACCCGGGGTGCGGGTGGAGGGAGTTTCCCGGCGTTTCGGCGGTTTGCTGGCTCTGGATAGGGTAAGCCTCGAGGTCCGGCCCGGCGAGGTCTTCGGCCTTTTAGGCCCCAACGGCTCGGGCAAGACCACCTTGATCCGTATCCTCACCGGGGTTTTGCTGCCCAGCTCAGGTTTTGCCCACGTGGCCGGGTTCGATGTGGGGCGGCATCCCGAAGCGGTCAAGGCGGTGATCGGCTACTCCACCCAGGAGGCTAGCGTCTACCGCGACCTGACCGTGCGGGAGAACCTGGAGTTCCGCTCACGGCTCTATCTCGAGCCCAAAGGCGTTCCCTACGCGGTGGAAGAGACTATTCGGCGCTTTGGCTTGCAGGAGTTCGCCGACAAATTAGCCGGATCGCTCTCGGGGGGGTGGCGGCAACGGCTGGCGATCGCCCAGGCCGTGGTCCACGAACCCAAGGTGGTCTTCTTGGATGAGCCCACCACCGGGCTCGACCCGGTTTCCCGGCGCACCATCTGGGATCTGATCCACCAGGAGGCGATGAGGGGTGCGGTGGTCTTCGTGACCACCCACTACATGGACGAGGCCGAGCGCTGCCACCGGCTGGCCCTGCTCTATGGTGGAAAAATCATCGCCCAGGGCACCCCGCACGAACTCGAGCAGCTGGCCTTGCAAAACGCCCGGGTCGCCTACAGCGAAACCGCCCTGCCCTTAGAGCAAATCCGCATCATGCCCGGGGTGCTGGACGGCTGGCCCAGCGGTAACGGGGTGAGGCTGATCCTCGAGGGGGGTGGCAAAACCCCCGACCTGCCCCTCCAGACCGTGTACCCCAACCTCGAGGACGTGTTTATCGTGCTGACTAAACACAACACCAATTCTGGCCGAGCCGAGGTGAGGGAATGAACCGTATCGCCGCCCTGGCCCGCAAGGAGTTCACCCAGATCCGCCGCGACCACGTGCTCTCGAGGCTGATCGTAGGCTTACCCATCGTCATGACGTTGCTTTTCGGCTACGCCATCAACTTCACCCTCTCCGGTATCCGGCTGGCGGTCTACGACGGCTCGCAGGACCGCATCAGCCAGAACCTACTGCAGGAGTTGCAAAAAGAAGACCGCTTCCGCATCACCTATGCTGCCCGCCGCCCCGAAGAGGTTCCCCAGGCCATCCAAGAGAACAAGGCTCGGGTAGGTCTGGTTATTCCTGCAGGTGCCCTTCAGACCGTGCGACAGGACAAGGCAGCGCAACTCGAGGTGTACGTAGACGGCTCCGACCCTAACTTTGCCTTTCAAGCCCAGGCCGCTTTGCGCAAGGTTTTGGGGGATGTGAACGCGAGGCTTTTGGCTGGAAAGGCGTTAGCAGGCATCGCGACCACCCCACCGCTTACCCCTACCCTGCACATCCTCTACAACCCAGATAACAAAACCGCTTGGTTCATGATTCCCGGCATCATCGGCCTGATCATGACCATCTTCACCGTGCTCCTCACCGCCTTATCCATCGTGCGCGAAAGCGAGAGCCGCACCATGGAATCCCTCATCGCTAGCCCCATCAAGCCCTACGAGGTGGTGCTGGGTAAGGTGCTGCCCTATTTTGTCATCGCCACCCTGGTCTCGCTGGTGGTGCTCTCCATCGGACACTGGGTTTTCGGGGTTCCGGTGCGGGGAAACCTTCTGCTCCTCTTGGGCCTGATCGTGCTCTTCGTGCTGGGCTCGCTGGGGGTGGGGGTACTCATCTCCACTCTGGCCCGCACCCAGATCCAGGCGGTGTTCGGGACGTTCGCCTACATCCTGCCCACCATCTTCCTCTCGGGCTTCGTGTTCCCGGTGGAGGGGATGCCCACCTTCTTCAAGTGGCTGGCAGCGGTCATCCCGGCCCGCTATCTGATCGAGGGAACCCGCGGGGTCATGCTGCGGGGATCGGGCCTTGAGACCCTCTGGCTGGATCTGGTCGCGCTCGTCATCTTCAGCACCGCCGTGCTCGGTCTGGCCAGCCTGAGGTTTGGCAAGCGGCTAGTGGCTTAAGGGGGTGGGAAATGCCGAACGCTGAACGCCAAACGCTGAACGCGGGCAAGCCGTACGTCGTACGACGTACGGCTTGCCGTGGCATATTGCGTATTGCGTGCGGTCTATTGCTGCTGGCTACGCCAGCCTTCGCTCAATCCCTCACCTTGGGTCTGTATGGGCGTTCGGGGTACCTGACGCCGACGCTCGAGGGAACCTTGCCGGTGGGCGATTTCACCCTCGGGCTGCGGGCCCAGTGGGCGGCCTTGGGGCTCACGGCGGAGAGCGCGGTCGAACTCGGTCCCATCGGGCGGGTTGGCTACGGGCTACGGGCCAGCCTGGGGCTGCCGGGCTGGGCGGTGGAGGGGTTTGCCCGGGGAGCTTTGGGGCCGGTGGGGCTGGACGCCAACCTGGGTTATGCCTCGACATCTCGGCAAAACCTCTGGGTGGGCGATTACGGTGAAGCGAACCTCTCCGGGTTGAACGTAAGGCTCTTCGGGCGCTACCGGCTCTCCGGGCGGGAAACCCTGGGTCTGACCCTGGGCTATGCCAACCCGTTCTTGTACGGTGAGGCCAGCTACGCCACCCGCGCCGACACCACCTGGACCTTTGGCCTCGGCTACCGGGGCGGGCCCTATGGCCTGGTGGGTTGGCGCGGCGAACTGGGCCAAGGCTTGCTCGATCTGACCTTGCGGGCCGGGTTTTATAACCGTTTGGAAGCTGTTCTCTCCACTGAAGAACTTAAGACCCGCCTCACGCTTTCCTACCCGTGGGCGGCTAGCCTGGGGGTGGAGAGGGGCTCGTGGCGGGCCGACGCCGGATACGGGGCCGAGAGCGGGATCTTCGGCTGGTTACGCTATACGCTCGAGCTTGGAGAGGAGAAGGATGCCGAACGCTAAACGCCAAACGCTCAACCCGAGACGACTTCTTGCTGTGGCCGCGATGATCTGTGTCCTTGGCCTGGTTTTCGCCCAGAGTGCTACGGACATCGCTAAACAGGTGCAGGCCAACCTGGAGAAATCCCCCTGGGAAGCCACCATCACCGGCAAGGTGCAAACCCCCGACGGCTCCACCCAAGATGCCGAACTGAGGCTGCAAGTGGTGCCGGGAACCAACCAGACCGCCCGGGTGGAGTTCAACAAGCCCGCGAGCCTCGAGGGGAACTTCGTGGTGATAGATGACAAGGAGGTCTGGAACTACTTGTTCCTCACCAACCAGGTCATCATCCAACCGCGCAGCAAGGCCAAAGTGGAGGGCCTGGGGGTCAACCTCACCTCGCTCGGCGATTTCGAGGAACTCACCAACCGCCTCAACCTGCGCCCCCCGTTGGAGGTGAACAGCGCGGACGGCCCGGCCTGGCGGATCGTCGGCACCCCTAAGGACAACTCGCTGGGTTTCGCCCAGATCGAGCTGACCGTGCTCAAGAGCGACCCCCGCCCGGTCTCGATCCGCATCCTGGACTCTTCGAATAAGGTGCTGGCCGAACTCAACTTCCGCAACTTCAAACGCACCAACCTGACGGCCAGCGCTCTGCGCAAGCGCCCCGCTGATGCCGAGGTGGTGCGGCGATAGGTTTTTCTCCTAAGGGCGCACCGCGGTGCGCCCTTCTTTTGGGGCCTGCGATAGCTTTCGGCTACCCTGGGCTCGAGCTGAATCCGGTCCTTGTGCGCACCCTGATCTTCAGGGTTTTCGTGCCCGGACCGTGGCGGACCTCGAGCTTTCCCGCTCCCCCTGGGCTCTTTCCCTTGGCCCGGCCTGGTTTTGTCGGTGGCGGGGGGCTCGTCTAGTGGTGCGCCTGGGCTTTTACCTGGGTGGGCCGGAGAACCCCCAACCCCGGCGATCCGCCCCGGGAACTGGGGGCGAGCGGTCTGTGCCGCTACTCGAGGAATCCCCTTTACGTCAGGGTGCTGGCGGTGATCTTGGGCCAGGCCGTCCTTTTCCAGTCGGGGGTGTTGCTGGGTTAGCTGGGTTAGGGGGTTTGAGTCGGGGATCGCCTTCTTGTTGGGGTCTTAGTGGAAAATTGTCAGCCCCCTGCCGTAGCTTTGCGGATCCTCGAGCCGGTCGAGCATGAAAGCGGCCAGGTCCTTGCGGCGGATCGCGGCCCCCAGGCCGACCGGCAGGTGTTCGCCCCAGCGGTATCTGCCGGTGGCAGGGCCATCGAGGAGGCGCGGGGGACGCACCAGCGTCCAGTTGAGACCGCTCTCCTCGACGATTTTCTCCTGCAACTGGCGGTCCTCGAGCTGTCTTCGCACTGCCGGCAAGCGCTTCAGCAGGCGGTAGAACTGCCCCAGATGGGGGTGCCCGATCATGGCTCCGCTCTGGCAGATGAGCCGCTCGACGTCGTGGCGCAGCATGGCCTGGACGATGTTGGCGGTGACCTGCGAGCACAGGTTGGCCGGGCTCCTTTTGCTGCACCCCAGACAGCAGATCACCGCGTCCGCCCCCTCCACCACCCCCTCCACCGCCCCCGGCTCGAGCACGTCCCCCTGGACCACGCTCAAGCAGGGGGCCGGGGAAAGGGACTGGGGGTTGCGCACGAAGGCCGTCACCCCCAAGCCTCGAGCCAGGGCCTCGGCCACCACCTCCCGACCGGTGCGTCCGCTAGCCCCGAACACCAGCAAGCGCCGGACACTCACAGGCCCATGGTAGGTGTCCCGGCTCGGGACATCTGAGGTATGGCGCACGCCGGGGGGATGATGGGGAGAGACCCCATCATTCAAATTAGGATTACCGACTCAGTTCTCGAGCGTAAACGCGCGGAGCTGGGTGGGGGTTTTGCTCCCGCCCGAGCGTTCCTCGGTGATGTGGACGATGGGGTGACCCTGGGGCATCTGGAAGACGATCAGGCCGCCCTGGAAGGTGTCCAGGCCGACATGCTCGGTCTGGTTGACCCCCCAGAGCTGGTAGGTCTTGCCCGGCGGGGGGGGCGGAAGCTCGGCGTAGACCAGGGTTCGCCCGTTTGGCAGGAAGATGGCCCGCCCGATGGGCTGCTGGTTCTCGTCCACCAGGGTCTCGACGTGGGCCTGGGGGTTTTTGGAAGCCTGCAACCACTCGAGCCAGGGGTAGGCCCGGTAGCCGCCCCAGCCCAAAGCCAGAAGAGCAAAGACAGCCGCGATCCCCACGACCCAGCGGGGGGCTTGCGGGCGAACCTTGACCGCTTCTTTGGGCGAAAGCCGTACGGGGGCGGGCTCGAGCCCGGGTTTCGCCCCGGCGATCCGCCCCATCACCCTGGCCTTGAGTTCGGGGCCGGGGGAGGGGGCCGAAACGCCCTGGCTCAAGTCGGCGGCGGTCTCGCGCAGGGCCATGAGCTCGTCCCAGAGTTCGGGGTGGCGCTCGAGGAAGGCCTCCACCGCCTGGCGCTCGTCCTCGGGGAGGGCGTCGAGGGCGTACAGCGGCAGGAGTTCGCGCAGTTTCTCAGGTTTCACTGAGCACCTCCCGCAGCTTCTGTAGCGCCCTCCCAGCCCGGGATTTGAGCGTTCCCAGCGGTATCCCCAGCACCCGGGCGGCCTCCGGGTAGGTGTGGCCCTGGTAGTGCAGGGCTTCGATCACCGCTCGCTCCTCGGGGGAGAGGGATTGCAGGGCCGCGGCGATCCGCACCCGGTTCAGCGCGTTTTCCTCGTCGAGGCCGGGGAGGTCGAAGGGGTCCTCCGTGTGCTCCTCGTCGGGGAAGGGCTCGAGCGCTTTGGGTCGGGAAGCCTCGGTGCGCACCCGGTCCACGCAGTAGTGGTGGGCTACCGCCAATACCCAGCTCCTGCCGCTAGCTTTTCGTGGGTCAAAGCTCCCGGCACGGTTCCAGATGCGGTAGAACACCTCCTGCATACAGTCCTCCTGGGCCGCCCGGTCAAAGCCCATGCGCCGTGCCAGCCCCAGCACGGCCCCGGCGTAGCGATCATAGAGCACGCCGAGCGCTTCCTCCGTGCCGCGGGCCACCAGGGCCAACAGGGCCTCGTCGGGGAAAGGCTCCAGGGTCATCGGCCCTCATCCTAACGTACGTAAATCGGCCCCAACCCGGACCATAGGCCGTGAGGATTTCGCGATACTATGGCGGTACCCGAGGGCTTAGGAGGACCTTCGTCCTAAATACCGCTCGAGCACGTATAGCTTAGTGAGGTGAGGTATGCGCCGGGGTGACATTGGTTGGGGTGTGTTGGCCGGGTTGGGCTTGGCCGCTTTGGGATTTCTCTTTTACTCTTGGGGGCTCAGCTACCCCCTATTGAACCTCTACGCCCAGATGACCTTCTGGCTGGGGGTGCCGGCGGTGTTTAACCTGATCCATAGCGTTTTGGGCTACGGCGAGTTGGGCAAGAACCTGGCTTTCGTGGGCGCGGCGGGGGTGTGGCTGGCGCTGCACCCCTTCCTGGCCTGGGCCTTCCGCCGGGCCCGGTGGGCGGGTCTGATCCTGGGGTTGGCCCTCTACACCCTCTTGGGCGGATGGCTGGTCGGGCTGATCTACACGGCTTTGCTCGGGCTCGTGGGGTGGGGCCGGGGCCGACTGGCCCGCCGCACGGTTCGGGCACGGATCGAAGACCCCGCCCGCCGCGAAACCCTCGAGACCCTGGGCGTGCTGGCGGTGGGGGCTCTTTTGTGGAGCCACGTCCAGGCCCAGGCCCAGAACGCGGCGCGGATCGTCTGGAACAAGATCGCCGGTCTCTCCCCGGAGATCACCCCGCAGGGGAAGCTCTACTACGTCTCCAAAAACCCCGCCATCTTCGACCCCAACCTGAAAGGGAAACCCTATAGCCTCGAGCTGACCGGGCTGGTGGCGAAGCCGCTCAAGTTCAGCCTGGAAGAACTCAAGGCCCTGCCCGCGAGCGACCTCCTCAACACCCTGACTTGTATCTCCAACCCGGTCGGCGGCGACCTCATCGGCTTCGCCAAGTGGACCGGGGTTCCCATACAAGCCCTCCTGGACAAAGCGGGGGTCAAACCCGAGGCCAAGTGGCTGGTCTGGGAGGCCGCCGACGGCTACCGCGAGTCGCTGGCCCTCGCTGAACTCCCCCCCGAAGCCCTGATCGCCTACGCCATCAACACCGAGGAACTCGAGCCTCGCCACGGCTACCCCACTCGCCTCTTGCTGCCGGGCCGCTACGGCATGAAACAGCCCAAGTGGATCACCCGCATCACCCTCTCCGACAAGGAGGAGATCGGCTACTGGGCGCAGCGTGGCTGGAGCCGCAGCGCCATCATCCGCACCATGAGCCGAATTGACGTGCCCGGCGCTGGAGCGCGGCTCAAGGCCGGGGAAGAGACCCTCATCGCGGGCGTGGCCTACGCGGGCGGACGGGCCCTCGAGCGGGTCGAGGTTTCCACCGACGGCGGCAAGACCTGGCAGAAGGCCGAACTCAAGCCGCCCCAGGGCAAGTTCGCCTGGCAGCTCTGGGCCTTCCCCTGGAAGCCCACCGCCGGGGACTATACCCTCCAGGTGCGGGCGGTGGAGGTGGGCGAGAAAGTCCAGGATGCCACCCGCCGCGCACCCCTGCCGGACGGTGCTACCGGTTATCACACGGTTCGGGTACGGGTGGGGTAGAAGGGTTGGGGGCGGCTTTAAAGGCTGAACGCAAACTTGCCCGCATACCGGCTGTGCCGCATACCGGCTGTGCCGCGAGCGCTCTGTGCCATCCCTTTCGCAACAAGGGATTTGATTTTTCTCGTTTTCAGCTTCTCGCCTCGAGCCTTCGACCTCTACCCAAGTAGAGCAAAGAACGCACCGAAGCTGGCATCTCCAACATTTAGCCCAGTCCTGAACTCTCCGGGTGGTATAAAAAAGGTTGATCTTGGTTTACTTCCAGAGGAGGTTGGGCGAACAATGAGCTTGGACTATGCACTATTGAAACGGCTATCCGAAGTTGCGGGAATTCCAGGGTGGGAAGACCGGGTGCGCGAGCTGGTGCGAGAAGCGTTGGAAGGCCTGGTGGACGAGGTACGCACCGACACGCTGGGCAACCTCTTCGCCCGCAAAAAAGGCAAGGGCCCGCGGGTGATGGTGGCGGCCCACCTGGACGAGATCGGCTTTTATGTCAAGCACGTGGATGAAAAAGGCTTTCTGCGGGTGCAGAACGTGGGCGGCTTCGATACCCGCAACCTCTTCGCCCGCCGGGTGACCGTGCACACCGCCCAAGGAGACCTCCCGGGGCTGATGAACCCCGGCGGCAAGCCCATCCATATCTCCAACGCCGAGGAGCGCAAGAAGATCCCCGAGGTCAAGGAGTTTTTCGTGGATCTGGGGCTCCCCGCCGAAGCGGTGAGAAAACGGGTCCGGGTAGGGGATCCGGTGACGCTGTGGCAGCAGGCCGAGGAGGTGGGGGCCTTCTTCACCGGCAAGGCCATGGACGACCGGGCTTCGGTGTTCGTGCTCCTCGAGGCCCTCAAACGGCTCAAAAACAAAAAGATCGGTGTTGACCTCTACGCGGTCTTCACCACCCAGGAGGAAGTGGGGCTGCGGGGCGCGCTCACCGGCGCCTACGGGCTCGAGCCGGAGGTGGGGATCGCCCTCGACGTGACCCTGGCGGTGGACACCCCGGGGAGCCCCGAGGACGAGGCGGTGACCCAGATGGGGCGAGGTGTCGGCATCAAGGTGATGGACTCCTCGCACATCTCCGACCGCGGATTGGTCTGGCAGTTCGTGGAGATCGCCGAGAAGAAAAAGATCCCCTACCAGATGGAGATCCTGCCCCTGGGCGGCACCGACGCCGGGGCCATCCAGCGTAGCCGGGCGGGGGTTCCGGCGATCACCCTCTCGATTCCCACCCGTTACATCCATACCGTCACCGAGGCGGTGCACAAAGGCGACCTGGAAGCCACCGTAGCCTTGCTGGTGGCTTACCTGAGGGGTCAGTAGAATCAAGGCGTCATGTTCCTTGGCCTCGATCTGGGCACCGGCTCGCTCAAAGCGCTGCTGCTGGACGAGGAGGGCCGGGTGCGCGGGGAGGCCAGCCGGGCTTACCCGGTGCACTCCCCCTATCCCGGTTGGGCCGAGTCCGACCCCCAAGACTGGTGGAAAGCAGCGGGAGAAGCCGTCCGAAAAGCGGTGCGCGACCCCGCCGAGGTGAGGGCCATCGGCTTCTCCGGGCAGATGCACGGGGTGGTGCTGTGCCAGGCGGACGGCACCCCGCTCCGCCCGGCGATCCTCTGGGCCGACGGGCGGAGCGGGGAAGAGCTCGAGCCCTACCGCCGTCTTCCGGCGGAGTTCCGCCGCCGGCTCGCCAACCCCCCCGCGGTGGGGATGGCCGGGCCGAGCCTGTTGTGGCTCAAAGACCACGAGCCGGAAGCCTACCGCCGGGCGCGCTGGGCCTTGCAGCCCAAAGACTGGCTGCGCCTGCGGCTCACCGGGGAGGCCCGAGCCGAGCCCTCGGATGCCTCGGCGACGCTCATGTACGACCTCGAGGCGGATTCCTGGTTTCACGCCCTGCTCGAGCAGTTGGGTTTGCGGCAGGACTGGCTGGCCCCCCTGGTGCCCTCCGCGGCGGTGGCCGGACATCTGACCGAGGAAGCCGCCGCCCATCTGGGACTCGGGGTGGGGATTCCCGTCGCGGCGGGGGCCGCCGACACCGCCGCCGCGCTCTTGGGGGGCGGCGTCGCACCCGGCGAGGCGCAGCTCACGGTGGGCTCGGGGGCACAGATCGCGGTGGTGCTCGAGGAGGCCCGGATTGACCCCACCCTGCGTACCCACCTGTACCGGGCGGCCTGGCCGGGGCGCTGGTACGCCCTGGCCGCCATGCAGAACGCGGGGGTCGCGCTCGAGTGGGTGCTGGGCGTCCTCGGGCTGAACTGGACAGCGGCCTACGCCGAAGCCCGCAAAGCTCCCCCCGGCTGCGAGGGCCTGACCTTTCTGCCCTACCTGACCGGGGAACGCACCCCCCACCTGGACCCCCAGGCGCGGGGGGTGTGGGCCGGGCTGGGCCTGGGGCATCATCGGGCCCACCTGGTGCGCTCGGCGCTCGAGGGCCTGGCGTTTACCCTGCGCGAGGGGCTGGAAGCCCTGGGCCCTGCCGTTTTCGCCACCGGGCCACTGCGGATCGCCGGGGGCGGGACGCTCGAGCCCTTCTGGCGGCAGATGCTCGCGGACGTGTTGGGCCGTCCGCTGTGGGCGAGTTCGGTTCCAGCGGCTTCGGCCCGGGGGGCAGCCCTCCTGGCGGCGATGGCGCTAAACACCGATCCCGGCTGGCCCGCAGAACTAGAGCCCGTGGCCGAACCCCAGCCTTCGCAGTACGAAGCCGCCTACGCCCGCTTCCGTGATCTGTACCGACGGCTCAAAGGTTGGGGATAATGGTCGGGTCATGGTGAGATTGCGCGGGAGGAAGTCGGGGCGGTTCAGCCCACCCTGCGGCGGGCGCGCTTCCCGGATGCGCCCCCGGCCTCGTCGGTTGCTGCCCCAGGGGGGAGCCGCTTAGCCATGCCAACCCTGTGGAAGCGCCCCTATAGCAAGCGTGAGTTGCTCGAGCACGTGGGGGACGTCCGCCAGGTCGGCGGGCTGCGACGGGTGCGGGCGGTCGAGGGGGTGGAAGAGGGCCTGGAGATCGTCCAGGTCTCGACCGGAGAACTCGAGTTCGAGGTGCTGCCCTCGCGCGGCCTGGACCTCGGCCCGGCCCGGTTTCGCGGACGATCCCTGACCTGGCTCTCGGCGGCGGGGTTTTCGCACCCCGGCCTCAGCGAAGAGAAAGGGGTGCTGGGCTGGTTGCGGGCTTTCGGCGGCGGGTTGCTCACCACCTGCGGCCTCTCCAACGTGGGCCGACCCGGTGTGGACCAGGGGGTCGAGTACGGTCAGCACGGGCGGGCCTCCCTGACCCCGGCTTTCGAGGTGGCGGCCTGGGGCGAGTGGCAGGGCGAGGAGTACCTCCTCAGCGTGCGGGGCAAGACCCGCGAGGCGGTGCTGTACGGGGACCGGCTGGAGAAGACCCGCACCGTGCGGGCCTGGCTGGGGCAGAACCGGCTCGAGGTCACCGACCGGGTGGAGAACCTCGGCGCCAAGCCCGCCGCGCTGCTGTTGCTCTATCACGTCAACTTGGGCTGGCCGTTGGTGCAGGCCGGGACCGAAGTCCGTGCCCCGAGCACCGCGCTCGAGGTCATCGAGGGAACCGCCGAAGGCTGGAACGCGCTTTCCGGCCCGGATGCCGGGTGGCGATCGGCGGTGCTCGAGCACCGGATGCAGCCCGACACGGACGGCTGGGTTCGCATCGGGGTGTTGGGGGGTGGGATGCGGCTGGAACTGGCTTACGAGGCCGCTTCGCTGCCCCGCTTTACCCAGTGGCGGCAGCTCGGCTCGGGCGATTATGTGATGGGCCTCGAGCCCGGCAACGTGGGGGTGCGGGGGCGGGCCTGGGAGCGAGCCAACCGGACCCTGCCGTTCCTCGAGCCGGGCGAAAGCCGCGAGTTCCGCCTGCAAATCTCGGTAGAGTCGGCATGAGCGAACCCCTCCTGCTGGGGATTGACCTGGGCACCACGGCCATCAAGGTCGGGGTGTTCGGGGTGGAGGGCCGGGTGCTGGCGGAACGCCAGGCCCCCACCCCGACCGTCTGGGACGGTCCGGGATCCGCCCACCACGATGCCGAAGCCTTGTGGGAAGCGGTGGCGGGCTTGCTGGGCGGGCTCGAGCCCGAGCACACCCACTCTCTGGCGGCGATCGGGATCAGCAGCTTCGGTGAGGCCGGAACCCTGGTGAACCCGGCGGGCCAGGCCACCGTCCCGGTGCTGGCCTGGTTCGACCCTCGCCCCAAAAGCGTCTTCGGCCAGATCACCGAACTGATGCCGGTCTCGGCCTGGCGCGACCGCACCGGGCTCCTGCCCGACCCCAACTACGGTCTTTGCAAGCTCCTCTGGCTCAAGGAGCACTATCCGGAAGCCTTCCCCCGGGCCCGCTGGCTCTCGGTGGCGGACTGGATCGCCTTCAAGCTGACCGGCTCGGTGCAGATGGGGCCCACCCAGGCCAGCCGCACCCTGGCCCTGGACTTGCGGGAGGGAAGGTGGCTCGAGGAGCCTTTGCAGGCCCTGGGTCTGCTCGGGGTTTTGCCCGCACTGCGCCAGCCCGGGCAGGAGGTCGGCAAGGTCTCCGGCGAGGCCGCGCGGGTCACCGGGCTGCCCCCGGGGTTGCCGCTGCTGGAGACCGGCCACGATCAGCCCCTGGCCGCCGTGGGGGTGGGCGCTTTGGGGCCGGGGACCTGGGTCAATTCCTGCGGAACCGCGGAGGTCTTGTTCGCCGTTTTCGAGGGGGGCGGGCTCGAGCAAGCATTGGCCGCCTCCCGGGTAGCGATCGGGGCCTATGCCCTGGAGGGCCGGTTTTATGCGATGGCCAGCCTGCGGGCTTCGGGGGCGGCCTGGGACTGGTTCGTCCGCCTGGCCGCGGGGGTGCACCCGGTGAGCCACGAACAACTGTTGGAACTCGCCGGAGCCGTGCCCTTCGGGAGCGAGGGGGTGCGCTTTTTGCCCTACTTGCGCCGCCAGAGCGACGATCCCGCCGAGGTTGAGCCCGCGGGCGGGGTGTTCGCCGGGCTGCGCGAGACCCATCACTTGGGGCACCTGGCCCGGGCGGTGCTCGAGGGCCTTTCCTTCGAGACCTGGCGTCTGCTCCAGAGCCTCAAGCCCGCCGCCGGAGACCCCCGCCCGCCGATCCGCGCGGTGGGCGGGGCAACCCGCAACCCCCTGTGGATGCAGACCAAGGCCGACCTGCTGGGCGCCGACCTCGAGACCTACCGCTCCCCCCACGCGGCGGCCTGGGGCGCGGCCTGGCTGGCCGGGCATCACCTGGGCCTGGTCCCCCAGGTCCGGCCCCAGGTGCAGGAGCGTTTCAGCCCAGGGGGAGAGGACCGCCGGGGGCTGCTCGAGGCCTATGGGCGGGTGCTCGAGCGGCAGATTTTAGCCGAAGGCAAGGGGTAAAGCATGATCCACACTCTGACCCTCAACCCCGCGCTCGACTTGCGGATGCGTTTGGCGCACCCCCGGCTGGGCGAACTCAATCGGGCCCAGTCGGTGGCGCTCGAGCCCAGCGGCAAGGGGTTGAACGTGGCCCGGGCGCTGGCCCGGCAGCACTTCCCGGTGCGGGCGGTGCTCCCGCTCGGTGGCCTCTTCGGCCAGGTCGTGGAGCAACTGGCCTTGGGGATCGAACTGGCGGCGGTGCCCATCGCCGGGGCCACCCGCTGCAACGTCAAGGTCGCGGACACCTCGAGCGGCAGCGTCACCGAGTTCAACGCCCCCGGCCCCACCCTGCAGCCCACGGAGTGGGAAGCGGTGCAAAAGAGTTTATTCGCCCCCCTGCGGCCCGGCGATGCGGTGGTGCTGGCGGGAAGCCTGCCCCCCGGCCTCCAGAGCGACACCTATGCCGAACTCACCACCCAACTGGTCACCCGGGGGGCCCGGGTCTTTCTGGATACGGAGGGGGAAAGCCTGCGGATCGGCCTCGAGGCCCGCCCCCACCTGATCAAACCCAACCGGGAAGAGGCCGAGCATCTGCTGGGGACGCCCATCCAAGCAACCCGGGAGGCGCTCGAGGCGGCCCGGGCCCTGCAAGCAAAGGGGGCGGAACGGGTGGTGCTCTCGCTCGGCGCGGAAGGGGCGGTGTTCGTGGGGCCGGAGGGGGCAGTCCTGGCTGCCCCGCCGCAGATTCAGCCGTACAGCACGGTGGGGTGTGGCGATGCTCTGTTGGCCGGAGCCGTAGCCGGTCTGACCCAGGGCCTAACCTGGGCCGAGGTCGCCCGGCAGGCGACGGCTTGGGCAGTGGCTCGAGCCCTGGTGCGGGGTTCGGAGTTCCCCACCCTCCAGGAGGTGCAGGGCGTAATCGGGGACGTGATGGTCAAGGACCTATAGGGATGCCGAGCGGTCTCTACCGCGCTCCTACGGGCAACCGATTCATGGCTAGCCCCGCACCGCCTCGAGCCCCCCGTAGAAGCTCCACCAGGGCTTGGCTCCCTTGGCCAGTACCGCGTTCAAGCTCTCGATGTTTTGCACCCCGCGATCCGAGAGCCAGTCCTCGAGGGCCTGGAGGCCCTGGGTGGCGTAAACCGGGATGCCGTCCTGCCAGGTGGCCCGCCCGCACAGCACCCCGCTAAAGGGCACCCCGGCCTCGGCGGCCAGCTCCAAGGATTCGCGGAATACCGCGTCGGTGACCCCCGCCGAGAGGTAGATGAAGGGCTTCCCGGCGGCCTGGGCGGCAGCTTTGAGGTGCGCGATGGCCTGAGCCCGGGTGTAGGCGGCCTCCCCGCCCTTGAAGACGCTGGCCCCCTCGACGTAGACGATGTTGAAGGGCAGCTCGACTTTGAGCACGTCCACCCCGTAGCGGTCCTGGGAGAACTCCTCCATGTAGCGGGCCACGTACTTGGGCTTGACCTTGGCGAACTCCAGGCTCTTCTCGTCGCCCACGTTGTCGTCGTAGGCGATGGGCTCGAGGAAGAACGGCACGTCCAGGGCCTGGCACTCGGCCCCGATCCGCTCGATAAAGGCGTGCTTGACCCGGTTGATCGGCTGCTCGTCGAAGGGGTTGTAGTAGAGCAGGACCTTGATGGCGTTGGCCCCGGCCTCTACCAGGCGGCGCACGCTCCACTCCGGCAGCAGGTCGGGCAGGCGGCCTTTGCTGTTGGTATCGTAGCCGGACTTCTCGTAGGCCAAGAGCACGCCGGTCCCCGGCGCCCGGGCGGCGAGGGCGGGCAGCCCGTACTCCACGTCCATCAGGATAGCCGAGGCGTGGGGGGTGAGGATCTTGGTGACCGCGGTCTTAAACTCGGTGAGCTCGGCGTCGCTCACCTCGCTGCCCCTGGCTTTGGCAATCGCTTTGCGCAGGCTCCCGCGCTGATCCATCGCCGCCGCCGCGATGATCCCGTGCTCATTGGCGCAGGCTTGAATCCCTTCGTACTTCCCTTTGCTGATTTTCGCCATAAGCGTCTCCTGGGCTCAGCTTACAGCAGGGGGCGGAAGGCTGAAGGCGCAAAGTCGTACGCCAAAGGACCTCATCCTCGAGCATGAATCCCTGCCCTCCTTGCTTGGCGTAAGCGCTTGACCCAGAGCGCTCAGCACTCTGCGCGGGTAGAGCACTGGATGTCTCGTTGTCCTCCTGAGCGAAGCGCAGGATCTCCGAATGCGCACGGACGCCACCCGACGGCGGCAAAGCGACCGGTCTTTCTTCCGGTGGCCTACCTCTGCGCTAGCGCTCACCGTTGGGTTTCGGTGAGGTGGGGGCACCGGAGTGGGCGTGGGTTTTACCAAAGACCCTGCACACTCCGGGATCGAGCAGAACGCACGACGTTTCACGACGTTTATCGTCGGCGGTTGGCTCCCCGCTGTTTTAGCACCGCCTGTGCCCCGTACAACACGGCGCTCGAGCCCAACTCGGCCCAGCCCAGCCGCACCGTCTGCTGGGGGTACGGTCGGCGCAGGTGATCCCTCACGGTTTGCCTGAAGGTCTCCCGGGGATAACCGGCCATCTGGGGAATCCCCCCGCCGATCACGCAGACTTCGGGGTCGAGCAGGTTAATCGCGGTGGCGACCGCGTAGGCTTCGTCGCGCACGAACTCGAGCAAAGCCTGATCGAGTCGCAGATCCTCCGCCCGGCGGAGGAATAGCTCGGCCAGGGGGATTTTTGTTTGTCCGGATAACTCGTTGAGGGTGTGCCCGCAGGCGTAGGCCTCGAGACAGTCCACGTTGCCACACACGCAGACCTTGCCCTCGCCGCGGATGGGGATGTGCCCGATCTCGAGCCCCACCGAAAACCCCCGGTAAGGCTTCCCCCCGAAGAGCATCGCCGCCCCTACCCCGGTCCCGAAGAACACCCCCAGCGCCGAACTCGCCCCCTGCGCGGCCCCCGCCCGGTACTCGCCGAGGAGCAAGAGGGCGATATCGCGCTCGAGGTAGACCGGGTAGCCGAGCCGATGGGTCAGGGCGCTGGCCAAGCGGATGCCCTCGAGCTGGGGGATGTTGGGGCTCGAGAGCACTTGGTCCAGGTCCCGGTCCGGGCTCACCGGTACGCCCAGCACCGCGGCGATGGGGGAGAGGCCCTGCCGGGCGGCGTAGGCCTCGAGTGCCCCGGCCATCGCCTCCACCGGGTCAAAAACCCGCAACAAATCGGTAGAGATGACCTCTAAACCCCTTCTCTGCGCCCGCTGCTCGGACCCCAGAGCCCGCTCCACATGCCCCAGCCCGATCTTGGTCCCCCCGATGTCGGCAACCAGCACGGTTTCGCCCATGACCTTGTCGGGTCAGCATAGCAGAGGCGGGGAGCGGTCGTACGCCGAAGGCCAAAGGCTGGAGGCTTGGGGGTTTTTGACCACAGGCCACACGCCCTCCCCTCAGGATTGACAGAAGTTTTGTCCCGGGCTTACGATTAGCCAGCAGAAAAACGATTCAATCATGTGTCTGGCGCACTTTGCGAATTTCTCTAGGGAGGCTGGCTCCGGTAGGGTCGGTTTTCGAGCCTTGCCGGAAATTGTGGGGAGAGCAGCCCCTGGGGGTTGCGCGAAAGGAGAGGGTATGAAGAAGGCAAGCTGGGTATTGGCAATGCTCGCTTTGGGCGCGGTGGTATTCGGAACCATGCTGGCAGTGGCCCAGAAGAAGTACACCATCGCCCTCATCCCCGGCCTCACCACCGACGGCTTCTACATCACCATGCACAAGGGAGCCCAGGAAGCCGCCAAAAAGCTGGGCGTGACCCTCATCTTCCAGGGCGGCCCGGAGTTCAGCCCCACCACTCAGATCCCGGTCCTGAACGCCATCATCGCCCGTAAACCCGACGCCATCCTGATCGCCCCCACCGACAAGCAACAGCTTATCGCCCCGCTCAAAAAGGCCCACGACGCGGGGATCAAGATCATCACCGTAGACACCTTTATCGGGGACAACGGCAACTATCAGACCGGTTCGGGCAACGCCGATTTCCCGCTCTCTTACGTGGCCTCGGACAATGTAGAAGGTGGGCGTATCGCCGCCCGGGCCCTGGCCAAGGCTATCGGTGAGAAGGGCAAGGTCTACGTCTCCAACGTCAAGCCCGGCATCTCCACCACCGACCAGCGTGAGCAGGGCTTCAAGGAGGAGATGAAAAAGTACCCCAACATCACCGTGCTCGAGACCCAGTTCAACGATGACGACGCCAACAAAGCCGCCTCGCAACTGGCCGCGGTGCTGGCCCGTAACCCCGACCTGGCCGGGGTGTTCGGGGCCAATTTGTTCAGCGCCCAGGGGGCCGCCAACGGGGTGAAAAACGCCGGCAAGCGCGGCAAGATCCGGGTGGCCGCCTTCGATTGCCCGGAGTCTATCATCAACGACATCAAGGGCGGGACCATCGACATGGCCATCTGTCAGCACCCCGCCGACATGGGCAGGATCGGCGTGCAGTACGCGGTGGACGCCCTGAACGGCAAGAAGATCCCCACCCGTTACGGCACCGGCTACACCGTGATTGACCAGGCCAACGTCAACAGCGCCGAGGCCAAGGCCGCCATCTATTCCTCCAAGTAGGCTGGGTTGAGGTCTGGGGGCACTTACCCCCAGACCGTTTCCGACCCCAACGCGTTGGGGCCGGGTTCCGCCAACGGGAGAGCCGTGGACAACACCCTGCGCGAAAATCGCCGCTCGAGCCCCTTCCTGCGCTGGCTGGCCGGGGCCTGGTCGTGGCTGTTTCTGGTCTTCATGGTCCTGTTTTTCGAGATCTGGGCGCGGTCTGCCTACGGGGCCACCTTTCTCCTCAACCCGACCAACCTGCAAAGCATTTTGCTGGCCGCCGTACAGCCGTTGCTGCTGGCGCTGGGGCAGACCCTGGTGATCATCGCGGGCGGGATCGACCTTTCGGTGGGGTTTACGGTGGGTCTGGCGGCGGTGGTGAGTGCCCGCATCATGCAGAACTTCGACTCCTCCCTGCCGGTGGCGCTTTCCTTCGCGCTGGCTTGCGGGGTTGCCCTGCTCGCCGCCTTGGGGGTGGGCGCGGTGAACGCCTTCCTGGTGGCCCGGCTCAACGTGCCCCCCTTCATCGGCACGCTGGGCATGTACGGGGTGGCGCGGGGGCTGGGCTTCCTGACCTCCGCGGGCAACACCGTCCCCACCGACAATCCGCTGAACTCTGCGATGGGCAACGGTTTCTTGCTGGGCCTGATCCCCATCCCGGTGCTGATCACCGCGGTGGTGGTGCTGATCATGCATTACCTGCTGAGCCAGACCAAGTTCGGCCAGTACACCTACGCCATCGGTGGAAACCGCCAGGCTGCGGTGCGGGCCGGGATCAACGTCACCCGCCACACCATGCAGCTTTATCTGATCACCGCTTTGCTGGCGGGGATCGCCGGGATCATCTATACCGGGCGCTTTACCGCCGGGGCCGCGCAGGCGGGGGAGGCCACCCTGCTGGACTCCATCGCGGCGGTGGTGATCGGCGGGGCCAGCCTCTTCGGGGGGGCCGGGACCATCGTCGGCACGGTGATCGGAGCCTTGATTATCGCGGTGATCCAGTTCGGGCTGGTGTTCATCAACGTGCAACCCTTCTGGCAGTTCATCGCGGTGGGGTTGGTCATCATCCTGAGCGTGCTGGTGGATCAGTCCAAGGCCCGGGTGGTGAAGCCGTGAAGGCGAGACGCCGAAGGCCGAACGCTGAACGCCGGATGCCGGGCGATGGGCGCTCCCCAAGGGGGCCGCTATGAACCCTATTCTCGAGGCCAAAAACCTCACCAAGCGCTTCGGCGGGGTGACCGCTTTGAACCAGGTCTCCTTCCAGCTTTTCCCCGGCGAGGTGCTGGCTCTGGCGGGCGACAACGGGGCGGGCAAAAGCACCCTCATCAAGTGCATCAGCGGGGTCCACCCGCCCGAGGAGGGACAGGTCTTTTTCGAGGGCCGCGAGGTTCGCTTCAACAACCCCCGCGAAGCCCGCCAAGCGGGCATCGAGACCATCTACCAGGACTTGGCCCTGGCCGATAACCTCGACGTGGGGGCCAACGTGTTCCTGGGCCGCGAGCCCATGAAGCGGGTGCTGGGCTTACCGGTGCTGGACCGAGCCAAGATGCGCTCCGAGGCCCGCACGGTGCTGGACACCTTGGACATCCAGACCGCGCTGGACCGCCCGGTGAACGCGCTCTCGGGCGGGCAGCGCCAGGCGGTCGCCATCGGGCGGGCCATCTACTGGAAGGCCCGACTCCTCATCATGGACGAGCCCACCGCGGCTTTGGGCGTGCCCGAGCAGCGCAAGGTGGTCGAACTCATCCACACCCTCAAGAAACAAGGGGTGGCGATCATCTTCATCTCGCACAACCTGAACGATATCTTCGCGGTGGCAGACCGGATCCTGGTGCTCCTGCGCGGCCACAAGGCGGGGGAGCGCCGGGCCCTCGAGACCAACGGCGACGAGATCGTGAAGCTGATGGTGGGAGGGTGAAGACACTGAGCGCGCTCGAGCCCCCTTGGCCAACGCTCGAGACCCTGCACGACAGGAGGCTTTAGGACATGGAGAAGATGGGATTCGGCATTCTCGGCGCGGCGCGGATCGCGGCCAGCGCCCTGATACCTGCCATCTACCAATCGGCCAACGCCCGGCTGGTGGCGGTAGCGGCCCGCGACGGCAACCGGGCCGCCGAGTATGCGGCCCAGCACGGCATTCCCAAAGCCTACGGCTACCAGGAGTTGCTGGCCGACCCCGAGGTCGAGGCGGTCTATAACCCGCTGCCCAACTCGCTGCACCTGCCCTGGACACTTAGGGCGCTGGAGGCGGGCAAACACGTGCTCTGCGAGAAACCCCTGGCCCTGAACGCCGCCGAGGCGGAGCAGATGGACCAGGCGGCGAAAAGGGCAAACCGCACCCTGATGGAAGCGTTCATGTACCGCTTCCACCCGCAGATCGCTCGAGCCCTCGAGCTGGTCCGATCCGGTAGCCTGGGCGAACTGCGCCTGATCCGTCCTTCGTTCAGCTTCGCGCTCGAGCGGTCCGCCGATATCCGCTGGGTGGCGGCTTTGGGCGGGGGAGCTCTATACGACGTGGGCTGTTATTGTGTGACGCTCTCGCGGCTTTTCGCGGGCCGGGAACCGCTCGCCGTGACCGGTTGGAGCGACCTCACCCCGCCCGACCATCCCGGGGGCGGCGGGGCTGATCACAGCTTCGTAGGGGTGCTGGACTTCGGGGAGGGGCTGCGCGCGGTCTTCGACTGCTCCTTCGCCCAGCCTTTTCGCCAGCGGGTCGAGCTGGTGGGAGACCGGGGAACCCTGGTGATCCCCGAAGCCTGGGTTCCCGGGCGGCGCGGTTCGGGCGGCCCCACCCGGCACGGCCTGGATGCCCCGCACCTGGTCGTGAACGGCCAGGAGGAAGCCCAGCCCGCCGCCGACCAGTACCAGCTCATGGTGGAGCACTTCGTGAGGGCCGCCCGGGGCCAGGAGCCCCTGCGCTACCCGGCGGAGGAGGCGGTGCGGCAGATGCGGGTGCTGGACGCCCTGTACGCCTCCGCCCGGGCCGGAAGGACGGTTCGGCTTGGCTAAGCTGGCCCTCCTGACCTCCGGTGGCGACTCCCCCGGGATGAACATGGCCGTCTGGGCTGCGACCCAGGCCGCCTGGGATCTGGGCTGGAGGGTGCTGGGGGTGCGCGAGGGTTTCACCGGGTTGCTGCGGGGGGATTTCCTCGAGCTGAACCCCGCCGAAACCCTGCGCTACGCCCGTCTGGGCGGGACGTTCTTGGGGACTTCCCGCGAGCCCGACTTTTCCGCCAAGGTTCCCCGGGCCGTGGCCCGGCTGGAGGAGGCCGGGGCCACCCACCTGCTGGTCCTGGGCGGGAACGGCTCACTGGCGGGGGCCGCCAAGCTCGCCGAGGCCGGGTTTCCGGTGGTGGGGATCCCCTGCACGATTGATAACGATGTGGCCGGTTCGGAGGAGTCCATCGGCTTCGATACCGCGCTCAACTTCGCTCTGTTCGTGTTGGACGGGATGCGCGACACTGCCGAGGCCCTGCCGCGGCTGTTCGCCCTGGAGACCCTGGGCGGCGATACCGGTTTCCTGGCCGCGGCGGTCTACGCCGCGGGCGGGGGAGACGCGCTCTTGGTCCCGGAGGAGCCCCTGGGTCTGGATGGGATCGCCGCAGGGCTGCGAGAGGCTCTCGAGCGCCAGCGCTACGCGGTGGTGGTGGCCTCGGAGGGCTACCCCGACCTGCTGGGGGTGTTGGGAGGGCTCGAGGAAACCCTCAGCCTGCGGCTGCGCCCCACCCGTTTGGGCCACGCCCAGCGGGGGGGCCGCCCGAGCGGGCACGACCGACTCCTGGCTCGAGGCCTGGCCCAAAGGGCGGTGAAGGCTTTGACCTGGGGAGAGGCCGGGGTGCTGGGGGTGTGGGACGGGCGCTACCGCCTCCTCCCTTACCGCGACCTCGCCCCCCGCAAACCCTGGACGCCCGGCGCTTGGGGGGTCGCGCGATGAAGCGAGCCTGAGATCTATAGAAGCGCGCGGTGGGTGGGAGAATAAAAGGGAGAACCCATGACTGAGACCTTGCAACAGCGGCTTCGGCGCGTCCTGCCCCCCGAACGCAAAACCCTGATCGTCCCCATCGATCACGGGTTGGGGATGGGAAACCTGCCGGGGCTCGAGCGCCCCCGAGAACTGCTGCGGGCTCTGCGCGAAGCCGGGGTAGACGGAACTTTGATGTCGGCGGGGCTGGCCAAGAGAATCGGGGCCGAGCGGGGACCGATGAGCCTGACCCTGACCCTGGACTTTCAGCTTTGGGGCAACCAGCCGGGGCTGCAGGAGGCGATCCAGGCCGAGATCCCGGTGAGCACCGTGCGCCGCGCCGAAGCCTTGGAGGCCCAGGCGGTCAAGCTGCTTTTCCCCTGGGGGTTGGCCCCCCAGGTGATCCGCGAGAACGTAGCGATGATCGCTCAGGTCGCGGAAGAGGCTGACCGGGCCGGCTTTCCCCTGATGCTCGAGCCCCTCTGGATGGGGCCGGCTCTGAGCGCCGAGGAGCAGGACCGGGTGATCGTCCACGGGGCGCGTATCGCGCTCGAGCTAGGGGCCGACATCCTCAAGATCCCCGCGGTGGGAGCGGCGGCGCTGGAGCAGATCCTGGCCTGGGGGGTGCCCACGGTGTTCCTGGGCGGGGCCAAGCAGGATAACCCCGAGACCCTCTACCGCCGCATCGCCGAGGGTTTGCGGATGGGGGCTCGGGGCGTGGTGATCGGGCGAAACATCTGGCAACGGCCCGACATGCCGGAGGCCATCGCGGCCATCCGGGCCTTGATGTGAGGGCAGCGGTGAGCGGCCTGGAAGTGGTCAGCGTGGGGATCGTGGTGGCCGACGTGGTGGCCCGACCGGTGCGGGGCACCGCCGAGAAAGGCCAGCTTGAGCTGGTCGAGGAGATCCTGCTCTGCTCGGGGGGCTCGGCGGCCAGCACCGGCTACGCGCTGGCCCGCTTCGGCATCCCCAGCGCGGTGATCGGGCGGGTGGGTCACGACGGTTTCGGCGACTTTTTGGTGGCCGAGGCCGCTCGGCACGGAGCCCAGAGCCTGCTGATCCGCGACCCCCAGACCGCGACCTCGGCCACCCAGGTCTTGGTGGACCCCCAGGGCGAGCGCACCTTCATCCACGCCATCGGGGCCAACGCCCGGCTGACCCCCGCGGACGTGCCCTTATCGGGACTCAAGGCTCGGGGGGCCCGGCTCCTCCACCTGGCCGGGTTTTTCGCCCTGCCGGGGATGGATGACCCGGAGGGCGCTCCGGCGGGCGACCTCTTCGCCCGGGCTTCCGAACTGGGGCTTTTCACCTCGCTCGACAACGTCTGGGATGCCACCAGCCGCTGGGAGCGGATCCGCACGGTCTTGCCCTACACCGACTTCTTCTACCCCTCGATCCACGACGCCCGGCGCATCACCGGCGAGCAAGCGCCCCAAGCCGTCGCGGAGAAGCTTTTCGAGCTGGGGGTGCGGCGGGTGGTCGCGCTCAAGATGGGGCCGGAGGGCTCCTTCCTGAGCAGCCGCGCGGGGGAATCCTACCGTCTGGGCATCCTGAACGTGCCGGGCGTGGACGGGACCGGCGCGGGCGACGCCTTTATCGCCGGGTTTCTGGCCGGGTGGCTGCGGGGGAGCGGGCTGCTCGAGTGCGGCAGGCTGGGCAATGCCGCCGGGGCCATGTGCGTGCGGGCCATGGGCGCGATGCCCGGCATCACCGACCGGACCGAACTCGAGGCGCTGGCCCAGGAGGTCCCGGTGCTGTAGGAGCGACCCCCCTGCAAGGGCGGGCACTGGCCCTCGTGGTCGTCCAAATCCGCTGCCTAGGGAGAACCCCATGAAACGTTCCGAACTCAACCGCATCATCCGCGAGGGGGAAGCCTTCGTCCGTCAGATGGGGTTTTTCCTGCCCCCCTTTGCCCACTGGACCCTGCCGGAGTGGGCCGCCAAAGGCCCCGAGGCCGCCGAGATCGCCGGGCGGAACCTGGGCTGGGACGTGACCGATTTTGGCCTCGGGGAGTACGAGAAAAAGGGCGTGCTGCTCTTCACCCTCCGCAACGGGACGCTCGAGGAGCTTTCCCGGGGCGAAGGCAAGGTCTACTGCGAGAAGATCCTGGTCTGCAAGCCGGGGCAGCTCGTCTTGCACCACTTTCACTGGCGCAAGACCGAGGACATCATCAACCGTGGCGGGGGGAAGCTCGAGATCGTCCTGCACCAAGCCGACGCGCACGAAGGGTTCTCCCAGCAGGACGTGCGGGTGAACTGCGACGGGATCTGGCGCACCGTAGCGGCGGGCGGCAAGGTAGTCTTGGAGCCCGGCCAGTCCATCACCCTTCGGCCCTACCAGTACCACCAGTTCCGAGCGCTCGAGGCCCCGGTGCTCCTCGGCGAGGTCTCCACCGTCAACGACGACCACACCGATAACCGCTTCTACGACCCGGTGGGCCGTTTCCCCACCGTGGAGGAGGACGAGGAGCCCTACCGGCTTTTGGTGGGGGACTACGCCAAGTATTACCGGTACGCCAGCGGCAATCCGAGCGGTGATTGAACTGGGGCTACCGGATCCAGGGTTTGCCCCCTGGGATTTACGCGCCCCCAGCCAGACCACAACCTCGAGCCCCGGCGTTCGTCAAACGTTCACAATCCTTCCTCGAGCCTTTCACTCGAGGCGCTTAGCCTCAGGGTGCAGGAAAGGAGCGTGAAGGATGAAATTCGAAAGAGCGGTTTTACTGGCAGGAATGTTGGCTTTAGGACTGGGGCTGGCGCAGGGGCAGCAGGGGCCCGGCCCGCAAAACCCCAATGCCCCTCGGCAGATGCAGCCACGCGGCCCACAGAGGGGGCTCGAGGGCAACCTGATGTGGACCACCGCCAACTTTCTGGGCGTCACCCCGCGCGAGCTGATGCTGTTGGCGGACGGGCAGAAAACCCTCGCGGATATCGTCAAGCAACTGGGGGGCGACACTGCCAAGCTCGAGGCGGCCCTGGTGCAAGCCCGCAACGCCGCCATCGACCAAGCCGTGCAAAACGGAACCCTCACCGCTCAGCAGGCCACCACCTACAAGGCCAGCTCGGCGGCGGTGGTCAAGGCCTTCCTGGCGCAAAAACCCAACCCCAACGAGGCCCGGGGCTTTGGCATGGGAGGGGGCCCCGGCGGGATGGGGCCGGGCCGGGGCGGCCCCGGCTGGGGCAGGTAAGAACTCTCTTGACAGACCCCGGAGAGCCTCCGGGGTTCATTTATCCCGAGGTCCAAATCTAAGGATCGAGACGTGGCGGGTGAAGGAGGGGCCGGACTCGAGCATGCGCCGATACAAACTTCCCCTCTCGGGGCTTCCCGGCCCAGCCTGGCCAGCGAGGGCGCACTTACAATGAGGCCTGTGTCCGGCGAACTGATCCTGATCGTAGAGGACGAGACCCGCATCGCGGAGGTGCTCGAGCGCTACCTTCGCGCCGAGGGTTTCCGCACCGAGCGGGCCGCCGACGGCAGGAGGGCCCTGGAACTGTGGCGGGCGGCCCGCCCCGACCTGATGCTCCTGGACTGGATGATCCCTGCCCCGGACGGCCTCGAGGTGCTCCGCACGGTGCGCCGCGAGGCCGATACCCCGGTGATCGTGGTGACGGCCCGGGTCGAGGAGATCGACCGCTTGCTGGGCCTCGAGCTGGGGGCCGACGACTACGTGACCAAGCCCTTCAGCGCCAGAGAGGTGGTGGCCCGGGTCAAGGCGGTGCTGCGGCGGGTCAAGGGGGTGGCCAAGCGCCCCGAGCACTACCGGGTGGGCGAACTCGAGGTCGACCTCGAGACCTTCCAGGCCCGCTGCCAGGGGCAAGCCCTGAACCTCACCGCCACCCAGCTTAGGCTGCTGGCTGCCTTCGCCGCCGCGCCGGGCAAAGCTTTCAGCCGCACGGAACTGCTCGACGTGTTCGGGGCAGAGGCCCCCGACGAGCGCACCATCGATGCCCACGTGAAAAACCTCCGGGCGCGGATGGGGGCTTGCGGGGAGATGCTCGAGACCGTGCGGGGCGTGGGCTACCGGATTTCGGCAGGGTGAGCCATGCGCATCACCGGGCGGCTGATCCTCTCGTTCGTGCTGGTGGCGCTCTTCGCCGCCGGGATCAGCGCCATCTTGGGGAACCGGGCCGCCCAGGGCAACATCCAGCGTTTCCTGCGCGAACAGGGCCTGACCGAAGGGACGGAAATGCCCCCGCCGGGGATGCGCCACCCGCCGGGCGAGGGGTTTCGCGGGCCGCCGCCGTTGCGCGACCGGGAAGCCCTCCTCGAGCGCCTGCGCTCCTCCCAGGCCCAGTCGGCTTTGCTGGCCATCGCGGCGGCGTTGCTGGTGGGGGGCCTGCTGGCTTACCGCTTCGTGCGCCCGATCCGGCAGCTCACCGAGGTCAACCGGCGATACGCCCAGGGGGATCGCGGGGCTCGGGTCAATGTCGGCGGGAACGACGAACTGGCCGAACTAGGGGCTTCCTTCAACCACCTCGCCGATCAGCTCTCCGCCGAGCAGGAGCGGCAGAAACAACTGCTAGCCGACATCGCCCACGAACTGCGCACCCCCCTCACGGTGATGCGGGGCGAACTCGAGTCCATGCAGGACGGCCTGATGGAGAAAAGCCCGGAAAACCTGGGCCGCCTGATCGAAGAGGTTGACCTGCTGACTCGCTTGGTGCAAGATTTGCGGCTCCTGACCATCGCCGACGCGGGGGCGCTCGAGCTTCACCCTGCTCCGGTCGACCTGGGCGGCCTGGCCCAAGAGATGATGATGGCTTTCAACTCCAAGGCCGAGGCCAAGGGCATTCGCCTGGATGCAGAGGCCCGGCCCGTCACCGTGCAGGCCGACCGCGACCGGCTGACCCAGGTGATCTACAACCTGCTCGAGAACGCCCTGCGCCATACGCCCGAGGGGGGAAGCATCACGGTTTCGACCCGCCCGGAAGGCCAACAGGGGGTGCTAGAGGTCGCCGACACCGGCCCCGGCATCCCCCAAGCCGACCTGCTCCACCTCTTCGAGCGCTTCTACCGGGCCGACAAGGCCCGCACCCGCGAGACCGGCGGCTCGGGGCTGGGGCTGGCGATTGCCAAGGCGCTCGTCGAGGCCCACGGCGGGCAGATCGCCGCGCAAAACCGCGAGGGGGGCGGGGCAATCTTTACCGTGCGTCTGCCGGGTTGAGACCTTCGAGCGCGGTCTTCCAGTCTTTGCTCGAGGCCGACCAGGCCCCCCAGGAGTTCCCTCCGCTTCAGCCCGAAGCGCTCGAAAAAGCCGACGTTCTCCTCGAATCCGACCACCCATAAAGACGTGAGTGGTTGACCCGCGAGAAAGGCCCGCACCAACGCGGTGCCAAGTGCCAATGCCCTGGCCGCGAAAGGCTAGATGCACCAAGATTTCCGAGAGGTGGGTCGTGCTCACACCGTCGGAGAAAGCTCGCAGTATCCCGACTAAACGCCCGTTCGCTCGAGACTGGACGATGATGGTCGTGTTCTCGATGGATCGGCTTACCCACTCCGGCGTGTAGTCCGAAGCTTTCCCCCACCCGCTCGAGTCGTACAGGGCGATGAGTTCCTGGGGCCGCAGACCGTCTTTTCCGCTGATGATTTCCATGCGGGCATCGTAAGGGGTTCAGCCCTGCCGGGTTCCGACCATCCCCGCAATTTTGAACAGACCAAAATTTAGGCGAACTTGTACCGGGTTCAACAAAGCCTAACCGAGCTGCCTTACCCAGAAAGCCAAGCCCTGGCCTCCTCCTCCGAGTGCACGAAGCGGATCAGGGGGTGGTTTCGGTGCTCGTAAGCCAGCTCGCCAACGCGCTCACCGTAGGCTTTGGGGTCGGGCAGGACGATCGCCAGCCGCAAGTGGTAATTGGTGAACTTCTGGAAGAGTTCGCCCAGCAGCCCAGTGCGCAGATCGAAGAATTCCTCGGCCAGATCCTTCTCGCTGAGGATGAGCCCGCTCGAGCCCCAACACCGCCCAACCGCGTCGGAGATGTCCCCCAGGGATCGCAGCGAGATTCCCCAGTCCGAAGCAACGAGGATTTTCCGTTCTTCCATAGAGCCCGCGCTCAGGCGAACCGCTCCGCCGCCGCCAACGCGACGTTGATGGCCCGGTCTATTGCTTGGGCTTTGGCCTCGAGCACTGGCTGTTCGGCCCGGGTACGCTGGGCGATCACCCCGCAGACGCAGGCCGCGGCGAACCCGTACACGTTGCCCATCTTGAAGAGGGTTCCCGCCTCCATCTCGTAGTTGAGTATCCGCAGGTTGCGGTACTCCTCGGTGATGCCCTGCAACGCGCGGAGCAGGTGGGGGTTGGCCGAGCCGGTGCGCTCTTGGCCTTCGTAGAAGGTGTCCACCGAGGCGGTGATCCCCAGGTGGTGCTCAAGGCCCTGGGCTTGGGCCGCCTCCACCAAGGCCACGGTGAGGAAGGGGTCGGCGCTGGCCGGGTATTCGGGCGGGGCGATGTCGTTGGCCGCTCCCTGGCGGGTCAGGGCGGCCTTGCTGATCACCACGCTCCCCGGCCTCACGTCATCCTGGATCGAGCCGCAGGTCCCCACCCGGATGATGGTGCGGATACCGACCTGGACCAGCTCGTTCACCACGATGCTCAAGGACGGTGCGCCCATCCCGCTGGTCGCCGAGATCACCGGCCTGCCGTTGGGCAGGCGGCCCAAGTAGCTGTTCAGCCCCCGGTTCTCCGAGAGGACTTTGCTGTTCTCGAGCCGGCTCTTAGCGATCAAGGTGGCCCGGTCAGGGTCGCCGCTCAGGATGGCCAGGGTGGGTGGGTCGGCGCCGAGGTCGGCCTTGCCAAAACCGATGTGATAGTGGCGTTCCATGTGCCCATTATGGCTCGAGGCTCGAGATTTTGCGGATAGCGAGGTATAGCCCTACTCTTGCGAGCTTAACCCTCGCTTAAACATCGCACGTTCACAAATCTTAAAGACCAACAGACCAACACCAGCAGTAATTACACAACTACATATAAAGCTGTTCAGTTCGAGAGGCCCGCCTCGCAAGTAGACAACACCGTTTGCAAAGGCCGACCATAGAGCCAGGCTACTCAATGATGAGGTAGATGCAGCTAATGATGTTCCAAGCAATAAAATCCAGATGAGTTGGGACAGTACCCCCACCTTCTGAAAGATAAGGCGAATGCCAGCTAGTCCCATGCCGACGGCAACGAACACCACAAACAGTGGAGTCCCGACCGCTATGAACCTTACGAGGATCTCGGGGGATTGCCCTAACAAGAGTGCGGCGAGTAGTAAGAAGATTGACATTGTCGTCATGGTCTCTATCATTCGTCCAAGAAATACAGCGAAAAGATAGCTTACTGAATCAATAGGTCTGATATAAAACTCCTCGACTCGAGCCCGGTTGCTGCCATAAATATCCAAAGCACCGTTTAGGCCTCCGCCTAACGCGAATGCCAAGAAAAACGAGGCCATGTTTGATAAAACCGACCCGCCACCCTGTACCGCTACCCCACCGACGGCAAGAAAGTAGCTTAAGGTAACAAAGAATAAGTAGTTGAGGATGAATTGAAATGGATAGCGTAGCTCTTCTTGGAGCCGATTTCGTAAAGCCAGATAGGCGATCCGGAGGAGCGTCCTAGGGGTCATAGAATTAACCGTCCTTAACTAACTTCAAGTAAGCCTCTTCAAAACCTATATCCTGTTCAATGCTTTCTAGCTCGAGACGGTGACGGTCGGCCCATAGAAAAACCCTAGATAACGTAGAAGTATCGTTATCAACTAATAAAGTTTGATCCTCTGTGGGTAGTACACCACTGGGAAGACCACTAAGTGTTGACGGCAGTATCTGACTGCGCCACCTTAACCGAACTCTACCCCTTCCTACTTTATCGATCAATGCCACGGGGCTGCCGAAAAACACTGTTCTGCCCTTGTCAATGACACTTACCATATCCGATATTTTTTCGATAATTTTAAGTTGATGAGACGATATTACTACACCACAGCCTGTATTTTTTAGCGAATGTATATGCGCCAAAAGCTCCCTCGTAGATTCAACATCCAACCCTAAGGTAGGCTCGTCAAGGACAACCAGTTTGGGGTCGTTGATAAGCGCAATAATAAGCGATAATTTCTGCTTCATCCCCCGAGAAAGTGTGGAGACCATTTTATTTTTGCTGCCTATCAGATTGAATTTCTCAAGTAAATGTTCTGAGCGACTTCGAATCTCTTTTGACGACAGGTTATAACAAGAGCCGACGTACTCGATAACTTCTGTGGGTGTCCATCTTGGTGGTAGATCGCGCTGCCCATCCAAGATCACGCCGGTTAGTTTCAAGATATCACGCCGCGATTTTTTGGGATCTAATCCATGTACCAAAGCCTCGCCACGATCCGCGTGGAGCAAGCCTAGCAGAACCCTGAACAAAGTGGTCTTGCCGGAACCATTTTTCCCTAATAGGCCCACGATCTGACCTTCGTTGATCTGTAGGTAAACATCTGAAAGAGCCCAAACCGGCTCTTTCCCAGGAAGTGTATACCGAGCAGATAAACCCTGAACATTAACTAACATGGGTTGGTTGCGGCTCCTTGGGCGCGAGACGAGGGAGGATATACTTCAGGTACAGACCCACTGAACAATTTAGTCCCCAGTGCATGATCCACCCGGGCATAAGAGAGCTAAAACTCAGATTGGCAATAATAAACACCGCTGGAAAAAACGCAGGGCTAATAAATGCGTTAAGCACATACTTATCCAGCTTGATCGAGTTTTGAATCGCATAAGAACGAAATGGAAGATAGTGAAGGAGGCCGAACGACAATGAAGTAATGATGACCGCAGGCCAAAAACCAACCAAATAGTATAGTGAAAGAGCGATTATTCCCCTAAAGAGGATTTCTTCCCACAGCACTTGGGCTCCATGGGTGATAAAGTTCTTTGGTATTGCCAGTCTGTCGTTGTACGCACAACCATCCGAAATCACCCCAAGCTTTTGTAAACCCGGGTAGTCGGAGCCGGTCATTGCCCAGCGATAAAAAAATATGTTGATTGCGCAGATCAAAAGGGTCAGCGCAACTGTAATCCCAAGCTGCTGAGGAGTAATGCTCCACCAGTTCTGAAAGAGGAATTCTTTCTCGATAAAGATCCATAACGAAAAGAACATGAGAGATACAATGACTGTGTTCCGATATACTTGATACTTTTTGTCGAGCTTGGATTCTATATGGTTGAGAACTAGAGCTATTAGCAAGATGACAATAGTTGTAATCAAAGCGAGCATGTTCAATCCTTTCTATCAGAAAGGGGTGGCTATGACCACCCCGGTTATTTCTCTATGCCTCCCTCTAGCCAATGTAGTACAGCGGAGCACCTCCAGCCCAGATAACGATGTTGACTCCACAGCAGCCACCCCTAACCGCAACCCGCAAGTTTTTGAAAAGACCGAACATATTGCACCTCTGACTGTCAGCTAGCCGATGTAAAAACCGTTGATGCTAATGCCGTAGCCACAGCAACCGCCACGCACGGTGAGCCGCAGTGTCCACATAAATTTCGCCATCGCCATCACCCCCTTTCGCTCACCTCGAGCTTTGCCCTGATTTGCGCTTAAGGTATTCCTCGTAGGAAATAACCTCTATCTTTATGGACTTAAGCCAAGACCACACTGCCCATAGCCGACCCAGGAACCTCATGTATAACCTCCTAAAACAGCTTTTTGGAGCCAAACTGGTCGCGGCATTATCTGTTAGTTGTAATTTATTTTTGGCAATTGTACGATAAAAAAAAAAGTCCTGTCAAGAGCCGGTAGTGCAGCCTCGGAGTCCGTGGTTCAGGGCTCCTTCCCGGAATTGTTCAGATATTCAGATCTGTAGATCGAAACAATTACGTCCAAAATCCCTCGTGAACCTGGGCGGCTTCCTCCTCGAGCAGCGGCCCGATCGATCTCCTTTTGCCCGCTCGAGAGCACCACCCGGTAGGGCAGGTGCAGGGTGGGGTTGGCCGGATCGTCCCCAGCGCCCCGAAGGGGGGGTTGCCGTTTCGCCGGGACTGGCGGGCCAGCTCGGGGGTTCGGCGCAGTAGCTCCAATTCAGGCATAGGGGTAGCATAACCAGCCCAACCCGCCCTTGGTTGGCTAGATGTGCACACAAGAATGTACATTTGTCAAAATTCATTGGACAAATTGCTCGAAAGACATGATATGCTGCACAACGGGAAGGCATATCCCGCCCAGGGTTTCGAGTTTGAAGTACAGAACCGCTCAGACGAAACTCGGTGATTGACGGAGGGTAGATCAACGATGAACCAAGACGTAGACGTGGTTACCGCAGGACGCAACTGGCGGATGAACGGCAAGGATGGGGTCTCTACCGCGCCGGTCACCGACGTAGCGAGCGAGGTCTTCGCCAGCGACGTGCTCACCACCGATGAACTGCGCCAGCGCGTTTCCAAACCGGTGTGGAAGTCGCTGCTCGCCACCATCGAGCGGGGGGCGCCGATAGACCCGGCCATCGCCGACACCGTGGCGCTCGCCATGAAGACCTGGGCCATGGAGAAGGGGGCTACCCACTACACCCACTGGTTCCAGCCCCTCACCGGGGCCACCGCCGAGAAGCACGACAGCTTCATTACCCCCACCTCGGATAGCTCGGCCATCTACCAGTTCGGCGGCAAGGACCTGATCCAAGGCGAGCCGGACGCCTCCTCGTTCCCCTCTGGGGGCTTGCGCGCGACCTTCGAGGCCCGCGGCTACACCGCCTGGGACCCCACTTCCCCGGCCTTTATCATGCGTCACTCCAACGGGGCCACGCTCTGCATCCCCACCGCCTTCGCCAGTTGGACCGGGGAGGCCCTGGACCTCAAGACCCCCCTCCTGCGCAGCATCGAAGCCCTCAACAAAGCCGCGCTGAAGGCGCTGCGGCTCTTCGGCGCGACCGACGCCAACAAGGTGAGCAGCACCTTGGGGGCTGAACAGGAATATTTCCTCATCGACGAGGAGTTCTACTTCCGCCGCCCCGACCTGGTGATGACCGGGCGCACCCTCTTCGGCGCCAAGCCGCCCCGCGGGCAGGAACTCGAGGACCACTACTTCGGCTCCATCCCCGACCGGGTGCTCTCCTTCATGACCGATGTCGAGCGCCAGCTCTACGCCCTGGGTGTCCCGGTCAAGACCCGCCACAACGAGGTGGCCCCCGGCCAGTACGAGATCGCTCCCATCTTCGAGCACTCCAACATCGCCGCCGACCACCAGCAGCTCATCATGCAGACCCTGCGCAACACCGCCCGCAAGTACGGGATGGTGGCGCTCTTGCACGAGAAGCCCTTCCAGGGTATCAACGGCTCGGGCAAGCACTGCAACTGGAGCATGGGCACCGATACCGGGGTGAACCTCCTCGACCCCGGCGACACCCCGCACGAGAACATGCAGTTCTTGTTCTTCTGCGCCGCGGTGATCCGCGCGGTGGACCTCCACCAAGACCTCTTGCGCATCAGCGTGGCCTCGGCGCAGAACGACCACCGCCTGGGAGCCAACGAAGCTCCGCCCGCCATCCTCTCGATCTTTTTGGGCTCCGAACTCACCGATATCTTCGAGCGCATCGTGAGCGGCAAGGGCGGGGCCGGGAAGAAAGCCGGGCTCTTGGGCCTGGGCACCCCGGTGCTGCCCCCCCTCCCGCTCCACGCCGGGGACCGCAACCGCACCTCGCCCTTCGCCTTCACCGGCAACAAGTTCGAGTTCCGCGCGGTGGGCTCTTCGCAGAGCATCTCCTTTCCCATCACGGTCTTGAACACCATCGTGGCGGAGTCGGTGGAGGCCCTCACCGCCCAGGTCGAAGCCGCCATGAAAAAGAAGAAGTCCTTCGAGGATGCCCTCTTGGACGTGCTCAAGGACACCTACAAGAAGCACAGCCGGATTGTCTTCAACGGCGACGGCTACTCTGAGGCCTGGCACAAGGAGGCCAAGCGGCGCGGCCTCTTGAACCTGCGCACCGCCCTCGAGGCCATCGAACTGTTCAACAGCAAGAAGAACCTCGAGCTCTTCTCCAAGTACGGCGTGCTCAACCAGCGCGAGCTGGAAGCCCGCCAGGAGATCATGTACGACCAGTACTTCAAGACCGTGAACATCGAGGGCGAGACCACCGAATGGGTAGCCCAGACCCAGATCCTACCCGGGGTGCTCTCGTACTTGGCCGAACTCTCCCGGGTCGGGGTGAACTCGCGGGCTGCCGAGCGCACCCTCGAGCAGGTGGCCAAGGCTGCGGACGCGCTCTCGGACGCGCTGGAAGAGCTGAAGAAGCAAAACGCCGAACTGGGCGGCGACGAGGTACACTCCAAGGCCCACCACATGCGCGACAACGTGCTGCCCGCGATGGCCGCGGTACGCAAGGCCGCCGACACGCTCGAGCGCATCGTGGCCGACAAATACTGGCCCTTGCCCAGCTACCGGGAGATGCTATTTGTCAAATAGCCAACGTGCCTGACGGCTACCGGGAGATGGGGTTCGTCAAGTAATCCCCCGCTTTAAGGGGCAGCCCAAAAGCGTACTGTCGTTTACGCGATGAACGTGGCTGCCCTTTTCCTTCCTGGTGCCAAACATCAGGGTGGGGTTTCTAGCGGTCATCCACGATCTGCACGTCCGGCAAGCCCTTGATGGTCAATACGCAGGCCACCACCGCTTCGCCTCGGGTGGGGGCGATTGCCACCTCCCCGGTGGCCGACTCCGCCCGCCAGGCGTTCCCCTGGGGCTGAACGGTGATGCGGTAGTGCTCGGTCAGCCGGTTCTGCACCGCCTCGTTGGCAAACACGTCCGGCGCAGGCCGCCAGGACTCGGTGGGCACGATCTCGGGGGAGTCTTCCAGGGTGGGGTTTTCCAGCGCGGACTCGCGGCTCAAACCGCGATCCTCGGTCAGATAGGTGGAGAGGTTCACCTCGAGGTCGGTCTCGTCGGGGACCAGGATGCAAAGCTGGTTGGGCCGGATCAGGTTCCCGGTCTGGGGGTCGGTGAAGCGCTGCACCAGCTCGGGGCTATTCTGCACGATCTCGGGGAAGAAGATCTGCGGTTCCTGGCCATCCTGGAGGGCGTACATGAACTGGGTCTCGAAGCCGAAGACCCGCTCGAGGATCTCCTGGGCTGCTTCACTACGGGTGAGGGTCATAGTCTCGAGCTTACCCCTCCTAAGTAGAGCCCGGTGTGAACTGGCCCAAAGCGGGATGGGCTAAAATCTAGAGCCGTGGAACTCTTGAGCGAGACCGAGGTACGGGTGCTGGGAACCCTGATCGAAAAGCAGTTCGCCACCCCCGACTATTACCCCATGACCCTCAACGCGGTGCGGTTGGGGGCCAACCAGAAAAATAACCGCAACCCGGTGAGCAACTACACCGACGACGAGGTGCAAAAAGCCCTCGACTCGCTCCAGATGAAGCGCTTGAGCGGGATGGTCAAGGAGTACGCGGCGCGCGCCCCCAAGTACCGCCAGTTTCTCGACCGCGAGTTCAAGCTCGAGCCCCCCGCCACCGTGGTGATGGCCGTGCTGATGCTGCGCGGCCCGCAGACTTTGGGCGAGATCAAGGCCCGCAGCGAGTCCATGTACCGCTTCAACTCCACCCAGGAGGTCGAGGAGGTGCTGAACACCCTGATGAACCTGGCCCCCAACCCCCTGGCGACCCGCCTCGAGCGCCAGCCGGGCGAGCGCGAGGTGCGCTACGCCCACCTCCTGGCGGGAACCCCGGCCCCGGTGGCGCGGGTAGAGGAGAAGAGCGAACTCGAGGCCCGGGTGGAAACTTTAGAGGCTGAAGTGCGCGAGCTGCGGGCGATGGTGGTGGAACTGAAACAGGCTTTGGGGGCCTAAAAGATCCTCTCTCGAAACCGGCTATAGTAAAGCCATGCCCCGCCCCGAGCCCGTCGGAAAAACTACCTTCGAGGAGTACCTGGAGCTCGAGGCCCGTTCCCCGATACGCCACGAGTTCGTGGATGGAATGCTCTTTGCGATGGCGGGCGGAACCGATTACCACATGATCGCCGGAAATATTCTTTGCCGCCGTCAAAGCAGCCGCTCGAGGTACGGGCTGCACCGTGTTCGAAAACATGCTGCAAACCCCGGATGGCCCCAGCTATTACCCGGCCGTGTTCGTGACCTGCGAAGAAACCAACGACGGCTCGCCTTATAAGCGCTTCCCCTGCTTCGTAGTGGAGGTGTTGTCGGAAAGCACTTCGGACATAGACCGGGGCGAGAAGCTCCACAACTACCGCAAGATTCCCAGCCTTAAAGCCTACATCCTCGTGTCCTACAACCAGCAGTTGGTGGAGGTGTACCGGCGGCTCGAGGACAACACCTGGCGCTATGAGACGCTGGAAGACGAGGATGTTTTGGAGTTTCCCTGTTTGGATTTGAGGATGGGCTTGACCGAGATTTACGTAGACGCACCGTTAGCTTGAAAACCGTTTCGCACCGATTATCGCTCGGCTTGATTCCCTCCAACCTGCCCGCTATACTCTTAACCTAACAAGCGTTTGTTTGGGAGGTCACTTGATGCCCGGAAAATTCGGAAAACCCACCGACCCCGACTACGAAACCCGCTTGGCCGAGTTCGAGGCCCGCATCGCGCGGGGCGAGAAGATCGAGCCCGGCGACTGGGCTCCTGAGGAGTACCGCCGCCAACTGGTGCGCATGATCTCGCAACACGCGCACTCCGAGGTGGTGGGGATGCTGCCGGAGGGGGCTTGGATCACCCGCGCGCCCAGCCTCAAGCGCAAGATGATCCTCATCGCCAAGGTGCAGGACGAGGCCGGGCACGGGCAGTACCTCTACCACGCCGCCGAGACGCTGGGCGTGAGCCGCGAGGAGATGCTAGAAGCGCTGCTCTCGGGCAAGGCCAAATATTCCTCGATCTTCAACTACCCCACCCTGACCTGGGCCGATATCGGCACCATTGGCTGGCTAGTAGACGGGGCGGCCATCAAAAACCAGACCATGCTGGCGCAGTGCTCCTACGGGCCTTATAGTCGTGCGATGGTGCGCATCTGCGCCGAGGAGACCTTCCACCACAAACAGGGCAAGGAGATGGTGATCGCCTACGCCAAGGGCACGCCCAAACAGCGCCAGATGGCCCAGGACGCCATCAACCGCTGGTGGTGGCCCGCCTTGATGATGCTGGGGCCTCACGACTCCGACTCACCCAACACCCCCACGCTGGTACGGTGGGGCATCAAGACCAAGACCAACGACCAGGTGCGCCAGGAGTTCATCAACGAGCACGCCCCGGAAATCCTCGAGGCTGGTCTCACCCTCCCCGATCCCGAGCTGCGCTACGACGAGGCCACCGGCAACTGGATCCACGGCCCCATCAACTGGGACGAGTTCTGGGCGGTGGTGAACGGCAACGGCCCCATGAACAAAGAGCGCCTCGAGGCCCGCCGCAAGGCCCACGCTGAAGGGGCCTGGGTGCGGGAAGCGCTGGCGGCTTACGCGGCGAGGAAGCAACAGACCGCGGTCGCGGTTTGAGCGGATAACTGAGTAGCCCAATAGCTGATAGCCAGGAGCCTTTAGCTATTAGCCATCAGCTATCGGCGTTCCCAAGGAACTTATGGATACCCAATGGCCCCGCTGGGAAGTCTTCAAGCAAGACACCCCCTCTAAGCCCCACCAGGCGGTGGGCTCGGTCCACGCCGCCGACCCTGAACATGCCCTGCTCACCGCGCGCAACGTCTTTGCCCGCAGGCCGCAGGCGGTGAGCATGTGGGTGGCTCCCGCGTCAGCGATTTTTTCGGTGACGAAGGAGGAGCTTGCCCAACGCCCAACGCCCAACGCTGAACGCGAGGCGCGAGCTGCGATAAGCGAGTACCTCATCTTCCGCAAGACCTCCCACAAGCGCAGCATGACCTTCGTGGACTACGTGGGCGAACTCGAGGCCACCTCCCCCGAGCACGCCCTGAAGCTGGCCCAGGAGCGCTTCACCGATGCCGAGGCCTTGGCCTGGTGGATCGTCCCGGCCTCGAGCGTGACCAAGAGCGAGGAAAGCCCCGAGACCGTGGAGAGCTGGTTCGCCCCGGCCAAGGATAAGACCTACAAGCAGCAGTCCTACTACGGTGTGGTGGGGTCGCACGCGAGCAAGTTCAAGCGCCCGAAGGGAGACGACGATGAATGAGCCGGTGAAACAAGCCCTCATCGCCAAGCTCACCGCCCTGGCCGACGACGAGTTGATCCTGGCGCACCGCAACAGCGAGTGGACCGGCCACGGGCCGATCCTGGAAGAGGACATCGCCCTCGCCAACATTGCCCAAGACGAACTGGGCCACGCTTCGATCTGGCTCAACCTGCGCTCCGCCCTGGACGGCTCGGACCCCGACCGGCTGGCCTTTTTCCGCGACGCGCTCGAGTTCCGTAACAGCGAACTGGTCGAACTGCCCAGAGGCGACTGGGCCTTCACCATGCTGCGGCAATACCTCTTCGACGTGTACGAGGCTTTGTGGCTCTCCGCCGCCAAAAACAGCACCTACCCCCCGCTGGCCCAGGCCGTCGCCAAGATCCTGCGCGAGGAACGCTTCCACCTCCAGCACACCCAGGCTTGGGTGGAGCGGTTGGGGCAGGGCACCGAGGAGTCCCACCGGCGGATGCAAGAAGCCCTGGACATGCAGTGGGGCTACGTCCAACAACTCTTCGTACCGTTGGCGGACGAGCATCTGTTGGTGGCCGAGGGCATCGTGCCGGACCTGGCCGAGCTCAAGAAAGCCTGGCTCCTTCACACCACCCAGCACCTCCAGAACTCCGGGCTCAAGCTGCCCTTGCAGATGGGCTACCAGCCCACCACCCGCGAGACCCACACCGAGCACCTGTGGAGCCTGTTGGCCGAGATGCAGTCCACCGCCCGCTGGGACCCCGAGGCCAAGGTCTGGTGAGCAAACACCCCGTGAGGGACACCTGGCCTGGTGCTTTTGGATAAGACTTAGATGCTGCGATGAACACCCTAACCCCCCCCGCCGAGCGGGTCTGGGAAGCCCTGAGGCAGATCCCCGACCCCGAGATCCCCGTGATCAACGTGGTCGAGATGGGGATCGTGCGGGACGTAGAGGTGAAGGGGGATCGAGCCACCATCACCATGACCCCCACCTTCTCGGGGTGCCCGGCATTGCACTTGATCCGAGAGCACCTCGAGGCCGCCGCCCGGGCCTTGGGCTTTACCGAGGTCGAGGTTAAGACGGTGCTTGCCCCGCCCTGGTCCACCGACTGGATCACCCCGGAAGCCAAGGAAAAACTGCGGCAGTACGGAATCGCCCCGCCCCTACCCTCTCAGGAAGTCGGGCTCATTCAGCTCGAGCTTGCTCCCATTCGCTGCCCCCGCTGCGGCAGCCTGAATACCAGCACCAAAAACACTTTCGGCCCGACCTTGTGCAAGTCCATCCACGTCTGCAACGACTGCCAAGAGCCGTTCGAGGGCTTCAAGACGGTCTAAGTTGCGCCAGGGTAAGCCAGGGTAAGAGAGGAGCCAGAAGGATGGCTGTAGCGCTTCGAGCGGCGAAATTCCCCCATACGTCACGGCTTCCCTAGCTGACCTCTACCCGTTGGAGACACTTAGGGCAGGCGCGCAAGGACAGCCCGCTCCACTTCACCCTCAATAGCGCCGAGTACGGCGTCAGCCGGGTCACGGTAGGCACCAACGTCTACACCCTTAAGGCCGACGAGAAGCTTTTGGTGTTGCGCTACACCGTGCAGAACCCCGACCCCAGCGACAAGAAGGCCGCCGCAGTCGGCCAGCGTTATCTGGTCGCCACCGGCCCCACCGCCCGCGAGGCGAGCTACAACTACGGCACCTTCAAGTTCGACCCAAAGATTGCCTGATGAAGACCACCCGCGACGAACACGCCGAGGGCAGGCTCAAACCCGGCGAGGAGTACAAGTTCCGCGTCTACTTCGAGATGCCCCAAGACCTGGCGGGCCAGACCCTCTACGCCCTCGAGGGGGACTCGAGGACCTACGCCCTCGATATCTCCAGCTTCAAGTGAGGCTTTGTCCGTACCTACTGAATTTACGGGTTGGACAGCTCGAAATACCTGCGCAGCACGTCCCGCACCTCGGGCGGGAGGGGTTCGTTCTCGAGGTAGTTCTCGGCCTGGCGCTGCACGTTCTGGGGAGGTTGCCCGGACTGCCAGGGGTTGGGGAGCTGTTGCGGGCGGCCCTGGCTTGGTCCCCGCTGGATCGGGGCTTCGCCATTGGGGCGGCTACGGGGCTGGGCGTTCGGGGTTTGCGGTAAGGGTTGCTGCAAAGCCGGCCCCGAGCCCCGCTCGCCTGGGGGGCTCGAGTCGGTGCCCTGGCCCTGTTGCTGCCCTGGTTGCTGACTAGGCGCTTGCTGTCCCTGACCTTGGAGTTGACCGGGTTGGGCTTGCGGTTGCTGCGGCGTATTCTCGCGGCGATAGCCGGGTGGCTGTCGCTGCGAAGCCGGATTGGGTGTGCCTTGCTGACCGGGCTGCCCGTTCTGGGGCTGTTGGCCTTGACTTTGCGGATTCTGATTGCTCGGCTGGCCCGGCTGGCCGTTTTGCGGCGGCCCGGGTTGGCCCTGTGCGGGCTGTGCGGGTTGTTGCGGCTGCTCCTGACCTTGCTGCCCAGGCTCGCGGGAGCCCGCCTGACCTGGATCCTGAGGCTGGGTCGGGCGTTCAGCGTTCTGGGAATTGCCGTTTTGCTGCCCAGGTTGATTCGGGGTGGGCTGGGTCTGTCCGGGCGGGTTTGGCTGCGCTTGCCCAGGTTGGCTTGGCTGCGCTTGCCCAGGTTGGCTGGGTTGGGCTTGCTCAGTAGCAGGTTGTGACTCGCCAGAACTCGGTTGGTTCGGCGGATTTTGTGAGCTGGGCTCTTGGTCTGCTGGGGATTGGGTCTGCGGGCTCTGGGAGCTTCCCGACCGGGGCTCTTGCGATCCCGGCTCGTTTGGCTGGGTAGTTTGGCTGGGCGAGGTCTGCCCGGTGCGCTCGTTCCGCTGGCTGGGTTGATTGGACGGGGGATTTTGCTCGGTGGAGCGCGGCGAAGTCTGCGGCTGGGGATTGGGTGGGCTCGAGGTCTGACCGGGTGGCGCCGGGGGGGTAAACAGCGGGGGGATCTGAAGGGGGGGCAAAACCCAAATCAGCCCGATTAGGGCCAAGTAGGCCACCGCGAACGGCCAGGGAAAGGCGGGCGGGTGGGCCCGGTCCAGGCTGGCGCTGGCTTCGGCCTCGAGCTGGCCCCGCCAGGGGTGGCCGGGAGGGGCCTCGAGGGCGCTCCGGTAGGCCAGGCCGTATTTGTGGTCCAGATCGGCCAGGGCGGCTTTTTCTTCGCGGCGGGTGGGGTAGAGCAGGGCCAGCAACGACAGTAGGCCCAAGGCCGGGTGGACGAAGAGGGCCAAGGGCGAGAGCAGCAGCAGGCCCAACAGTGCCCACTGGAGGCGCTTCCTCCAGGCCCTTTGGCTAGCCCAAGCCCGGTGCATGGCCTCAGGGTACAGGCCCACCTTCGGGAGTGCTGCGGCTCAGTACACTATGCCTGTGGATTTTGCCGTGGATCGGCGGATTGACCCGGTACTCAGCGGTTTTTTGCTGGTGCTGTTGGCCTTCGTGTTGATGCTCGCGGCCCGGTCCTCCGACCCCAGCACCGCGCCGGTGATCGGGGTGGCCGCGGCGCTCACGGTGGCGCTCGCCTGGTTGCCGGGCTTGCTCTGGCTTTACCGGGTGGAGCCGGGCGCGATCCGCGTACGGGGGCCGGTCGGCTGGATCAGCGTTGCGGCGGAGTCGGTCGCCCAGGTCGAAGCTGTGGAGTTTCGGGTCACCCTGCGCACCTTCGGGCTTGGAGGGCTGGGCGCTTTGTACGGCTGGTTCTGGGTCGAGCCCTTCGGGAACGTTCGGGTTTATGGGGGCAAAAGTTCGGGGCAGGGGGTTCTATTCACCCTCGAGGGCGGAGAGAGAATTCTGCTGACCCCCAAGGACCTCGAGGGCTTTTTGGCCTATCTGCGACGGCTGGGTTACAAGGTGAAAAACCCTTTGTAGCGACCAGCCAAAAACTATCGCTCGTTTTGTGTGGGTGTACCGTGGTACACCCAGCCCTTTTCGTTTTGTAGGGACGTAGCGCGCTACGTCCTATGGTGACCGGCAGATAGTTGATAGCGTCGCCGTGTCTACTCCGCCGTCAAGGGGCGTAGGGAGGGGACAAGCTATCCCCCCCCACCATCGCTGCCGCGATGCGCCCTGTCGTCCCTTGACAATCTCCTCACCCTCCCGAACCACACCTACTGCCCGAGCCATGAGCGCGACGCCCGATTCACGGCAGGCTAATGCTTTCACATCCCAGCGTCCCTGCGTACGGATGCCCGGGCGCGAAGGGGTTTAGGGGAGGTTAACGGGCGGGGTAGAGGGCTAGGCCGTTGACTACTTTACGGGCTTGGGGTTCGATCAGCGGGGTGCGTAGGCTGCCCCGCACGTAAAGCTGGGCCGAGCCGCCC
>DASTSL010000131.1:0-19162 GCA_035760705.1 Meiothermus sp. | reverse complement strand
CATGTACGGCGACCCAAAGCGAAATGAGCCAACCGTCCGACTTGCTTAGGGCGCACCGCTAAAAACGATAGCTCTTGGGAACCACCACCACGCCCGAGGGAGTCACGATGAAACCCCGGGCGCGGTCGGCCTCGAGGTCGTAGCCGATTTCGGTGTTGGGGGGAATCCGCACGTTTTTATCCACGATCACGTTCTTGAGCTTGGCGTAACGGCCCACCTCCACGTGGTCGAAAAGCACTGCCCGCTCCACATAGGCATAGGAATTGATGCGGGTACGGCGGAAGATCACCGAGGAACGCACCGTCCCACCGGAGACGATCACCCCGCCCGCCAGGAGGCTGTTGAAGGCCTGGCCGATGCGGTCCCCGGCCTCGTGGACGAACTTGGCCGGGGGGCTACTGTAGTTGGCTGCCCGCAGAGGCCACTCCTCGTTGTAGAGATCGAACTCTGGGGTGACCGAAACCAGGTCCATGCTGGCCTCAAAGTAGGCGTCGAGGGTCCCCACGTCGCGCCAGTAGGTGTTGGGGCCGCTCTGGCCGGGGATGGGGTTGCGTTTGAAGTCGTAGACCTGGATGCGGTAACCCTCCTTGAGCGCCCGGGGGATCACGTCCTTGCCGAAGTCGTGGGAGGAGTTGTTGTCGCGGGCGTCGTGCTCGAGGAGTTCCACCAACGCCTCGGTGCGGAAGAGGTAGTTGCCCATCGAGACGAGCGCCATGTCCGAGCGACCGGGGATGGGTTTGGGCTCCCTGGGCTTCTCCTCGAAATCGAGCATCCGCCACTGGTCGTCTACCTGGAGCACCCCGAAGCGGCTGGCCTCGGCCACCGGCACCGAGTAGGCTGCGATGGTGATGTCGGCCCGGTTGTCGAGGTGGTAGTCGAGCATGTGGGCCACGTTCATCTTGAAGATGTGGTCGCCGCCGAAGATGGCCACTGTCTCCGGGCGGTTGTTAAAGATGAGGTGCAGGTTCTGGTAGATGGCATCGGCAGTGCCGCGATACCAGGCGGCTCCTAGCTCCTCGTAGCGGTACATCTGGGCCGGAACCAACAGCACGAAGTGGTCATCCAAGAAGGCCCCGAAGCGCCAGTTGCGCTGAATGTGCTCGGTGAGCGACTGGGCCTTGAACTGGGTCAGCACGTAGATGGCGTAGATGCCCGAGTTGATGAAGTTGTTGAGCGCGAAGTCGATGATGCGGTAACGGGCTCCGAAAGGCACGGCGGGCTTGGCGCGTTTGGCGGTGAGCGGGTAAAGACGGCTACCCTGGCCCCCCGCGAGAATCATCCCCAACACTTTCAAGCTCATAGTCACTCCTAGAAGAGGCCTCGGCCAGCGGTGCGAGAACGGCTTGCGACGTACGGTGCGAACACCCACGGGCGAATACCTGTGGCTGATTTGTACCCCCAGCATACCCAAAGAATGCCCAAACCGCAGATACGATTACGGTTTGCCCATCCCTGAGGTCATGCCCAGCCCTTCGGAGACGCCCTGTAAGTAGGTTCTCCCGCCCAACTTCACCGTATTGCTGCGTCGTCAGCAGAGCCCAGGGATTCCCTAGGGTGCGCCGAGGTTGAACGCTCGGGGTCATGAGGGCATCGGGCCATAGGGTAATTTAGAGAACATGCGACTTCCTTACGACCTCCTCGAGTGGCACACCTTTCCCCAAGACCCCGAGGCCCCAGTCTCGGACTGGCCGAGCGAAAGCTTTTACGGCCAGGAAAGGGCCAAGGAGGCCCTGGAAGCCGCCCTGCGGACCAGCGGGCACGGCTACTTGGTGGGGCCTTCGGGGCTGGGGAAGAAAGCCGCCCTGTTCAACTTTCTCAAACACCAACCCCCCCGCACCCCTCCCCCCGACCAGCTCTACCTGCCACTCTCGGCCTTCGAGGTCATCGGGATCAAGCTCCCGGCAGGGCAAGGACGAGGATTGCTGCGGGCCGCCTCGAGCTTCCTGGCCGAGCGCCAGTTGCTTGCAACGTATTTTGCCCAAATGCCTTTCTTGCAGGAGAAATACCAGCTTGAAGCGCAGTTCAGCACCCAACAGCGCAGCCTACTAGAGAAGCTGACTGAGGAAGCCAAAGCGCAGGGGTTCACCCTTGAGCACAGTGAAGAAGGCATCCGACTTTCCGGCCCCCAAGAGCCCTCTCCCGATCTCAAGGCACGGCTGGAGGAGACCGTGCTCGCCCTGATGAGCCTAGCCCACAAGGCCACCGAGGCCCTGGGGCGGCTGCGCTATGAGTGGGCGGCGCAGTACCTCGAGCCCCGCCTGCGCACCCTCTGTGAGCAGTACCCGGCGGCCCGACCCTACTGGGAAGCCCTCTATCGCCAGCTCTTGGCCTGGACCGAGGCGGGTGAGTACCCCGAGGACGTGACCCCCTGGCAGGCCCACCTGCTGCTGGGCTCCACCCCGCAAGACCCCCCGCCCGTGGTCTACGAACCGCTGCCGACCCCGGCTAGGCTCTGTGGGCGGCTCGAGTACCGCTCGGTGGAAGGGCGACTCATCACCCACGCCGGGCTGATCCGGCCCGGTGCTCTGCACAAGGCCCAGGGCGGGTTCCTGGTGCTCGACGCGATCCAGGTGTGGCAGCAGGGGAGCTGGCCCTACCTCAAGCGAGCACTCAAGAACGCCGAGATCGAACTCTTCAGCGAGGAAAGCGGTGGCCCCAAGGTGCAGGGTCTGGAGGCCCTCCCCATGCCCCTCCAGACCCAGGTCTTCCTGGTCGGGCCGCACGAAATCTTCCACCTGATGGAGCACGACGATGACTTCGCCGAGCTGTTCCGTTTCCGGGTGGAATTCTCCCCGGTGCTCGAGGCCAGCCCACAGACCTTGCGCTTCCTGGGGAGCTTCGTCCAGGGCTGCGGCTGCACGCTGACCCAAGGAGCCCTGGCCGCCCTCTACGACTATGCCCGGCGCAACGTGGAGCACCGCCATCTGCTCGATGGTCGGCTCGACGAGCCCCTCACGCTGGCTCGAGAAGCCAAGGCCCTCAGCCAAAACTCGCTGGTGACCCGCGAGGCTGTGCTACAAGCCATCCACCTGCGCGACGCGAGGGCGGTGATGAGCGAGGAGTTCTTCTTGCGTGAGGTGCGGGAGAACACCTGGAATTTCCAGCTCAAAGGCAAAGCCCTAGGCCAGGTGAACGGGCTGGTGGTCCTCGAGACCGATCCCCCCTGGGGCCGCCCGGTGCGGATCACCGCGCGGGCTTCCGCCGGGCGCGAAGGCGTGGTCTCGATTGATCGCGAAGCCGGGCTCACCGGGCAGGTTTTTCACAAGGCGGCGCTGACCCTCGAGGGCTACCTGCGGGGCCACTACGCCGAGGTGGGATCGCTGGCGGCGACGGTAAGCGTGGTTTTCGAGCAGAACTACGGCCACATCGAGGGGGATTCGGCGGGTCTGGCCGAATTGCTAGCAATCCTCTCGGCCATCGGGGACTTCCCCCTGCGGCAAGACCTAGCCGTGACCGGCGCGGTGGACCAGCTCGGGAACGTGCTGGCGGTGGGCGGGGTTACCCCAAAGGTGGAGGGCTTTTACCGCATCTGCAAAGCGGTGGGCCTCACCGGGACCCAGGGGGTAGTGCTGCCGAAATCCAACGGGGTCAACCTGACCCTCTCGGAAGAGGTTTTGCAGGCCGTAAAGGCCGGGCAGTTTCACATCTACGCGGTGAGCGAGGTGGACGAGGCGTTGGAACTCTTCACCGGGCTCAAAAAGGGCTTCAGAGGAGCCCACGAGCGGGTGAAAGCAGCGCTCGAAGAGTTCCAGAAGCTCGAGGACGGCGAGGAAGAACCCGACGAGCCGAAACCGTAAGCCTTTCCCCGGTTGAGGGAAAATTCAGCCAGTAAGGTTGACTCATGGCCACACAAACCCAGACCCTGATCCAATTCAAGGGCCTCCCACCTATCCCCCCCCTCGGCATCGGCACCTGGCAGTGGGGGGACACCTGGGTGTGGGGCTACGGCAAGGGCTACCAGGAGTCCGACATCCAGGCTGCATTTCGGGTGAGCCTCGAGCACGGTGTCCGGCTGGTAGACACTGCCGAAGTGTACGGGCTGAGCCGCGCCGAGCGAATGCTGGGGAAGTTTCTCAAAAATGTCCCGGAGAAACCGTTGGTCGTCTCCAAGTTCTTCCCGCTCCCCTGGCGCTTGAGCCGCAAGTTTTTGATCCGCGCCCTGAAAAGCAGCCTCAAACGGCTGCAACTCGAGCAGCTCGACCTCTACTTGCAACACTGGCCCTGGCCTCCCCTGCCGGTCGAGGCGTGGGCGGAGTCGTTGGCCGAAGCCTACGAACTGGGACTCACCCGGGCCGTGGGCGTCTCGAACTTCAACCCAGAACAGCTCGAGCGCAGTCTCGCAGTCTTGAGCAAACATAACGTCCCGCTGGCGGCCAACCAGGTGGAATACCACCTGCTCGAGCGCACCCCCGAGAAAACCGGGCTCAAGGCGCTCATGGAGCGCGAGGGCATCGTGCTGATGGCCTATAGCCCCCTGGCCATGGGCTGGCTGACCGGGAAGTATAGCCTCGAGCACCCACCCCAGGGGGGCTACCGGGACCGCTATAAAAACCGCCCTCAGATTTCGGCGCTGCTGGAAGTCCTCAAACAGATCGCCGCGTCCAAGAACGCCACCCCGGCCCAGATCGCCCTGCGCTGGTGTATCGAGAGGGGTGCCCTGCCGATCCCGGGGGCGAAGAACGCCCAGCAAGCTGCGGCGAACGCGGGGGCGCTAGCGTTCACCTTGAGCGCTGAAGAAGTGGCCCGGCTCGATCAGGTCAGCGCTTGAGCCGGACAAAAGGGGCCGGAACCCAGCCCTCTTGCACCGGCTCGAGCCCGACGGTGCGGACGAAGTAGTAGTTGAGCTTGGGGTTGGCCTGGAACAGGATAATGCATACTTGGGTTCCGCTTTTAGCCTGGCCCACGACCCGGTTTCGGGCGTGGGAGTCGTAGAGAAAACCACCGGCTGGACCAGCCCGCCCCGGTAGTACCCGTCGAGCCAGGCCGGGCTCTTGCCGCCCCAGGGAGTAAGAATCCCGCACAGCCTGGGGTCGGGGTTGTCGGGGAAGCTCGGGCACAGGCTGACATAGATGCGTTCGATGATGCTCGTCCTGCTGTGGGGGTCGGGGTTGTCGGGGAAGCTCGGGCACAGGCTGGGGCTAGCGCTAGCCCCAGCAGCATCAGCACAACCAGCCATCGCATTAAACTAGTAGACCAATCCGCCTGGCGTGTAGGGACGAGGGGGCTAGCGCAGAGTGCTCCGCACGAGCGCCATCGCCCCTACTCGAACCTGAGCGCCTCGATGGGGTCGAGGGCAGCGGCCCTGGCGGCAGGCCATACCCCGAAGAAAAGACCTACCAACGCGCTCACCGTAAGGGCCAGGATCACCGTCACCGGGCTCAGCACGAACACCCCGAAGAAGGGCACCAAGGCCGAGATCAAGGCCAGCAAACCCACCGCCAGCACCACCCCCAATGCTCCACCCAGGAGGGTGAGCACCACCGCCTCGATCAAAAACTGTTGCCGAATCAGCGCGGCGGTCGCGCCCAGCGCTTTTCGCAGCCCAATCTCGCGGGTGCGCTCGGTCACGCTCACCAGCATGATATTCATGATCCCGATACCCCCCACCAGGAGCGACAAACCGGCAATCGCCCCCAAGAGGGCTTGCAGGATCAGGGTGATGTTGCGCAGGGTGCTTTGGAAGCTCTCGGTGGACTGGATGGAGTATTTGCCCTTGCCGTAGCGGTTCTCGAAGATGCGACGCACCTGGTTTTGCACCTGCACCGCGTCGGCCCCCTTGTTGAGCGAAAGCAGCACGAAATCGTAGCGGTCGCGGCGGAAGTTCCCGCTGGCCCAGAGGTAGGGGATGGGCGCGTAGATGGTGGAACTCGAGCCGAACCCCCCGAAGATCCCGCTGGGGGGCTCGAGCACCCCCACCACCGTGAGATCGGCCCGGCTCCCGTCGGTAAAAAAGAGCCGCGCCACCTGCCCGATGGGGTCACGGTTGGGGAACAAGTCCTTGGCCGCCCGGTCGGAGAGCACCGCCAAAGGCAGCCCACCCCTGGCTTCGGACGCGCTGAAGTAGCGCCCCCGGGCGATCTTGGTGGTGGGGTCGAGGCTGGGGAGGTCGCCGGGCGTGCCCTGGAGCTGCAAAGAGCGCCGATCCCCCGGTTTGGGCTCGTACTGGATGTTCCCGAAAAGCTGGGGGATCACCCTCACCGGAAGGGCTTGCAGGCTCTGGATGTCCTCGTCGCGGATGGGGGCGGAATCGAAGTTGGCCCCGTTGTTGAAGTCGGGCTGGATGAAGATGCTGCGCCCGGCGATCCCCTCGATGTCGCGGGTGATCCCGGCGGAGGCCATCTCGCCCAAACTCACCATCGTCGTGACCGCGAACACCCCGATCACGATGCCCAACAACGCCAGAAAGCTCCGCAGTCGGTTTCCCGAGAGCGCCTCGAAGGCCATGCGGAAGTTCTCGAGGGGGTTCATGGGGCTCCCTTCGGGAGGTCATACGCCTTATGTCGTACGCTATATGTAAAAAAACATGGGGCTTCCGCGTAGGGCGTATGACGCAGAACGTACGACAGTCCATTTTTGGTTTCAGCCCTTGGCTCTCGACCCTTGACCCTGGTCATGCCGCCTCCCCCATCATCCCCACGATCAAGCCGTCGCGCAGGCGGATGATGCGCTGGGCTCTGGCTCCTACGTCCGGCTCGTGCGTGACCATGATGACGGTTTTGCCCTCTTTGTTGAGCGAGTCGAAGAGGGCCAGGATTTCGTCGGAGGAGTGCGAGTCGAGGTTGCCGGTGGGCTCGTCGGCCAGCAGGATATCCGGCTCCTGGACGAGTGCCCGGGCGATTGCCACCCGCTGCTTCTGCCCGCCGGAAAGCTCCGAGGGGCGGTGGTCGAGACGATCCCCCAGGCCCACCGACTCGAGCGCCGCTCGGGCCCGCCGTAGCCGCTCGGCAGGCCCCATCCCCCGGTACACCAGGGGCAAGGCCACGTTGTGCAAGGCGGTCAGCTTAGGCAGCAGGAAAAACGCCTGGAACACGAAGCCGATGCGCTGGTTGCGCACCTTGGCCAGTTCCGGTTCGCTCAGGCCGGAGGTCTCGACCCCGCCGAGCTTGTAGCTGCCGGAGGTGGGCGAATCCAGGAGGCCGATCACGTGCATCAGCGTGGACTTCCCCGAGCCCGAAGGCCCCATGATCGCCACGTACTCCCCCTGCTCGATAGTGAGGTCAATCCCCCGCAGGGCTTGCACCTCCACGACTCGAGCCCCTCCGCCCGAGCGGTAGACCTTGGTGATGCCCTGCATCTCTACGACCGGAGGCATCGTTCCTCTCCCACCCTCCGCAACTTATCGCCGTCTTCAGCAAGAACGGGTCGGCGGAGGCGTTGTTTCGCGGCGCTAGCCGGGAGGCGTTGTTTCGCGGCGCTAGCCGGGTGGGGTGACAAAGGGCGAAGTGGCCGTAATCGGCCCAGGCAAAAGCGGCCCGCGCTAAGGATGGCCGCTATGGCACCCTTCGCCCTGGGGGTGACAACGGCGTGGAGGTTTGAGCGTTGGGAGTGCATGACCTCGAGCCCCATACGATCACGACCCCTGCTCCGACACCGGAGGGGTGTAGCGCACCTTGGCCCCGTCCTTGAGGGTTTGCGGCGGCAGGCTCACCACCAGCGTACCCGGCGAAACCCCTTCCACCGCGGCCTGGATGAGGCTGCGCGAGCGCACCGTGACGGGTTGCTTCTTGGCGGTCTGGGTCTCCTTGTCCACCACCCACACGAAGCTCTGGCCGTTTTCTTCAACGAGCGTCTCGAGCGGAATCAGCGTGGCTTGGGGCAGACTGAGCACGATGACCCGAGCCGTCCCGGTAAAGCCCGGCTTGACTGACTGGGCCGCCACGTCGGTGAAGCGCAGGAACACCGGCAGCACCGCGCTTCCCCCCTGCCCCTGCACCTCGGCTACGGTGGAGAGGCGCTCGACCTTGGCGCTCAAACGCTGGCCGGGCAAGGCATCGAGTTCGATGCGGGCGGGCATCCCCGGCTTGACCTCGAGCGCCTGCGCCTCGGGGAGCCGGGCCCGCACCCGCAGAGAGCCCGAGCGCACGATGCGAATCCCGCTCACCGCGGTGCTGGCCGACGCTCCCGAGAGGGACTGGCTGGACTCCCCCATCTTGAGCCCCACGTCGGTGACGGTTCCGGCCACCGGGGTGCGGAGCTGGGCGTCGGCGATGGTGCGCTCGAGGGATTGGATCTGGGCTTGCTGGGCCTCGAGCTGAGCCTGGATATCACGTTGCGAGGCTTTCGCCTGGGTGGCGGCGCTCTCGAGCTGGCCCTCGAGCTGGGCTACCTGGCGGCTCAGGTTGTCCACCTCGGTCTGCGAGGCCGCCCCGATGGCGAGGAGTCGCCGGGTGAGGCCGAGTTGCTCTTGGGCCTGGGCTAGCTGGCGCTGGAGGTTTCGCCGGGTGATCTCGGCGTCAAACCGGCTGGCCTGCAGCCGAGCTTGCAGGGCGGAGACCTGGGCCTGGGTGGCGGCCAGGTCCTCGCGTTCGCGGGAAAGCTCGAGTTCGGCCAAGACCTGACCGGCCTGAACCGCTTGGCCCTCGCGCACCAGCACCCGGGCCACCCGCCCGGCCCGGTTGAAGTTCAAGGTGTAGGTCTCGGCCTCCACGACAGCGTTTCCTGAGACCTCGCGGGTGAAGCTGCCCGACTTGACCTCGGTCACCGTGACCAGGGTTCCCTGGTCGGGGCGCGGGCGCAGCAGCCCGAAAAGGGTCAGGCCCACCGAGAGGACCACGATGAGCGGTAAAAGCCAGCGTCGCATCAGCCGCCTCCCGTGCTGGTCCCGCGCGCCGCCACGATCACCCCTTGTCGGGCCTTCCAGACCTCGGCGAGCGCGGAGGTCAAAGCGGATTCGGCCTCGAGCACGCCGATCTCGCTTTGCAGGAAGTCGAGCCTTGAGAGCGCTCCCGCTTGCAGCCGAGACCGGGCCGCGGCCAAAGCCTGGCGGGCCTGATCCAGGTCGCGCTGGGCCAGCGTGTAGGCCTGCTGGGCCGCGGCATAGCGGTTTTGCGCCGCGTCGAAGGCTTGGCGCAGGGTGCGCTCGAGGTCGGCCAGGGTGGTTCGGGCTGACTCCAGGCTGCGCTCTCTAGCCGCTACCTCCAAGGGCGGGGTGTCCGGGCCAGAAGCCAGTGCGACCGCGCGTTCAGCCTCCCGCACCGCGTGCTGGGCTTGCAGCCGGGCCAAGTTGTTCTCCCAACTGAGCCCCGGCGGCAGGGCGGGGGCTTCCGGGAGAGGACGCCCCTCCACGTCGGGGATGCGGGCCTGAGCCAAGGCCAGGGTGTTGCGGGCGCGGGCTAAATCCGAGGTCGCCCGGCCCTGCGCGGCCTCCGCCGCGGTGAGATCGGCCTGGGAGATGGCCCCGGCCTGACGGCGCAGCCGGACCGCCTCGAGCCTGAGGTTGGCCTGCTCGAGCCGTTTCTGGGCCAGGTTGAGGGCCGCTTGGGCCTCGAGCAAGGCGGTGTAATTCTCGACCACGGTGTTTTCGGCCCCGGCCTGCGCGGCGGCGAGCCGCGCCTGGGCCAGCGCCAGGTTCTCCTGGGCGCGGGTCACGGCCAGGGGCGGGGCGTCGGGGTCGGCCTGCTGTTTGCGCAGTTCGTCCTGGGCAGCGGTGAGGCCCCGCTGGGCCTCGAGCAGGTTGGCATCCCGGGCAGCTAGGGTCTGGATCACCTCGGGGAGCGGCTGGGCCCGCGCCGCCCCCAGCACCAGGGCCAGGGCCAAAATCCCCGCCGCCAGCGCGATCCACTTTCGGTCGAGTTTGCGGTTGTCCTTGCGGTCTTCACGCGACATTCAGTTCCCCCCTGCGGTCTGCCAGTCGGCTCCGGCCAAATCCAAATACGCTCCTACCGCTTCGATATAAGCCCGCCAGGCGGCGGCCAAGCGCCCTTCGGCGTCGGCTTCCTGGGCTCTGGCCTCGAGCACGTCCAAAGGGCTGGCCGCGCCGCTTTGGGCTCGCGTTTCGGCCAGTTCACGCTTGCGCCGGGCCAGCTCGAGGCGCTCTTGCGAAAGGCCCAACGACTCCTGGGCGATGAGCGCGTTCTGCCGAACCTGAGCCAGTTGCCGCGCGAGGTCGTTTTCCAGGGTGGTGAGCCGTAGCGCTGCGCCGGTGCGTTCGGCCTCGAGGCCCCGCAGGTCGGCGATGCGGGCCGGGTCGAGGGCGATCACCGCGCTCAGGGTGAACCTCCACTCGCTGAGGCCGGGGATTGGAGTGCCGGGCGGGAGGCTGGGCAGTTCCGAAGGCGCGTTCACCTGGAGGCTCGCACTGGGCCAGTTGAGCCCCTGGGCGGTGAGCCCGAACCCCACCGTGGCATCCTGGCCCAGAAATTGCCCGCGCAGGCTCACCTGGGGAAAAAGCGCCCGCCCGGCCTCGAGCGCTTGGGCCTCGGCCAGTTGCAAGGCCAGCACCGCGTCGCGGTAGCCGGGGGTACTCTGCGGGGCGGCTTCGGGGAGGCTGAAGCGCAGCACCAAAGGGGCCGCATTTCCCCCGAAGCCCAAGGCCGACACCTCGGCCTGGGCGCTTTGCAAGCCGTTCTGGGCCTGGCGGGCAGCGATCATTACCTCGGACTGGGTGAGGCGGGCTTCCTCCTGGTCGGTGGTGCTCACCGCGCCCAGGCTCGCCTTCCGCTCGATCTCGGCCAGGCGTTGCCGGGCGGCTTCACCACGAAAGGCGGCGGCTCGCCCGGTAGCCTCGGCCTCCCATAGCCGGGCGTGGGCCACCAAGGCCCGCTGGATGCCGTTCCGCCGGACGGTTTGGAGCTGGGTGCGGGCGGCCTCGAGGTTCCTCAAGGCCTGCACGCCCTGAAAGCCCGCCACCTGGTAGGTGAGGGTGAGCCCGTAGCTCCACTCGCCAGCGCTCCAGAGCTGACGGCCCACGTTCACGCTGCCGGAAAGCCCCAGCCGCAAGGCCTCGAGCCGGGCCTGGGCCGCGCCCACCCGCTCCTGCGCCGGAGCCAGCTCGGGACTTCGGTAGCCTAGGGCTTCCTGGGGCGAGAAGGCCAGAGCAGGGAGCAACAAAACTCCGATGGCCAGTAGTCGCTTCACCGGGTCAACCCCCAGACGATGAAGCCCAGCGAGATCAGCGCGACCCCCAGGGTTCCGATCAGCGCTCGTTGGGGCACCAGGACCCGCAGGGCCACATAGGTCAGCCCCACGCTCCAAATCCCTCCAACCACGCTGAGCCCCTGCGCGACCCGGCTAAAGGTGGCTCCCCGCACCAGAGCGGTGTACTGCGCCGTCCACTGCTGCAGGGCATCGGCATCGGTCAGGCTGGGCGGGGCCGCGAGGTTGCCGCTGACGGGGAACAACGCCGCGAGGGGCAGCAGCACCAGCCCCACCACCACCCCCGGCAGGCTGGCCCAACCGGCCACCTCCCAGGCCCTGGACTCCGCCCCCGCCAGGAGCCGCAAGACCAGCCCGTATACCCCCCACGACACCAGCCCGAAGACGGTCCCGCCCAGCACCGCGAAAACGAGCGGTGAGCCAAAGCCGAGGCTAGGCAAGAGCCGGGTCGCCACCACGTTCGCCAGGCTGGCCAGCAAGGTCGCCAACACCGCGACCAGCAGGGGAGCGAACAAGGCCGGCTTACCATCTTTCAGGCGCTCGAAAAAGGCTCGAGGTGCGGTCAGTAAGTCTCCCATCCATCCCCCTCTACTTCGTCGAAACTACTCCAATCTCGAGTCCAACGCACCTGCCAGTGTAGGCCCAGAGCAGCGTCCAACACATCTGTCAAAAGTCACACTTGGGGATGACAGTTGTCAGGTCGCGCGGTGGTTGGTTAGGTTGTAGGGAAAAGCTTTTCCCTACAACCTACAACCCGAGCTAGCGACAGCTCGCTCCCGGTCCCACCTGGAGGTTCACCCGCTCGGCCCGCGCAAAGTCGAAGAGGGTATCGGCCTCGAGCGTCCCGCTCATACACCCCGGCGTGAGCGCCTGGCCATCCCGCAACACCCGCCCGGATCGGAACGCGATGGCGTAGGGTTGGGGCTGTCGCACGCTCAGCGCGTAGCTTCCGCTCAGAAATCGGGCGGTGAGCTGCCAATGCTCGCTCTGCATCCCGCTGGTGCAGAAGACGCAGACCGAACGGCGGCTCTCGACCACCACGCCGTTCAGATTACCCTCCACCTGGTTCTCGCGCAGGCTCTGCCAGAAGGCAGCCCGGTTGCCCAGTGGGTCGGGAAGGGCCACCAATAGCAAGGCCCCCACCATCACGGCCTTGGCGGTCGGGCTCTGGGTGCCGCGCCACAAGGCGATTGCGGCTACCGCCAGCAAGGCCCACCACAAAATCGTCCAGATGCTCATGCTTCCACCTCGTCCCACACCCGCCCGGCCAGCACGATCACCAGGGCCGTGAGCACCAGCGCGTAGAACAAGGGTTCGCTGGGAAAACCCGTCACCGGTACCTCGCGGAGCAAGTCCACGCCCTGGAAACGCAAGGCCGGGAAGGGCCACACCGGCAAGAACGAGTACACGGTGCGGGCCGAAAGCTCGAAAAACCAGCCCAGAAGGGCAAAAACCCCCAAAACGGTGGCGATCCCCGACAGCCAACCCAGCCGCGAGAGCCCGTAAGCCAGGGTGAGGTTCTGCCCCAACAGGGCCAGGGCCAACACGGGCAGGCCAAGGATCACCGCGTAGAGGGCCAGGCCCAGCGTCCCCAGCAGGCTGACCTCGAGCCCGAACCCCCGCGCACCCCACCAGAACAACCCCGCCAGCACCTCGGCAAAGACCAACAACACCGCCCCCGCGAAGAAAAACCGGGCCAGTTGGTGGGTGACGCCCGGCGGGACGCTCACCAGCAGCCAGCTCTCGGCCCGACCGGCCCGTCCCAGGGCGATCAGAAGCAACAAGAAACCCGCGAAGGCCGCCAGGGCGAACAGACCGAACTGCACCGCGAACAGCTCACCCAGTTCGTTTAAAGAACGGCCCCCGGCCTCCTGCCGGACACGGATCACCACCACGACCGAGAGCGCCAGGATGCCCCCCAACACCATCAGCCAGCCGGTCTGCTTGCGCAGCTCGAGCCAGAGGAGGGTGGGCAGTGCGTTCACTCGAGCATTCATGCCAGTACCTCCTTGAAAGCGTCCACCACGCTCTTGCCCTGCGAGCGCAAATCCTCGGCCTGGGCATCCAGGGCCAGCTTCCCCTCCTTGAGGAACACCGCCCGGTCGAACATCCCCTCGGCCTCGGCGACCTCGTGGGTGGAGAGGACCACCGTGGCCTCCTCCCGCCACTCCTGCACCAAAGCCCGCAGAATGCGGTCGCGGGAGATGAGGTCTATGCCTGCCAAGGGCTCGTCCAGGAGGTAGAGCTTGGCCTCTCGGGCCAGGGCCATCGCCAGCCGCAGCCGCCCCTGCTGCCCCTTGGAGAGGGTCTTGATCGGCCTAGCTGGAACCTCCAAAAAAGCCAGCAATTCCTGGTAGCGCCCCGGGCGAAAGTCGGGGTAGAGCCCCATCATCATCCGCTCGCCGTCGGCGGGGGTCAGCCAGGGGTAGAGCCCGTCCGATTCGGAGAGGAAGGCGATATTGGCCCGGGCCTGGCGGGGCTGCTTGCCGAGCACCTCCACCCGTCCGGCGGTCGGGACCAAGAGCCCAGCCAAAAGCTTCAGGGCGGTGGTCTTCCCGGCCCCGTTCAAACCCAATAGCCCCACCGCCTGGCCCTGGGGAAGCTCGAGGGAAAGCCCGTGCAGCCCCTCGCGGCTCCCGTAGCGCTTGGTGACGTTCTGGAGTCTAGCCAGCACCTCACTCACCATCGCCTACCTCCGAGATGGCCTTCTTGGCGTCCTCCGCCGAGAGGCCGATGGCTCGCACCTCGTTCAGGAAGCGCTGTGCCGCCTCGCGCAAGAGGCGTAGCCGCATCCCTTCGACCTTGACGTCCTCGCGGATAAAGGTACCCAAACCCCGCCGGGTCTCGGTGACCCCGGCGATCTCGAGCTGGCTGAAGGCATGGATGACGGTGTTGGGGTTGACCCTGAGTTCGGCGGCCAGTTCACGCGCCGAGGGGAGCTTGTCCCCTGGTTTCATCTTTCCACTGGCTAGCATGCGTTCCACCCCCCGTACGATCTGTGCGTAGATGGGCCCGGCTTCGGCATCGAGATTCCACACATCGCTCACCCCCCTATCCTCCCAGGTCTTGGCGCTTCAGGACCATCCCGGCCAGGGCCAAGAAGCCCAGCGTGTAGATCAGCAACCCGCCCAGTTCGGCGTTCAGGGCCGGGTTTGCCAGCCAGGCTTTGCCCAACGCGGCGGGAAAGTACTGGCCGATGTGGGGCCAGAGCTGGTTGATGGCCGCCTCGAGCACCAGCCCGAAGCCCAGCACCCCGCCCAAAGTCGCCGCCACCGAGCGTGCCGCCACCGCCACGAAGAGGGCCAGGCTGAGGTAGGGCAGTACGGTGAGGAAGAGCCGCAAAAAGTTCTCGAGCAGCCTCAGGCCGTTCCCCTGAAGCTGGGCCGGGAGGTTCCCGTGGTAGAGGCTGAGAATGGTCAGGCCCAACACCATGGGCGTCGCCATCACCAGGGCCAGCGATCCCAAGGAGGAAGCCCAGCGGGCCAGCAGCCAGCCCAAGCGCGCGGTTCCCCTCGAGAACAGCAGGGCCAGGGTGCGCCAGCCGTACTCCTGGGCCGTCCAGGCCCCCAGGATGGCCGCCGCGAAGAGCCCCAGGTTCTGGGCCATCTGGGCGCTCATCACCAGCGTCAGGGCGTAGTGCCGGGCCGGGGCCTGCTCGCGCAACACGAAGAACTGCACCAACCCCACCAGCACCGCCGCGAACAGCAGGAGGAACCAGGCTACCCGCCGCCCAAAGGCCTTGCGGGCCTCCACCGCGAAAATTCCGCTCATCGCCCCTCTCCTTCTCGGGTCAGCTCGAGGAAAAGCCCCTCCAGGTCACTCCGCAGCGGCAGCACCTCGCTCGGCACGAAGCCCGCCGCGACCAGTTGTCGCACGATTTCTTTGGCGTCCAGGCCGGAGACTTCCAGGTAACCCCCCACCACCTCGGTTCGCCTCGTCAGCCCGGAGAGGATCAGGGCGGCCTCCTCTGGGGCGTCCACTTTGACCCGTACCCCCTCCCCCTTCGACAACAGTTCCCGCACCGCGCCCTGGGCCACCAAGCGGCCCTTGTGGATCACCGCGATCCGGTCGCAGACCGCCTCGACTTCGTACAGCAGGTGTGAGGAGAAGATCAGGGTGATGCCCGAGGCGGCCAGGCTCTTCATCAGCTCGCGGGTCTCCTTCATGCCCGCGGGGTCCATGCCACTGGTGGGCTCGTCGAGGATCAGCAGTTCGGGCTCGCCTAAGAGGGCCATGGCGATGCCCAGCCGCTGTTTCATCCCGGTGGAGTAGGTCCCGGCCAGGCGGTGGGCGGCTTTGCTCAGCCCGACCTGCTCGAGCACCTCGGCGATCCGGCCCGGATGAACCCCACCCTGGAGCCGGGCCAGCAGCTCGAGGTGGGCCCTCCCCGAGAGGTGCGGGTAAAGGGCCGGAGCCCCCAGCAGAGCCCCCACCTTGCGCAACACGGCGGTCTGACCGGAGCCCACCCGCTGGCTTAGCACCTCGACATCCCCGGCGGTGGGCCGGACCAGCCCCAGGATCATGCCCAGGGTGGTGGTCTTCCCCGCCCCGTTGGGGCCTAAGAAGCCGAAGATTTCGCCCTTGCGCACCTCGAGGTCCACCCGCTCCACCGCACTCACGTTCCCGAAGCGCTTGCTCAGGCCCTTCACCCGGAGCACCGGCGGCGCCGGGCTCGTCTGGGTTTTCGGTTCCAGTACCTGCATCCTATATCCTCCTATCTAGTGTACTAGCTATCTAATACACTAGGGCGATGGCGAGATCCTGTCAAGTAGGGACGAGGGGCCCCTCGTCCCTACCCGCCCGCGACAGGCTTACGGTGCGTTCTTCCTACAGATCGCGGCGGTTGAATACCCATACCCCGAGCAGGAGCGCCAGGAGCAGATAAACCCCGGTCCACAGCAGCACGATGGGGTCTGGCGGGGCGGTGCTTACGAAAGGGTTCCCCCGGGCCCCGGCCTCGGAAAAGGCGTTGAGCAGTTCGGCGGGTTGCAGGTAGTAAGAAGCCCCGCGCCAGATCGCGTCGCTCGGCAGGATACCAATGCTAACGGCATTAAGGGTCTCGAGCAGGGGCACCCGGAAGAGTTGCCCAATCGAGCCGACGATCCCACCAGCAAACGACAGGCCGTACAGGGTGAAGAGCACCACCCCGTTCGTGAGCGTGGAGAGCAGCGTCCCGCCCAAGATGGTCACGGCCAGGAGAAGCTGGGCGCCCAGGTTCATCAGTGCCACCGCCTCGAGCGGAGAGGGCGGCAAATAGCCGGTCAGGGTCTGCACGCCGACCAGCAACCCCGAGGAGATCAGGGTCACGAAGAGGGCCACCAGCACGGCGAAGCCCAACCACTTCCCCAGCACCACCTGGTAGCGGCGGATCGGCTTGGGCAGGATGGATTGGAGCGTCCCCGAGTCGATCTCGCCGCTAATGGTGGACAGCGAGACCAACACCGCCAGCAGATTCCCCAGGAAATTGACGATGTACATGCCCAGCGTCACCACGGTGGCGCGGGCGATGAGGAACCCCTCGAGATCGTCGCTGCGGCCCAGCTCGGCGGCGCGCGAGCGAAGCCGCTCGTCGAGGAAGTGTACGCCCAGCAGGTAAAAGCCCAAAAAGCCCACCGTCAGGAGCAGGATCGCCAGCACCAACCGGCGGCTCCAGGCCTCCTGCCAGGTAAGCTTGGCCATCAGCAGCACCTTGCTCACCCGGCCCCTCCTTCGACGAGTTGGACGAAGAGGTCTTCCAGGCTCACCCGCTCGGGCCGCAACGCGTAGAGCCGGGCACCCGAGCGCACCACCACCTCGGCGATTTTGGGCAGGGTTTCCTCGGCGGGGACTTCCAGGTACACCGTGGGCCCCACGGTGCGCACCAACCTGCCGATGGCCGAGAGCTGCGTCAGCAGCTCCGAGCTGAGCGCATCGAGGCGGATTTCGACCTCGAGCCGGGCGTTCAGGAGTTCGCCTAAGGTCCCGCTTCGCACCACCTGGCCCTTGTTGACGATAGCCACCCGGTCACAGGTCAGTTCGATCTCGGACAAGAGGTGCGAGTTGAGAAACACCGTGGTGCCCTGCTCCTTGAGCTGCCGGATGATCTCGCGCACCTCTCGCCGCCCGATGGGATCTAAGGCGGAGGTCGGCTCGTCGAGGAAGACCAACCTGGGCCGGTTGAGGATGGCCTGGGCCAGCCCGATCCGCTGCTGCATCCCCTTGGAATAGCCACGGATCCGCTCGTTCTCGCGGCCCAGTAAGCCCACGAGTTCTAAAACTTGGGGGATGCGGCGCTCGAGGTCGCCCCTATCCATCCCGTATAGCCGCCCGTGAAAGCGCAGGAATTCCTTCCCGGTCATCCAGTCGTGGAAGCGGAAGAGTTCGGGCAGAAAGCCGATTTTGGCCTTGGTTTCCAGGTCACCCAGCGGCTTGCCGAGGATTCGGGCGATCCCCGAGGTCGGGCGGGCCAACCCCAGGAGCATCTTGACGGTGGTGGTCTTCCCCGCCCCGTTGGGCCCTAAGAAGCCGAAGACCTCGCCCTGGGCGACCTCGAGCGAGAGGTGCTCGACCGCCGCCTTGCCCCGATATACCTTGCGCAACCCCGAGGCCTCAATCGCCAGCATGGTCGCAGATTACTTCCCGCTGATGAGATACGGCGAAAGGGCGCTTCCACCTTTGTCGTGTCGAGCCGAACGACTCAGGGGATCGCCTTTGTGCATCACTCGAAGACCGCGCAGGTAAGCCCACCGGGATGCATGATACGCGCCGTCCCCGACCCTCCAGGCCCCCCATTGAATTACCGCAGCGGCTCGAGCCGCTGGCGGCTTTGCACCGGATAGCCTTGGGTTTTCATGGCCATGTACTCGCCCCGCTGCCACAAGGGAAGCAGGTTGGCGAAATCGCCCGAGAGGGGCGAGCCGGACTGGCCCATGGGGTGGATGTAGAGGGAGTTCTCGAGGTTGGAAAAGTCTAGGATCTGCCGGTACGACGAGCCCACCGTCATGTTGAAGTTGGCCGGGTCGTAAGCACCCCGGTTTACGGTGTAGCGATCGCCGCCGTGGGGAACCGCCCGGTCCACGAAGCGGCGCAGCGGGGCCACGTTGGTGAGGATCTGGTGTTTGAAGGTGGCCTTGTGCAGATCGCCCCAGCGCGGAACCGGCTCCCCCAAGCGCTTCAGGGCGCGCTCGAGGGCCAAAGCCACGAAGTCGGCACAGCTTTCAGCGAACTCGGTCTCGGGCTGGTCGCAGTTGGGATCGTTGTTCCGGAGGGCCGCAAGGAGGTAGCGGGGCTCTTCCCAAAACTCCTGCCCGACCTCCTTCTTGGACAATCGGGTGAGTTCGGTGTACCAAGCCTCAAACACCGAAGGTTCTTGTTGCTCGGGGCGCGCCACCCCGTCCCAGGCCAGCAGCTTGGCCTTCCACTCTCCCGCCGCCTCGCTCAAGGGGGTGAGGGTTTCCAGGAGCGGCTTGAAAGCGTCGTAGAGCAGGCTCTTTACGTCCTTCTGCATGGCGATCATGTCCTCGAGCGAGAGCTTGTCCTTGGCGAGGATCATCTGCCGGATCCGCTCGGCTCGGTAAGGCTCCTCCCACTCGAGGCTGATGGTGTGCGGATACCCCGGAGCGGTGACCTTATTATTAGCAGTGACGATAAAACCTTCTTTGGGGTTATACACTTGGGGCCATTCCTCCCGGGGCAGATAGCCCTGCCAGTCCCAGCTTCCATCGCCCGGAACCGGCATAAGGCCCGAATGCCCGGGTTTGCGGAGGGGAAACTTGCCCGGGGCCATATAGCCGATGTTGCCGTCTACGTCAGCGTAGACAAAGTTCTGGCTAGGGGCATTGTAATGGCTGAGGGCCGCTTTGAACTCGGTCCAATTTTTGGCCTCGGCGAGGCCTAGGAAAGCCTCGATGGTCTTGTCCTGGGGATCCAGGGCGGTCCAGCGCAAGGCCAGGGGCTTGGTTCCGGCGACCTTCACCACGTCGTTGATGACCGGGCCGTAGCGGCTTTCGCGCACGGTGATCTTCACGTCGGGCTGGCCCTTCACCTTGATGGTCTCGGTGCGGGTCCGGAAGGGTTCGACCCCACCCTG
>DASTSL010000130.1:0-16369 GCA_035760705.1 Meiothermus sp. | reverse complement strand
AATGGTGATGCCGGGGGATAACATCACCTTCACCGTTCAACTCATCAAACCCATCGCCCTCGAGGAAGGTCTGCGCTTCGCGATTCGTGAAGGTGGACGTACCGTCGGGGCCGGCGTCGTTACCAAAATCTTGGAGTAGGAGGCGAGGGAGAATGCCCAAGATTCGCATCAAGTTACGGGGCTTCGACCACAAGAGCCTGGACGCCTCGGCGGCCAAGATCGTGGAGACGGCCCGCCGCACCGGTGCCCAGGTGAGTGGCCCGGTGCCCCTGCCCACCCGGGTTCGCCGCTTCACCGTGCTGCGCGGCCCTTTCAAGCACAAAGACAGCCGCGAGCACTTCGAGCTACGGACCCACAACCGCTTGGTGGACATCAACAACCCCAATCGCAAGACCATCGAGAGCCTGATGACCCTCGACCTCCCCACCGGGGTTGAGATCGAGATCAAAACCGTGGCAGGTAGATCATGAAGGGGATTCTCGGCACCAAAGTAGGGATGACCCAGGTCTGGAAAAACGACCGGGCCGTGCCGGTGACGGTGATCCTGGCCGGGCCTTGCCCGGTCGTCCAGCGCCGTACCCCGGATAAGGACGGTTACGAGGCGGTGCAGCTCGGCTTCCGCCCGCAAAAGGCCCAGCGGGTCAATAAACCCCTGAAGGGGCATTTCGCCAAGGCCGGGGTGGAGCCGGTGCGCTACCTCAAGGAGATCCGGGGCTTCAGCCCGGACGGCGACACCGTGACCGTGGAGATCTTCGCGGCGGGCGAAAAGGTGGATGTGACCGGCACCTCCAAGGGTCGGGGCGTCCAGGGTGTGATGAAGCGCTGGAACTTCGCCGGTGGGAACGCCACCCACGGCGCGCACAAGGTTCACCGCCACCCCGGCTCCATCGGGAACCGCAAGACCCCGGGCCGGGTCTACAAGGGCAAGAAGATGGCCGGACGGATGGGCGGCGAGCGGGTGACGGTGCAAAACCTCGAGGTGGTGGACGTGGTCCCCGAGGAGAACCTGATCCTGGTGAGGGGCGCGGTTCCCGGGGCCAACGGCACCCTGGTGGTGGTGCGCCAGACCGTGCGGGCTTCCGCGAAGAAGGGGGGAGGTAAATAATGGCTACCCTTTCCGTGCTCTCCGCTAAAGGCCAGAAGGCCCGCGACCTCGAGGCCGCTCTGCCCGAAGTCAACCCCCACGTGCTCTACGAGGTGGTCAAGTGGCAGATGGCCAACCGCCGGGCCGGGACTGCTGCCACCAAGACCCGCGGCATGGTGAACTTCACCACCAAAAAGATGTACGGCCAAAAGCACACCGGTCGGGCTCGCCACGGTGACTACGGCGCCCCGATCTTCGTAGGGGGTGGCACCACCTTCGGGCCCCAGCCGCGCGACTACTCCTACACGCTGCCCAAAAAGGTGCGCAAGCTGGGCCTCGCCATGGCCCTGGCCGACCGGGCCAAAGACGGCAAGCTCCTCATTGCCGAGGGCTTCGACGGGGTGAGCGGCAAGACCAAGGAGTTTTTGGCCTGGGCCGCCGGTGCGGGCCTGGACGGCTCGCAGACCGTGCTGCTGGTCAGCGCGAACGAAGTGGTGCGCCGCGCCGCTCGCAACCTGCCCTGGGTCCGCACCCTGGCCCCCGAGGGCCTCAACGTCTACGATATCCTGCGGCAGGAGTGGCTGGTGCTGGACATGCCGGCTTGGGAAGTGGCCCAGGCCCGGCTCGCCTCCAAAGGGGGTGAGGCATGAAAACCCCTTACGACGTCATCCTTTCGCCGGCCCTCTCGGAGAAGGCCTACTCGGGCTTCGCCGAGGGCCGCTACACCTTCTGGGTGCACCCCAACTCCACCAAGACCGAGATCAAGAACGCGGTCGAGGAGGCCTTCCGGGTCAAGGTGGTGGCGGTCAACGTGATGAACACCCTGGGCAAAGACAAACGCCTGGGCCGGTTTAGCGGCAAGCGCGCCGATCGCAAAAAGGCGGTCGTGACGGTGCAGGCCGGGCAGAAGATCGAGGCCCTGGAGGGCCTCATCTAAAGGAGGAAAGAGGAAAGCCAAGTTCAGTTCTTTTTCTTTCCTCTTTGACCTTTCCTCTGCCCTCAAGCCTCGAGACCGAGCGTTCCGGCCCATCCAGCCGGTAACGATGAAGGGGCCAAAATCCACTTGGAAGCAGGGCAACTCGGTTAGCCCGTATCAGGTGGGAGGTAAATGAATGCCAGTCAAGAAATTTAGACCCTATACCCCGACCCGCCGGTTTACCACGGTGGCCGACTTCTCCGAGATCACCAAGGATAAGCCGGAGCGTTCCTTGCTCAAGCCGATCAAGAAGACCGGCGGGCGCAACAACCAGGGCCGCACCACCAGCCGTTTCCGCGGCGGCGGGCACAAGCGCCGCTACCGGCTGATCGACTTCCGTCGCCGCGACAAGGCCGGGATTCCTGCCAAGGTGAGCTCAATCGAGTACGACCCCAACCGCTCGGCCCGCATCGCCCTGCTTTTCTACGCCGACGGCGAGAAGCGCTACATCATCGCCCCCGACGGCTTGCAAGTGGGTGCCCAGGTGCTCAGCGGCCCCGAGGCCCCGGTCGCGGCGGGGAACGCTTTACCGTTGCGGTTTATCCCGGTCGGTACAGTGATCCACTCGGTGGAACTCGAGCCCGGCAAGGGGGCCAAGCTGGCCCGTAGCGCCGGGACCGGCATCCAGGTGCAAGGCCGCGAAGCCGACTACGTGATCTTGCGCCTCCCCTCGGGCGAGCTTCGCCGGGTCCACGCCGAGAGCTATGCCACCATCGGCGCCGTGGGCAATGCTGATCACAAGAACATCCAGATCGGCAAAGCGGGACGCAGCCGCTGGAAAGGCCGCAAGCCCCACGTTCGGGGTACGGTCATGAACCCCGTGGATCACCCCCACGGCGGTGGTGAGGGCCGGGCTCCGCGTGGCCGCCCACCCGCCTCGCCCTGGGGCTGGCAGACCAAGGGCCGCAAGACCCGGGGGAAGAAGAAGCCCTCTGGCCGCTTCATTGTCTCGCGCCGGAAGTAGAGGTAAACCATGCCACGTAGCTTGAAAAAAGGTGTCTTTGTAGACGATTACCTGATCGAGAAGGTGGAGGCCATGAACTCCAAGGGCGAGAAGCGGGTCATCAAAACCTGGAGCCGCCGCAGCACCATCGTCCCGGAGATGATCGGCCACACCCTGGCGGTCTATAACGGCAAGCAGCACGTCCCGGTGTACGTCACCGAGCAGATGGTGGGTCACAAGCTGGGCGAGTTCGCCCCGACCCGCAACTACCGGGGCCACAACAAAGAAGGCAAGGCCACCGCGGCCAAGAAGTGAGGTGAGGGATGGAAGCTAAAGCCGTTGCTAAAAACATCCGCATCTCCCCGCGCAAGGCCCGGCTGGTGGTCGATATGATCCGCGGCAAGGGGCTCGAGGAGGCCCGGGCCATCCTCAAGTTCACCCCCCACCGTAGCTCGGCTCCCATCGCCAAGGTGCTCAACTCGGCTGCCGCCAACGCCATCAACAACATGGACTTGCTCGAGGACTCCCTCTTCATCAAGGCCGCCTATGTAGACGAGGGGATGGTCTTCAAGCGGGTGTTGCCCCGGGCCCGTGGCCGCGCCGACATCATCCAGAAGAAGACCAGCCACATCACCATCATCGTGGGGGAAAAGAATGGGAAATAAAATCAACCCCGTCGGCCTGCGCCTGGGGATCACCCGCGAGTGGGAGTCCCGCTGGTACGCCGGCAAGAAAGACTACAGCAAGCTCTTGGTTCAGGACCGACAGATCCGTGACCTCATCGAGAAGGAACTGGCCCCGGCGGGTCTGGCTCGCATCGACATCGAGCGCGCCGCCGACAACGTGGCCGTCACGGTTTATGCCGCCAAGCCCGGTGTGGTGATCGGGCGGGGCGGGGAGACCATCAAGCGCCTGCGCGAGACCTTGCAAAACAAGTTCCCCGGCAAGACCGTGGCCCTGAACGTGCAAGAGGTGGGCAACCCCAACCTCTCCGCGCCGCTGGTGGCCCAGCGGGTAGCCGAGCAGATCGAGCGCCGCTTCGCGGTGCGTCGGGCCATCAAGCAGGCCGTGCAGCGCGTGCGCGAGTCGGGGGCCCAGGGGGCCAAGATCGTGGTCAGTGGCCGCATCGGCGGGGCCGAGCAGGCCCGGACCGAGTGGGCCGCCGAGGGCCGGGTGCCTCTGCACACCCTGCGGGCCAACCTCGACTACGGGACCGCCCGGGCCGAGACCACCTACGGCTCGTTGGGCGTGAAGGTTTACGTCTTCATGGGCGAGCAGATCGGCTCAAAGAAGGCCGCAGCCGCAGCCCGGCCCGCTGCCCCCAAGGGTGAAGGAGAGGGCCGCCCCAAGCGCCGCCGCCCCGCCGTGCGGGTGCAGCGCACCGACCGCCCCAAGGAGGAGTAAGCCATGCTGATGCCCAAGCGACTCAAATACCGTAAGCAGCACCGGGGCCGCCGGGCTGGGGCCGCCAAGGGTGGCGACTACGTGGCCTTCGGCGAGTTCGGGTTGGTCTCGATGGAAGCGGCCTGGGTCACCAGCCAGCAGATCGAGGCGGCCCGGGTGGCGATGGTGCGCCACTTCCGCCGCGGTGGCAAGATCTATATCCGTATCTTCCCCGACAAGCCCTTTACCAAGAAGCCCCTGGAAGTCCGCATGGGTAAGGGGAAGGGGAACGTCGAGGGCTGGGTGGCGGTGGTCAAACCGGGCCGGGTGATGTTCGAAGTGGCCGGGGTGACCGAAGAACAAGCCAAGGAGGCTTTGCGCCTAGCCGGGCACAAGCTGCCGGTCACGACCAAGGTGGTGAGACGCGATGCCTACGATGAAGCTCAGTGAGATGCGCAAACTCTCGGTAGCCGACCTCGACCGCGAGGTGCAAGCCCGCAAGAAGGAGCTGATGGAACTGCGCTTCCAGGCCTCGATCGGCCAGCTCGACAAAAACCACCGCATCCGCGAGGCCAAGACCGAGATCGCCCGGCTCTTGACGGTGCTCGGGGAAAAGAGGAAATAACATGCCGAAGAAGACCCTAACCGGTGTGGTGGTGAGCGACAAGACGGCCAAAACCGTCACCGTCTTGGTCGAGCGCCAGATGCAGCACCCCATCTACGGCAAGGTCATCAAGCAGTCCAAGAAGTACCTTGCCCACGACGAAACCGACCAATACAAGACCGGCGACATCGTGGAGATCATCGAGTCCCGCCCGATGTCGGCCAGGAAGCGTTTTCGGGTGGTGAAACGGCTCGAGGAAGGCCGCCTGGACTTAGTCGAGCGCTACCTGCTGCGTAAGGAAAGGGGTGGAGCATGATCCAGCAGGAGACCCAACTAGACGTGGCCGATAACACCGGGGCTCGCCGGATCGCCTGTATCCGGGTGATGGGCGGCTCGAACCGCAAATACGCCAGCGTGGGCGACATCATCGTGGCCTCGGTCAAGGAAGCCATCCCGCGCGGCATGGTCAAGGAGGGCGAGGTGGTCAAGGCAGTGGTGGTGCGCACCACCAAGGAGGTCAAGCGACCCGACGGCTCGGCCATCCGCTTCGACACCAATGCCGCGGTGATCATCAACAACCAGATGGAGCCCCGTGGTACCCGCGTCTTCGGGCCGGTAGCCCGTGAACTGCGCGAAAAGGGCTTCATGAAGATCGTCTCGCTCGCGCCCGAAGTCTTGTAAGGAAACTATGGAAAAGAGCAAGATTCACGTCAAAAAGGGCGACACCGTGGTGGTGGTCTCGGGCTCCCACAAGGGCGAACAGGGCAAGGTCAAGGCGGTGATGCCCTCCAAGCAAGCGGTGATCGTGGAGGGGGTCAACATCATCAAGAAGGCCGTGCGCCCTACCCCCCAGCGTCCGCAGGGCGGCTTCTCCGAACAGGAGGCCCCGCTGCACGCTTCCAAGGTGCGCCCGGTCTGCCCGAGCTGCGGCAAGCCCACCCGCATTCGTAAAAAGGTGCTCGAGAACGGCAGCAAGATCCGTGTCTGCGCCCACTGCGAGGGGTCGCTCGACACTCAGGAGAAGAGGTAAACGATGCCGCTGGACGTACAGCTCAAAACCCATTACACCGAAGTGGTGCGCCCCGAGCTGATCAAGCGTTTCGGCTACGATAACATCTGGGCTGCTCCCCGGATCACCAAGGTGGTGGTCAACCAGGGGTTGGGCGAAGCCAAGGAAGATAGCCGAATCCTCGAGAAGGCCGGCCAGGAGCTGGCCATCATCACCGGGCAGCGCCCCGCCGTGACCCGCGCCAAGAAGTCCATCTCCAACTTCAAGCTGCGCCAGGGGATGCCCATCGGCCTGCGCGTGACGTTGCGCGGCGACCGCATGTGGATCTTCCTGGAGAAACTCCTGCACACCGCGCTGCCGCGCATCCGCGACTTCCGCGGGATCAATCCCAATGGCTTCGATGGGCGGGGCAACTACAACATGGGCCTGCGCGAACAGGCCATCTTCCCCGAGATCACCTTCGATATGGTGGACACGGTGCGGGGGATGGATATCGCGGTGGTGACCACCGCCAAGACCGACGAGGAAGCCAAAGCCCTCCTGGAGCTTCTCGGATTCCCCTTCAGGAAGTAGACTGGAAAGGTTCGCCCTCGGGCAAATAGGAGAAACATGGCTAAAACTTCGATGGTTGTCAAAGCCAAGCGTGCGCCCAAGTTCAGCGTACGGGCCTACACCCGTTGTGAGCGCTGTGGCCGCCCCCGCGCGGTTTACCGCTACTTCGGCCTGTGCCGCATCTGCATCCGCGAGCTAGCCCACAAGGGCCAGCTCCCTGGCGTGGGGAAGGCCAGTTGGTAGGGTCGCGCCTTGCCAAAGCCACCTGCGACTCAAGCGAAGCGTACGGTCGGATGGCTTCTTCCGATACCGCGCTTTGGCCAAAAGCGATAAATGGAGAGTGATCAATGAACAGCGATCCGATTGCCGACATGCTGACCCGGATTCGTAACGCGCTCATCGTACACAAGGAGAGCGTGGACGTTCCGGCCAGCCGCTTCAAGGAGGAAATCGCCCGCATCCTGGTGCGTGAGGGCTTCCTGAAGGGCTATGAGAAGGTGGAGGTCGAGGGCAAGCCGGTTTTGCGGCTGGTGCTCAAGTATGGCCCCCGCCGCGAGAAAGTGATCCAGCACATCCGGCGCGTGAGCCGCCCGGGCCGCCGGGTGTACGTCACCGCGGGGCAGGTTCCGGTGGTGCGCAAGGGCTTGGGGATGGCCATCATCTCCACCTCCAAGGGCGTGCTGGTGGACCGCGAAGCCCGCAAGCTGGGCGTGGGCGGCGAACTTATCTGCGAGGTGTGGTAATGAGCCGCATCGGTAAGCAACCTATCACCCTGCCCAAGGGCGTGAACGTTGAGGTGGCCTATGCCGCCGTCAAGGTCAAGGGCCCCAAGGGCGAACTCAACGTGCCGATCGACCCCGAGATGAAGGTCGAGGTGGAGAACGGCTCGGTGCAGGTCGAGCGCCCCAGCGAGCAGCGCCGTCACAAAAGCCTGCATGGCCTGACCCGGACCCTGGTAGCCAACGCCGTGAAGGGGGTCTCCGAGGGCTACACCCGCGAGATGCTGATCAAGGGCATCGGTTACCGGGCCAAGCTCACCGGCAAGAACCTCGAGCTCTCCGTGGGGTACAGCCACCCGGTGGTGGTCGAGCCCCCGGCGGGCATCACCTTCGAAGTCCCCGAACCGACCAAGGTGCTGGTGAAGGGTATCGACAAGCAACTGGTAGGCCAGACCGCCGCCAACCTGCGCGCCGTGCGTGAACCCAGCGCTTACCACGAAAAAGGCATCTACTACGCCGACGAGCCCATCAAGCTCAAGCCCGGCAAGGCCGGTACGACCAAGTAAGGGGGTCAAGCATGTCCAAGCTCACCGCTTTCGACCGCCGCAAGCACCGGGTACGTAACCGGGTGCGGAACGCGGGCCGCCCCCGGCTCTCGGTGTTCCGCAGCTTGCAGCACATCTACGCCCAGATCATCGACGACACCCAAGGGGTCACCCTGGTGGCCGCCTCGAGCAAGGCCCTGGGCCTCAGCGGCAACAAGACCGAGGTGGCCAAGAAGGTCGGCCAGGCAGTGGCCGAGGCCGCCAAGGCCAAAGGCATCACCCAGGTGGTCTTCGACCGGGGGTCTTACAAATACCATGGCCGGGTCAAGGCCTTGGCCGACGGAGCCCGCGAGGGTGGCCTGGAGTTCTAAGGAGTAGCGAATGCCCGAGACCGATTTTGAAGAAAAGATGATCGTGGTACGCCGTACCGCGAAAACCTACCAGGGAGGTCGCCGCTTCCGCTTTGGTGCGTTGGTGGTGGTGGGGGACCGCCAGGGCCGGGTGGGGCTGGGGCTGGGCAAGGCCAAGGAAGTCCCGCTGGCCGTGCAAAAGGCTCAGAACTACGCCCGGCGGGGGTTAGTGGAAGTCCCGCTGCAAGGTGGCACCATTCCCCACGAGATCCAGGTGACCTGGGGCTCCTCCACCATCCTGCTGCGCCCGGCGGCTCCGGGTACCGGGGTAATCGCCGGTGCGGTTCCGCGGGCGATCCTCGAGCTGGCCGGGGTCACCGACATTCTCACCAAGGAACTCGGCTCGCGCAACCCGGTCAACGTCGCTTACGCCACCATGGAGGCCTTGCGCCAACTCCAGACCTGGGATGACGTCAAGCGCCTGCGCAAGTCCGATCAAGCTCCGCAACCGGAGGTGGCCTAACCCCCCAAGCTCGGCTTGGGTTAGGGGTCTTAAGGAACCAAGCCTCGGTTGAACTCGCTTCGACGCTGAGCTTGGGAACCCCTAAGGAGGCGAACACATATGGCGACCATTCGCGTTAAGCTCACCAAAAGCCCCATCGGCTACCCCAAGGAGCAGAAGGATGCCCTGAAGGCGCTGGGGCTCACCAAAATGCACCGCGAGCGGGAACTGCAAGACGACCCCGCGGTGCGCGGCAACCTGCGCAAGGTGACCCACCTGGTCACCATCGTGGAGGCCAAATGAAACTCTCCGATCTGCGTCCCAACCCCGGAGCCAACAAGAAGAAAAAGCGCGTGGCCCGCGGCCCCGGCTCCGGGCACGGCAAGACCGCGGGTCGCGGTCATAAGGGTCAGAAGTCGCGCTCTGGTGGGCTCAAGAACTCGGCCCGCTTCGAGGGTGGGCGCTCTACGTTGCTGATGCGTTTGCCCAAGCGCGGCATGAGCGGGCAGCAACCCGGCGAGATCGCCCGGGTGGAGTATCAGGTGGTCAACCTGGGGGCCATCGCCAAGCGCTTCAGCAGCGGCGAGGTCACCCCCGAGGCGTTGGCCCGGGCTGGCCTGGTACGCCCCGGTTACCCGGTGAAGGTGCTCTCCGAAGGCAAGCTGGGTAGCGCCCTCACGGTTTCGGCGCACAAGTTCTCCAAGGCGGCTGCCGAGAAGATCCAGGCCGCCGGAGGTCAGGCCGTAGTTATCGCACCCAGCTCCACCGAGCCCGGCTCCGAGGAGGCCTAAGATGCTCCGGGCCTTCCGGGACGCCCTGCTGATCCCCGAGCTGCGCTCTCGGGTGATCTTCACGCTGATCGTTCTGGGCCTGTACCGCCTGGGTACTTTCATCCCCACCCCGGGGGTGGACTACGACAAGATCATCAGCTTCCTCAACACCAACCCCGCGGGCAGTGCCCTGGGCATCATCAACCTCTTCTCCGGCGGCAACTTCGAGCGCTTCTCGATCTTCGCCCTGGGGATCATGCCCTACATCACCGCGGCCATCATCATGCAGCTTCTGGTGACCATCGTCCCGGCCTTCGAGAAGCTGCAAAAAGAGGGCGAGGAGGGCCGCCGGATCATCAACCAGTACACCCGGATCGCGGGGATCGCCCTGGGGGCGGTGCAGGGCTTCTTTCTGGCTACCACCTTCCTGGGCTCGCAGAGCGGGTCTTTCCTGCTTCCCGGCTGGTCGCCGGGGCCCTTCTTGTGGGTGGTGGTGGTGGTGACTCAGGTCGCGGGGATCGCCATCCTCTTGTGGATGGCCGAGCGCATCACCGAGTACGGGGTGGGCAACGGTACCAGCATGATCATCATGGGTGGGATCGTGGCCTCCTGGCTGCCCCAGATCATCCAGACCTTCGGCCTGGTGCGCACCGGGGAGGTCAACCTGATCGCCTTGATCCTCTTCTTCGCCTTCGTGGTCGCGGCCTTCGCCGGGATGGCGGCGGTGCAGCAGTCTGAACGGCGTATCCCGGTGCAGTACGCCCGCAAGGTAGTGGGCCGCAAGGTCTTTGGTGGTCAGGCTACCTACATTCCCATCAAGCTCAACGCGGCGGGGGTGGTGCCGATCGTCTTCGCGGCGGCCCTGCTGCAGATCCCCATCTTCTTCACCGGCACGGTGGATAACCCCACCCTTCAAGCCATCGCCAACTTCTTCAACCCGCGCCACCTCTCCGGGCTCATCATCGAGGTGGTGTTGATCGTGGCTTTCACCTACGTCTACACCGCCGTGCAGTTCGACCCCCGGCGCATCGCCGAGAACCTGCGCGAGTACGGGGGCTTCGTCCCCGGCATCCGCCCCGGCGAGCCCACGGTGAAGTTCCTCGAGCACATCGTCTCCCGGCTGACCCTGTGGGGAGCGTTGTTCTTGGGATTGGTGGCCGCGCTGCCCACCCTGATGCAAAACCTCACCGGGGTCACCACCCTCATCTACCACTTCTCCGGCATCAGCCTCCTGATCGTGGTGGGCGTGGCCCTCGACACCTTGCGCCAGATCGAATCGCAATTGATGCTCAGGAACTACGAAGGCTTCATGACCAAAGGCCGTATCCGCGGACGGGGCCGCTTCTAAAATGGCGGGAGACGCAGTGATCTTTCTGGGGCCGCCCGGGGCCGGTAAAGGCACCCAGGCGGCCCGCCTGGCTTCCGAGCTGGGCTACAAGAAGCTCTCCACCGGCGACCTCTTGCGCGAGCACGTGGCCGGGAACACCGAGCTGGGCGGGCTCGCCAAGCCCATCATGGACCGGGGCGACCTGGTCCCCGACGACCTGATCCTGGCCATGGTGCGTGAGGAACTCGCCGGGCTCGAGGCCCCCCATGTGATCTTCGACGGCTTCCCCCGCACCATCGCCCAAGCCCGGGCCCTCGACAAGCTGCTGGCCGAACTCGGCATCCGCCTGCGCGGCGTGCTGTTGGTGGAGGTGGAGCAGGAAGAGCTTATCCGGCGGCTCTTGGACCGGGCCCACAAGGAAGGCCGCTCCGACGACAACGAGGCCACCATCCGCCGCCGTCTCGAGGTCTACGCCCAGCAGACCCAGCCGCTGGTCAACTACTACGAAAGCACCGGCGCCCTGCGTCACATCGCAGGCCTGGGTACGCCCGACGAGGTCTACGGGCGCATCACGGGGGCTTTGAACTGATGGCGATCAACATCAAAAGCCGGTGGGAACTCGAGCGGATGGCCGAAACGGGCCGTCTGCACACCGAGATCTTTAGCCTCTTAGAGCCCCATATCCGCCCCGGCGTGAGCACCTACGAACTCGACCAGATCGTGCTCGAGGCGGTCAAGGCTAAAGGCGGCAAGGCCCCCCAGATCGGCTACCGGGCCGGGGGCAGCGTTCCCTTTCCCAGCGCCACCTGCATGTCCATAGACGATGTGGTGGTCCACGGCTTCCCCAGCAAGAAACCGCTGCAAGAAGGTCAGCTCCTCAAGGTGGACTTTCTGTTCACCTACCAGGGCTTTACCACCGACATGGCCCGCACCTACGCCATCGGCAAGGTGAGCCCCGAGGCCGAGAAGTTGATGCAAGTCACCGAGGAGGCTTTCTGGGTGGGGCTCGAGCACCTCAAACCCGGCAACCGCCTGGGCGACGTGGCCTATGCCGTACAGGAGTTCGTGGAGAAAAAGCACGGGCTATGGATCGTGCGCGAGATGAGCGGGCACGGGGTTGGGCGCGAACTCCACGAGGACCCTTCGGTGCTCAACTACGGCGAGCCGGGCAAGGGGGCCAAGCTCCGCCCCGGCATGACCTTGGCCTTTGAGCCGATGGTTACCCTTTTCCCCACAAATCTGGTAATATTATCCGATGGTTGGACGGCCACCGCCGGCAGAGGCAACCTGGCCGCCCACTACGAAAACACCGTAGCTGTTACCGAGGAGGGGCCGAGGCTTCTTACGGGGAGCCCGAGGGTCACTCCCGGCGTGCTCGCGCGGTGACAGGAGGGTCGGCTTGGCGAAGAAGGAAGATACCATTCGGGCGGAAGGCATGATCACCGAGGCCCTGCCCAACACCACCTTCCGGGTGCAACTGGACAGCGGCCCGGAGATTCTGGCCTATATCTCGGGCAAGATGCGGATGCACTACATCCGGATCCTGCCGGGGGACCGGGTGGTGGTGGAGATCACCCCCTATGACCCGAGCCGGGGTCGGATCGTCTATCGGAAGTAGTCGTACGCTTTACGTCGAACGCCGCCCATCTGTAGCGTAAGACGTACGACGTAAGGCGGTTGCTTTGCGAAGCAAACACGTCTTGGAGGAAGACATGAAAGTGCGTGCATCGGTCAAGAAAATGTGTGAGAACTGCAAGGTGGTTCGACGCCACGGGCGGGTCTTCGTGATCTGCACCAACCCCAAGCACAAGCAACGCCAGGGTTAAGGCCCTAGAAAGGAGGAAGCATGGCTCGTATCGCCGGAGTGGAAATCCCCCGTAACAAGCGCGTGGACATCGCGCTCACCTACATCTTCGGGGTGGGTCTGACCCGCGCCCAAGAAGCGCTCGCCGCCACCAACGTAGACCCCGCGACCCGCGTCAAAGACCTCTCGGAGGCCGAAGTCGCCCGTCTGCGTGAGCACATCGAGAACAGCTACAAGCTCGAGGGTGAGCTGCGTGCCGAGATTGCCGGGAACATCAAGCGCCTGATGGACATCGGCTGCTACCGTGGTCTGCGCCACCGCCGGGGTCTGCCGGTTCGGGGTCAGCGTACCCGCACCAACGCCCGTAGCCGCAAAGGCCCCCGCAAGACCGTGGCCGGGAAGAAGAAGGCCCCCCGCAAGTAGGCGTATCGCGGATCGCCCATCGCTGGGGTTTTGCGATATGCAATAAGCGATACGCAATACGCACAACACTAGAAAGCAGTGCCGTTTGAGCGAAGACCTCATTTAACGGCCAGTTGATACTCCGAAACGAGGAGAGTATGGCTGAGAAGAAGACAACCACCCGCAAGAAGAAGACCAAACGTCAGGTTTCCGGGGGGCGGGCTTTTATCCACGCCTCCTACAACAACACCATCGTGACCATCACCGACGGGGATGGTAACCCCGTGACCTGGTCGTCTGGCGGGGTGATCGGCTACAAGGGGAGCCGCAAGGGCACCCCCTACGCCGCTCAGCTCGCTGCCATGGACGCGGCCAAGAAGGCCCAGAACTTCGGCATGACCAGCGTGGAAGTGGTGGTGCGGGGCACCGGCGCGGGCCGCGAGCAGGCTATTCGCGCGTTGCAGGCTTCGGGTTTGCAGGTGCGCAGCATCGTGGATGACACCCCGGTGCCGCACAACGGCTGCCGTCCGCGCAAGAAGTTCCGCAAGACGGCTTAACCCCAAACTTGGCTGTTTGCTGGGAGGGACTCCTTGTTTGAACGTTGCCCCGAACGCACCGAGTCTGGGGGCCCCTCCAAGCAAGAAGCAACGTTCTACTGCTGTGATGAAACTTCGGGTTCCCGGTTTCATCATGACCCGCGCGGGAACCCGTTCGTGCGAGGATTTATCCACAGATAAACCTCGAGAGACATAGGAGGTCTCAACCAAAATGGGTCGTTACCGTGGTCCAATCGTCAAGATCGCCCGTCGGCTGGGCGTCAACATTGCCGAAACCGAAAAAGTCCAGAAGTACCTGGATCGCCGCCCCTACGCCCCCGGCCAGCACGGCCAAAAGCGCACCCGCCGCCCCTCCGACTACGCGGTGCGGCTGCGCGAGAAGCAGAAGCTGCGCTTCATCTACGACATGGGCGAGCGCCCTTTCCGTAACCTCTTCGAGGAAGCCTCCAAGAAAAAGGGCGTGACCGGTACGGTGTTTTTGCAACTCCTCGAGTCGAGGCTGGACAACGTGGTCTTCCGGCTGGGGATCGCCTCCACCCGCCGCCAGGCCCGGCAGTTCGTGCGCCACGGCCACATCCTGGTCAATGGCAAGCGGGTCAACATCGCCGGTTATCGGGTCAAGCAGGGCGATACCATCTCGGTGAGCAAAAAGGCTCAGGAGATTCCTTTCATCAAGGAGAACATCGAGCGCTTCAAGAACCGCAAGACCTTCCGCTGGCTCGAGTTCGACCCCGCCACCATGAGCGGCAAGTTCCTGCGCCTGCCTGACCGCGAAGATCTGGCCCTGCCGGTGAACGAGAACCTGGTGATCGAGTTCTACTCGAGGTAATGCGTCGAGGGTCGAGCATCAAGAGGCTAGAGCAAGAATCTTTGCCCTTGACCCTTGACTCCCAGACCCTAGACCCCTCCGAAGGAGGTCCGATTTTGGAAACCACCAAGACCAAAGCCCCGGTATTTACCGCCAAGGTGGACGGTAACTACGGCGAGTTCGTGCTCGAGCCCCTGGAGCGGGGCTTCGGCGTGACTTTGGGCAACCCTATCCGCCGCATTCTGCTGTCCTCGATTCCCGGAACCGCCGTCACCAGTGTGTACATCGAAGACGTGCTGCACGAGTTCTCGACCATCAACGGGGTCAAGGAGGACGTGGTGCAGCTCATCCTCAACCTCAAAGAGCTGGTGGTGAAGTTCCACACCCCCGGTTCCAAGACCCTCACCCTGCGGGCCCAGGGGCCCCGGGCGGTGTACGCCCGCGACCTCGAGGTTCCCGCCGACGCCGAGGTGGTGAACCCCGACCTCTACCTGGCGACCCTCGGCGAGGGGGCCCGGTTGGTGATGGAGGTGCGGGTGGACGAGGGCGTGGGCTACGTGCCCGCCGAGAAGCACGGCATCAAAGACCGCATCTCCTCGATTCCCGTAGATGCCCTCTTCTCCCCGGTGCGCCGGGTGGCCTTCCAGGTGGAAGACACCCGCTTGGGTCAGCGCACCGACCTCGATAAGCTCACCCTGCGCATCTGGACCGACGGCTCGGTCTCCCCGATGGAGGTCCTCCAGCGCTCGGTGGCCATCCTGCGCGAGCAGATCTCCTTCTTCGACCAGTCCCCGGTGATCCGGGTGGAGAAGGAGAAGCCGGTCGCGGTGGCCGCTGCCGCCCCCGCTCCCAGCCCGGCGGCCCCTGCGGGGGCAGCCCCCGTGGCGGCCCCGGTCTCCACCGGCCTCACCCTCGACGACTTGGGGCTCACCACCCGCGTACTGCACAACCTCAAGGAGGAGGGGATCGAGAGCGTGGAAAGCCTCTTGGCCCTCTCCGAGCGGGAACTCAAGAAGGTTCCGGGCATCGGCGAGCGCAGCCTGCAAGAGATCAAAGACATCCTGGCCCAGCACGGGTTGGAGATGAAACCCTAAAGGCCGGTGGCTCGTAGCCAGTGGAACTTTTACCACGAGCCACTCGCCACGAGCCACAAGCTAAGGAGTCAGAACATGCGCCACCTCAACTCTGGAAGAAAGCTCAACCGCAACTCTTCGCACCGCCTGGCCCTGGCCCGCAACCAGGCCAAGAGCCTCTTGGAGCATGGTCGGATCACCACCACCGTGCCCAAGGCCAAGGAACTGCGGGGCTTCGTAGAACACCTCATCACCGTCGCCAAGAAGGGTGACCTCTCGGCCCGCCGTCTGGTTCTCCGCGACCTGCATGACCCGGCCCTGGTGCGCAAGCTCTTCGACGAGATCGCGCCCAAGTACGCCGCCCGCTCCGGTGGCTACACCCGCGTCCTCAAGCTGGATCAGGTCCGCCGGGGGGATGGAACCCCGCTCGCGCTGATCGAGCTGGTGGATTAGCGCCGGCCTGATCAGACCCCCACCGATTTTCCAGGTGGGGGCTTTTTACATGCAAGATCGGGGAGGGCTTATGAATGCCGACGATGCCGGAAGCCCAGCGGTCGTTTCATACAGGCTGAGGGATCACTTACGGATCGAGTTCTATAAATACCCCGAGGATCGTCTCCATTACTGGTGGGAGGCCGAGGTGGTGGAGGTGCGGGAGGAAGGGGTATTGGTCCACATGCCCCTGGGCTTCGAGTTCCACCACGAGAGCAAAAACCGGGTCCTGAAGATGGATCACCAGGCTTACGTGGCCTTTTTCACGGGCCGCTGGTACTCGGGCGGGCCGGACCTGGACGCCGAAGGAAACGTGCTCGAGTACTACTGGAACATCCAATCGCCCCCGTGCTTCGAAGCGAGGCGGATCTGGCAATATGATCTCGAGCTGGACGTCAAATGCAAGGCCGACCACACCTGCCAGGTCTTCGACACCGAGGAGTTCGCGGCCCGGCGTTCGCTCTACCCC
>DASTSL010000129.1:0-11937 GCA_035760705.1 Meiothermus sp. | reverse complement strand
CTCCTGGCGCAGTTCTCCCCGCCCCCGCGCTTCCGCGCCGCGACCTTCGACAGCTATCAGCCCGACCCCCGCTACCCCTCGCAGGCGGTCGCCAAAGAGCGCTTACGCCGCTGGGTACACGACAAACCCCAAGGATTTTTTAAGCGCAAGCTGCCCGACCCCGCGGGCATCTACCTCGACGGCGGCTTCGGGGTGGGAAAAACCCACCTCCTGGTCTCGGCTTTCTGGGAGGCCCCCGAGCCCAAGGGTTACCTCTCCTTCGAGGAACTCACCTACGCGGTGGGGCTGATGGGGCTGGCTCAGGCGGTAGAGCGGTTCTCCCGGCTCGAGTACCTCTTCATCGACGAGTTTGAACTCGACGACCCCGGCAACGCCCAGATGGTCACCAACCTTTTGGGCCAGTGCATGGAAAAGGGGTTGCGGGTCGCGGCTACCTCCAACACCCCGCCGGGGGCCTTGGGCCAGGGGCGCTTCAACGCCGAGCAGTTCAAAATCCAGATCCAAAGCCTGAGCCGGCGTTTCGCGGTGGAAACCCTGGACGGCGAGGATTACCGCCACCGCGACCCCGCGCGTCCTCCCGCGCCCCTGGATCGCCAGCAGTTGGGGGCGTTCTACCAGCACGAGACCCGGCCCGCCAGCTACGACGCCTTTGTGGACCTGCTGGGTCACCTGCGCTCCCTCCACCCCATCCGCTACCGTTACTTGTTCGAGGGGCTGGAGGTGGTCTACCTCGAGGGCCTGGCCCCCATCCCCGACCAGAACGACGCGTTGCGCTTTGTGCACTTCGTGGACAAGCTCTACGACCGGGGGGTGGGCTTGCGGGCTTGCGGGGTGGGGCTCGATCGGATTTTCCTCGAGTCCTACCGCTACGGGGCCTTCGCCAAAAAGTACGGGCGCTGCCTGTCGCGCCTGGCCGAATTGCTGGCCGAGGGCTAAAGGGCCTGTGCAAATCCACCCGAAAGGGCTTCTCAATCGTCTAGGATTGAGCTATAACGGTCATATACCCACATTCGGTATATGCGCTCTTTCGGGAGGTTGGGCCGACAAAAGAGGGTGGGGGCTCGCCCGAACATACGCCGAAGGCCTTTTTGGTTTACGTCGTGCGATAAGGGAGAAGGCCTATGAAACACGAGCGGTTCGGGCGGTGGATCGGCTACTGGCTGCTGGCGATGCTGGTCTGGGGTTTGCTGGGAGCACAGGCCCAGACCCTCTCCAAGGAGGTTCGCGAGCGCATCATCGCGGCCACGGTGCTCATCACCTACCCACTAGGGAACGGCCTCAGCATCGGCTCGGGCACCCTCATCAGCCCCGACGGCTATATCCTCACCAACTACCACGTCATCGGGGATATCGATAGCCGTACCACCGCCCCCAAGATCACCGTGGGAACCATCCGCTTTGTGGATCAGCCCCCCGAACTCAAGTATCTGGCCGAGGTCGTGGCCGCCGACCCCAACCTCGACCTCGCGGTGATCCGCATTACCCGCCTGGTGAACGGGCAGCCCGCCGGGAAGCTCAACCTGCCCGCGGTGCCCATCGGGGACTCCAACCAGCTCTTGGTGGGCGATCCCATCTACGTGTTTGGTTTCCAGGGAACCGGGGGGTACACCCTGACCTTCTCGAGGGGAGCGGTGGGTGGCTTCACCGGCGAGGACAAGGAGACCGGCGGCAAACAGTGGATCAAACACGACGCCCAGACCGGCCCCGGCAACTCCGGTGGCGGGGTCTTCAACCAAGACGGCGAGCTGATCGGCGTCCACAGCGCCGGGGTTTCGGGCGAGCACAACTCCCGCACCGCCTTCATGCGGCCCATCGCGCTGGCCTGGGGGCTGATGGGGCCCAACGTGCCCAACCTGGCCCGCGCCAACCCCAGCCCCGCCACCACGCCGACCACCCCCACCAACTGGCCGCCCACCGTGGCCCAGGGCCAGACCTGGCAGGTGCAGGTCCAGGGCGGGCAGTGGACCGGAACCTGGACGGTGGCGCTCTCCGGCAAAGATAGCGATGGAGACCTGGTGGGTAACGCCACCCTGGGCAACCGCAAGCTGAACGCGGTGATGTTCCAGCGGGAGAATATCCTGCGCCTCAACCTGGGGGACGACAAATACCCCTACGCCCGCTGCCGTTTCGACCCGCAGAGCTTTAGCGGCAGCATGCAGGGCAAGCTCTACCTCTTCAAGGATGCCAACACCGACTCCGAGGAGATCGGCACCTGCGTAGCCGTGGTGCGGGGCGCCGCGCAGACCCCGCCGGCGAACCCCAGCGCAGCCTGGCCGCCCAAGCTGGCGGTGGGCCAGAAGTGGCAGGTGACGGTCAAGGGCGACAACGTGGACGACCTCGGCACCGTGACCCTCTCCGAGCGGGACAACGAGGGCGACCCCAAGGGCACCGTGGTCTTCAAGGACAACTTCACCCTGGTGAGCTATTTCTATATCGGCAAGAGCACCGGGGCGGCCCTCCTCGACATGACCGAAGCGGATGGGGCCAACAGCCACTCCTTCTGGTACCGCTGCCGCTTCGAGCAGCAGAGCTTTACCGGTACCCTGCGGGGAACCCTCCAGACCTTCGACACCGACAAAGACGGCAACATCTCTAACCTCAAGGACGTGGGCAGCTGTACCGCGACTTTGAAGTGATCTCACTATCGGGCCCGGCGACGAGCCGGGCTCTTTTAACCGGCTTCGCTAAAGGCTCCGCGGTAGACCTCGAGCAGATCCAACCCGGCCCCCAGACACGGCAGCGGGATCTCCCCACTGCCCACCACGTCTTCTTGCTGCCAGCGCCCGGCTTCGTCGCGGTAGAAGTGCCGGATGGTCATGGCGGCGGTGTCCACCACCAGATAGGTCTGCAAGCCGGGGATGCCCCTGTAGGCCAACAGCTTCTCGCGCAGGTCGGTGTCTTTGGTGCTGGGTGAGACCACCCCGACCAAGATGCAGGGCTCGAGTTCGTAGTACTCGTCCTCTGGCTCGGGGGCACACACCACCATCGCTTCGGGGGAATAGAACACCTCGCCGATGCGGAGCTTCATGTCGCTTTGGAAAACTCGGCAAGGTTTACCCTGGGCCAACCTGCGCAATTCGACAAAAGTATTTCCCACGATAAGGTTATGCTGACGGCTGCTCCCGGCCATCGCGTACATCACCCCGCCTACGAACTCGTGCCACAGGGGCAGGGACTTCTCGAGTTCGAGATACTCCTCCGGGCTCAGCGGGTGGGCGATGGGCTTGACTATGTCTCCAGTAATAGGTTGCCTCATGCTGGGGCGGTCTAGGGGCAGTTAACCTGTGCAGAAATTGCCCTAACCGCTCGAGCCTTGACGGGATTGCTGGGCGGTTTGCTCGGGGGGTGGCAATTCCCTCCAAGGGAATACTCGGAAGCCGCGGCGGGGCGACATAATGGACCTATGAAGATCACCACCATCGTCCTCGACTCGGTGGGCTTGGGTTACCTCCCCGACGCGGCGGCCTTCGGCGACGAAGGGGCCGACACCCTCGACCACACCGTGCTCAAAACCGGCCTCGAACTGCCCAACCTGGCGGCTTTGGGTCTGGGCAACGTGCCGGGCGTCCACACCCTGCCCGCATCCGAAAACCCCGGCGGAGCCTTTGGCCGGATGATCGAGGTCAACCCCGGCAAGGACACCTCCACCGGCCACTGGGAGTTCGTGGGGATCCACCTGAGGGAGGCCTTCCGGGTTTTTCCCCAAGGGTTTCCACAGGACTTTCTCCAGCGCTACGCCGAGCGCATCGGGGTGGGGGGCTGGCTACTGAACCTGCCCTACTCCGGTACTGATGCGATCCGCGATTACGGCGAGGAGCACCTGAAAACCGGATGGCCCATCGTCTACACCTCAGCGGACTCGGTGTTCCAGGTGGCGGCCCACATCGGCAAGGTTCCGCTCGAGACCCTCTACGACTGGTGCAAAGTGGCCCGTGAGATGCTCGTGGGGCCGCTGGCCTGCGCCCGGGTGATCGCTCGGCCCTTCGAGGGGGAGCCGGGCAACTTCTACCGCCGCGAGGACCTGCGCCGCGACTACGCGCTCGAGCCGCCCCGTAACGTCCTGGACGTGATCAAAGAGGGTGGATTGGAGGTGGTGGGGATTGGCAAGATCCCCGACATCTATGCCCACCGGGGATTCACCCGCGAGGTCAAATCCAAGGACAACGCCGATGGGATCGGGCAGACCCTCGAGCAGATGCACCAGCCCTACAGCGGCCTGGTCTTTAGCAACCTGGTAGACTTCGACGCCAAGTTCGGGCACCGCCGCAACCCCGAGGGCTACGCCAAGGCCCTCGCCGAGTTCGACGCCATGCTGCCCCAGTTTTTGCGGGCCCTCGGCCCGGAAGACCACCTCTTTATCGTCTCCGACCACGGCAACGACCCCACCTACCGGGGAACCGACCACACCCGCGAGTACGGGATGCTCTTGGTCGCCGGGCCGGGGATGGCCGGGCGGGATTTGGGGACGCGAGCGACCTTCTCCGACTTGGCCGCGACTTGGGCCAAGCTCTTCGGGCTCACCTGGGACGGGCCAGGAGCGGCGATTTAGCCCGGTGATCGGGCCAGTTCACCGGCTGGGTTTGACTTGCTGGCAAATATGGTGTTATCGTAAATTCGACCATGATTACTGTAAAAGCAAACGGGGGGATTTGATGTCGAAGGTAGCCGATGCAAGCGTGCTCGAGGCCCTGCTGGACTCCTGGAAGCGGAGCAATACCATCTTGCTCAATTTGCTCCAGGTCCTGCCGGAGGGCGGGCTCGAGGCGAAAGCGATGGAGGGCAGCCCATCGGTCGCGGGGATGTTCTCGCACATGCATCAGACCCGGCTGTTCTGGCTGTCTAAGACCGCCCCCGAGTTCGCCCAAGACCTGACCCCGCTCTTCCGCAAGGACGGGGACGACAGGCTGGCCGAGCGCGACCCTGGGCGCATCGCACAGGCGCTCGAGGACAGCGCCAAAGCCATCGGCCAGGCGGTGAGGAATCGGCTCGAGACCGGTCAGCCGATGAAAGGCCAGAACGTCTCCTACGACCACCCGGTTTTGCTCCTCCAGCACATGCTCTGGCACGAAGGCTACCACTTTGGTCAGATCAAGCTGGCGCTCAAGGCGATGGGCTACGTGATGAGCGAAGAGGAGGAAGAGCAGGCGATCTGGGGCCTCTGGCGGCACGAGGAATGGCCTTCTGAGACCGGGGATCAATGAGCCTCGAGTTCAGCGGTGAAGTCTGGCAGTGGCGCGGCCCCGCGCCCTTTTACTTCGTGACCATTCCCGCGGAGCAGAGCCGCGTCATAAAGGACGTGGCCAAGCTCGTGACCTATGGCTGGGGGGTGATTCCGGTAAGGGTGCGGATCGGCAGGACCGAATGGAAGACCTCACTGTTCCCCAAGGACGGCCTGTACCTGGTCCCCCTCAAGGACAGGGTTCGCCAGGCCGAGGGCCTGGTGGAAGGCGACCGGGTCACGGTGCGGCTGGAGGTCGGCTCCGACGAGAAGAGGAAGCCATGACCATACCCCAGATGTATGACTACTTGTCCCATGCCCGCCGGGACTTGTGGGCGGCGCTCGAGGCCGTGCCGGACGAAATTCTTTCCCGCCCGTTGCTGAAGGGCGAGCGATTCCATTGCCTCAAAGACCTCGTGTTTCACATCCCTGTCGTGGAGGACGGTTGGACGAACGGGAACCTTCTGCGCAGGGAGCCGTTGGTTATGAACACCCGCGCCTTAGCAGGCACCGGGGGCGGCCCGGAGTACGCAGGTTTCGCGCTCGAGACGCTCTTGGACTACTGGCGCGCGGTAGAGCAAAACACCCTCACCTACCTTTCCACCCTGACCGACGCCGAACTCGAGCGGGTCGTGACCGACCAACCGGACGACGGCGGGCCGGAACAGCGCTACACGGTGGATGGCATCTTGTGGCACGTCATGATCCACGAGATACGCCACACCGCGCAGATCGCCGTGCTGCTGCGCACCCAGGGCATCAAGCCGCCTTCCCTCGATCTGCTGTTCTACCTGCCTGCTACTTGACTTCTGCTGCCAGTCGTCCACACCGCTCAGGCATAAAGATCGGTCTTTATACCCGTATGAATCGGCGGTGTACGCAGCAAGGTGTCCGTGCGCCGGAGAGATCCCCCTATGCTTCGCACGAGCACTGCGTTCGGGATGACCTCGTCTCTTCGCATGGACTACTAAGAGTCGGGCAATGTCTTAGCCTCGAGCCAGCATCACCTTGAGGGCTTTTTCTCGTTGCGAGGCAGCAGCGAAAGCCGCTTTCACTTCCTTCAAAGGAAAGCGGTGGGTGATGAGCGGCTTCCCCTGCACTTGGCCCACGGCGAACAAGCGGATGGCCTCCTGATAGTCCTTGTAGGTGTACATCAGGCTGCCCTTGAGCATGATCTCCCAGTCCTGGATGAGCCCGGCACTGAGGGTGGCGGGTTTGCCATACACCCCCACCACGATGATGCTGCCGCCCTTGTGGATGCCCTGGATGGCGGCCTCGAGCGCTTTTTCGCTCCCGACACACTCGAAGATCAGGTCGTACTTGGCTTTGTCAGGGGTTTTGGCGCTCAGCCCGAGGGTTTCCGCGACCTCGCGGCGGGACTCGAGCAGGTCCACGATCTCCAGGCTCGCTGCCCCGTAAGCCTTGGCGACTTGGGCCACCAACAGGCCGATGGTCCCCGCGCCCAGCACCGCGACGCTCTTCCCCTGAACCGAGGTCAGCGCCACCGCGTGCACCGCCACCGCCAGCGGCTCGATCATCGCCCCGAGTTCGGCGTCGAAGGTCCCGGGGAGGCGGTGTAGGTTCTGGGTCGGGCTCACGAAGCGCTCGGCCATCGCGCCGGGGGCCTGAAAGCCCATCACCTTGAGGTTCTCGCAGATGTTGTAGTGCCCGCTGCGGCAAGCTTCGCAGCGCCCACAGGTGAGGGAGGGCTCGAGCGCCACCAGCGCCCCCTCCCAGGAGGGGTCAACGCCGGGACCCCGCCCGATCACCCGCGCCGCGACCTCGTGGCCGGGAAAGACGGGATAGCCGACAAAGGGGTGTAGCCCCTCGAAAACGTGAATATCCGAGCCGCAGACCCCCACCGCCAGGGGCTCGAGCAGCACTTCTCCCGCCTCTAACCGCGGTTCGGGCGCTTCCACCCACTCGATGCGGTGGGGTTCGCTGATGAGCGTTCGCATGGTTACTCCTTCGCGAGGAGCAAACCGCTAACGGCAAACAGCCAACAACTCATGCCGACGTCGAGCGGTTTGCGGTTAGCCGTTTGCTTTTTACCAGACCGTATACCCCCCGTCCACCACCAACTCGCTCCCGGTGAGGTAGCTGCTGGCGGGGGAGGCCAGGAAGAGGGCACAGTTCGCCACCTCGGAGGGCTCGCCCAGGCGGCCCAGCGGGGTGAGCTCGAGCCAGCTGCTGCGCCACTCGGGGTCCTCGAGCCCGCGTTTGGTCATCTCGGTGCCGATGTAGCCGGGGGAGATCGCGTTCACCCGCACCCCGGCGCTCGCCAGCTCCGCCGCTAGCGACTTGGTGAGGTGGGTGACGGCAGCCTTGGAAGCGTTGTAGGCCGCCTGAGGTTGGGGTTTGTTGACGATGATCCCCGACATCGAGGCGATGTTGATGATGCTGCCCCGCCCCTGCCGGGCCATCACCCGCCCGAAAGCCCGGCTGCACCAGAACACCCCGTTCACGTTGACGTCGAAGACGTGCAGCCACTCCTCGTCGGGGGTCTCGAGCGCGGGCGTATTGCGGCAGATCCCGGCGTTGTTGACCAGGATGTCCACCTGGCCGTACTGCTCCACCAGGCTCGTAGCGAGCCTGTCTACCTGGGCTGATTGCGTCACGTCGAGCGGGCGGAACTCGACCCTCGAGCCTCGCTCTTGTAGCTGACGGGCGCTCTGTTCACCCAATGCCGGGTCGAGGTCGGCGATAACCACGGTGGCCCCCGCCCCGGCGAGCGCGGTGGTGATGGCGAGCCCGATGCCCCGGGCTCCGCCGGTGACGACGGCGACCTGGTTCTCTAGTCTGAACTGATCCAATACCATATCCCACCTACTCGGGGACGATCAGCACCTTGAGGGCGTTCCCCATCCCGGGGTGTTCCTTGTACTCCAGCGCCAGCCCCAGTTGTTCGATGGGCAGCCGGTGGCTGATGAGGGGCTTGACCTGAACGCGGCCCGCCTCGAGCCAGGCCAGCGCCTGGGGCACGGTTGCGTTGAGCGAGAAACTGCCCAACACGCTCAGGTCGCGCTGGAAGAGGTCGTAAGGGTTCATCCGCACCGTGGCGTCCTCGGGGGCCACACCGAAGATCAGGATCTTCCCGCCCACCGCCGCGTACTGCGGCAGGGCCTCCACCACGCCGGGCACCCCGGTGGCCTCGGTCACCACGTCGAAGCCGTGGGGCTCTAAGTCCTTGAGTTCTTCGCTCAGGTTCGGCCCGCTCTGCACGGTGCGCCAAGCGCCCAGGGTTCTCGCCAGGGCCAGCCGCTCGGCCACCGGGTCCACCACCGTCACCGCCGCCACCCCCGAGGCCAACAAGGCCTGCATCAACAGCAGCCCGATCGGCCCGGCTCCGAACAAAAGCGCGCTGCTCCCCGGCTGCGGGCGCAGCCGCAGGATGCCCCAGGCCACGCAGCCCAGCGGCTCGGCGAAGGCCGCCTCGGCGGCGCTAAGATTTTCCACCGCGTAGGCGTTCCCCGCCGGAGCCACCACGTACTGGGCGAAGCCCCCGGCCCGCGTGACCCCCAACGCCTGAAAGTTCAGACAGTGCTGGCGCTGCCCGCGGCGGCAGGCCCAGCACTGTCCGCAGGCGATCACCGGGTCGAGGGCCACCAGTTGGCCTTCCTTCAGGTCGCTCACCCCCAACCCCACCTGGTCGATGATCCCGGCGATCTCGTGGCCGGGCACCAGCGGCAAGCGGGCGTGAAAGTGCCCTTCGAAGAGGTGGAGGTCGGTTCCGCAGACCCCGGTAGCCCCCACCCGAATCCGCACCTGGCCGACTGCGACTTCGGGTGGGGGGAGGTCTTGGATCTCGAGCTTTCTCGGACGTGTAATCACCGCTGCTGTCATCTCGAATATCTCCACTTCCAGCTTTTAGCCTTCACTTGATCGCGCCGAAGGTCAGACCCCGCACCAACTGCCGCTGGGCCAGCCAGCCCATCACCATCACCGGCAAAATGGCGATCATCGAGGCCGCCGACATCTTGGCCCAGAAAAGCCCCTCGGCGGTCTTGAACGAGGAGACATAGACCGAGAGCGGCGAGGCGTGGGCCGAGGTCAGGTTGAGGCTCCAGAAGGCTTCGTTCCAGGCCAGGATGATGCTGAGGAGGGCCGCCGAGGCCACCGCCGGGCCGGAGACCGGGAGGAGCACTCGAGTGAGTTCCTGGGGGATGCTGGCCCCGTCCACCCGCGCGGCCTCCATCATCTCCTGGGGGATCTCGCGGAAGTAGGCGTAGAGCGTCCAGATCACCACCGGCAGGTTCATCACCGTATACATCAGGGCCAAGGCCCACACGTTATCCAGCCAGCGCAGGTCGCGGAAGATCAGGTACACCGGGATGATCACCCCCACCGGGGGCATCATCTTGGTGCTGATCATCCACAAAAGGGTGCCGTTGGTGCGCTTGGTGGGGTAGAAGGCCATCGAATAGGCCGCCGGGATCGCTAGCAGCAGCGCCAGGGCCGTCGAACCCACCGCCGAGATCAGCGAGTTGAACACGTGTCCGGCGTAGTCGCTGCGACTCAGGGCTTCGCGGATGCTCTCGAGCGTGGGGGTAAAAAACAGCTTGGGTGGGATGGCGATGGCGTCGCCCTCGCTTTTGAACCCGGTGAGGAACATCCAGAAGATCGGGAAGAACATGATGCCCGCCGCCAGATAGGCCAGCAGGGTCAGTTCCCAGCGGACGCGCTTGCCTTGGGTCACGCCATCCCCCCTTTCGTGGCTTGCAGGTTGCGCCCGATCATGCGCAGTACGAAAATGGCCACGATGTTTGCCAAAATTACCGCAAACACCGCTCCTGCCGCGGCCACCCCGATGCGGTACTCGGCGAAGGCTTTGATGTAGATCAGATAGGGCAGAGTGGTGGTAGCCAAGCCCGGCCCGCCCGAGGTCGAGGCGTAAATTTCAGCGAAGATGGTGAGCAAAAAGATGGTCTCGAGCATCACCACCACGCTCAGGGTTTGGGCCAGGTGCGGCACGATGATGTAGCGAAACTCCTGCCAGGCGTTGGCCCCGTCGATCTTGGCAGCCTCGAGCTGTTCCTTGGACAAAGACTGCAACCCGGTCAAAATCAGGAGTAGGGCGAAGGGAATCCACTGCCACGAGACCATCGCCACGATGGACTGCATGGGGTAGGTCGCCAACCAGTCCACCGGCCTTTGCCCGAGGCTCTGCGCGGCCCAGGCGAAAAGGCCATACACCGGGTGCATCAGCATGTTTTTCCAAATCAAAGCCGAGACCACCGGCATGATGAAAAACGGCGAGATCACCAAAGTCCGGGCCAGAGCCCTGCCGGGAAACTCTTGATAAAAAAGGATCGCCAGAAACAGCCCGGCGACCATCGTTACGATCAGCACCGCGCCCACCAGCACCAGGGTGTTTCCAATCGAAGTCCAAAAAATCGAGTCGGTGAGGAGCGAAGCAAAGTTTCCAAAACCTACGTACCCCTGGCGTTCGGGGTTGAGGAGGTTGAAACGGCGGAACGAGTGATAGATGGTCAGGACGAAAGGGATTTGCGTCCAGACGATGAGCATCAACATCGCCGGGCCGAGCAGCCAGAGGGTATTGGGACGGATCGTCCCGGGTCGGGCTTTAGGGAGGGAAGATCGGTGGGTCATGGGTAACCTACAGTTTCTTCCGATTTCGGCTAGCGGCTAGCCAGTAGCGATGTTTACGGAGTGGATCGTTGTCCTCCTGAGCACAGCGACTCAGCCTGCAAGGCTGGCGGCATTTGGGATCGCTCCTGCGGGAATCAAAGACCGTCTTGGGTACCCGTGGTGTATTTTCGCGGCGACCGCCGGTCGTCTCGTGTTGACGCGTATTTGGAGACCCTCGAAGCGCTCGGCTTCGTTCAGGATGAAAACGAATCGGCATAAGGCCGGGTGATGGCTGGCGTTTCGCCGCGGATTCATCGCGTATAACGAGCATCACCCGGCCTCGAGGGGGCTACTTGAGGTAGCCCGCTTCCTTCATCAGCTTCTCGACCGCGGCCTGAGCTTGGTTCAGCCCGTCATCCAGGCTGGTCTTGCCCGCCACGATCCCCGCGACGAACTGCCCTACCTGCGTCCCGATGGCCTGAAACTCGGGGATGCCCACGAACTGCACCCCGGTGTAGGGCACCGGCTTGAGGGTGGGCTTGGTCGGGTCGGCGGTGTTGATGGACTCGAGCACCACCTTGGCAAAGGCCGCGGCTTTCTGGTACTCGGGGTTGGAGTAAGTCGAGTAGCGCGTCCCGGGAGGGGCCGAGACCCAGCCGTTGGTCTTGCCGACCAGGGCGATGTAGTCCTTGGAGGTGGCCCAAGCGATAAAGGTCTTGGCCGCGTCCACGTTTTTACTCGACTTGGGGATGCCCAAGGCCCAGCTCCACAGCCAGTGGGCCCCGTTGGGGGTCACCGCCACCGGGGCCTTGGCGAAGCCGATCTTGTCGGCCACCTTGGAGGTTTTGGGGTTCGCCAGGAAGCCGGCGGCCACGGTGGCGTCAATCCACATGGCGCACTTGCCCTCGGAGGTGAGGGTGAGGTTTTCGGTGAAGCCGTTGCCGGTCACGCCGGGAGGGCCGTACTTGGTGACCAGCTCGACGTACTGGCCGATGGCCCGCTTCCACTCGGGGCTGTTGATCTGCGGCTTCCAGTTCTCGTCGAACCAGCGGCCCCCGTAGGTATTGACCAAGGTGGTGAGGAAGGCCATGTTCTCGCCCCAGCCGGGCAGGCCGCGCAGGCAGATGCCG
>DASTSL010000128.1:0-83514 GCA_035760705.1 Meiothermus sp. | reverse complement strand
CCAGCGCCACTTCCAGGTGGTGAAGGAGAAGGGACGGGTGCAGGTGAACGCCATCGAGGGCGAGGAGCGGGTGCGCGAGCTGGCCCGGATGCTCTCGGGTTCGTACTCCGAGGCTGCCCTCGAGCACGCCCGCGAACTGCTGGCCGAGTTCCCGGTGAGCCCCCCGAGACGGGGTTGACCCCCCCGTTTAATTCTCGGACAATACGGCTAAGAGTCCTCCTATGACCCCGCCCTCTCTCCAACTCGACGTACTCTCCGACTCGCTGCAGGGTGCGGTATGGCTGGACGAACAGGGCCAAGTAGGCTGGCACAACCCCGCCGCCCAGGCCCTGCTGGGACGGGATCTGCTGGGGGTTTCGGTCTCCAAGCTGCTTAGCCCCTACGATGCCTCGCGGCGGCCTATCGCTCGCGAGCAAAGCGCTCTAACCGCAGAAGGGGCCGCACAGGGTCTTTTCGCCCTGATCGACGTGGATCAACGCTGGTTCCGGGTTAGCTGCCATCCCCTCGAGGGGGGGCGTCTATGCCTTTTGGCAGAAATCACTGACCTCGAGCAGCAGGCCATGGCCTACCGCACCACCCTGGAGGTGCTCTCGGGACTGGTACGACAGGAAGAGAACATCGCCGACCTGTTGCAGCGGGTGCTCGAGACCGCAGTGGCGGTGGTGCCGGGTTGCGACGCCGGGAGCATCTCGCTGCGCGAAGATGAGGTTTTCCGCTTCGTAGCCCAGGTGGGATTTGGTCAAGCTTTGCTGGGTCACACCTTCCCCTCCGATCTCGAGCTGCTTTGGTATGGAGAGGGAGAGACAGCCTGGCACTTGGGACGCCCACGGCTGATCCGCGGCTCAGAGATACAGCATCGTAGTGCGGCGCATGCCGGCGAGCTTTCTGAGCTATTGAAAGAACACGGGCGGGTAAGAGAGATCCAAGCCAGTATCTGCGTACCGGTGGTGCTCCAGGGCGAGGTATTAGCGACCATCAACCTCGACAACCTACGCGACCCGGAGGGCTTTCCCCCCGAGGCTATGCCCATCGCCGAGGCTTTCGGCATCCAGACCGCCGGACTCCTCTACGGCCAACTGGCCCGCAAGAGCCTGGTCAGCCAAGCCCTCACCGACCCCCTCACCGGGTTAGGCAATCGCCGGGCGCTCGAGGATGCCTTTCCCAGATTCCAGGCCCAGTCCAAGCGCCTGGGACTGCCCCTGACCATGCTGTACTGGGACATGGACGGCCTCAAACAGCTCAACGACGCCCAGGGCCACGCAGCCGGGGATCAGGCCCTCAAGCGGCTGGCCGACTCGCTGCGGGCTTTCTCGCGGCAAGGCGACGCGGCCTTCCGGGTAGGGGGCGACGAGTTCGTAAGCCTGCACCTCAACCTGCCGGTGGGCGAGGCTCGAGAGCTGATCGAGCGGGTGCGGGGCAACCTTCAGGTGCGGGTGAGCGCGGGCAGCGGGGCCATCGACCCGAAAATGAGCTTAGAAGAAGCCCTGTTCCAGACCGACGCGGCCATGTACCGGGATAAACCCGCGCAGCGTTGAAGCAGGAAATAGCAAACAGCCAACCACCGCTGGTTAAGTTTGCATGAACGCCCGAACCCCGTTCGCCACGTACTGCACGGCCAGTGCGGTCAGCAGAATGCCGAGCACCCGGGTGATCACGTTGATCCCGGTGCGGCGCAGCAACCGGGATAATGGGCTCGAGGCCCGCAGGAACAAGTAGGTGAGGAGCAGCACTACCCCAGCCATCCCCAGCACGATGCCGAAGCCGTAAGGGGTCTTCTGGGCCTCACCGGCCAGGATCAGCACGCTGGCCAGGGTCCCCGGCCCGGCGATGAGGGGGATCGCCAGGGGGAATACCGAGAAATCGGGCCGGGTCTGGGCTTCTTCGTACTCCTCGGCGGTCTCACGCTCGAGCTGGGCGAAGATCATATCGAAGCCGATCTTGAAGAGCAGGATGCCCCCGGCGATCCGGAGCGCGTCGAGGGTGATGCCCAGGTACTCGAGCAGAGGTTTCCCCAACACCGCGAACCCCAGCATCACCACCCCGGCCACGATCACCGCCTTGCGGGCTAGGTAGCGCTGCTCTAGGCGCGGGCGGCCCCCCGCCAGGGCGATAAAGATCGGCACCAGGCCGATGGGGTCTACCACCACCAGCAGGGTGAGGAAGGCTTGCAGGGAGAACTCGAGCATAGATAAGAGGTCAGAAGCCAAAAGCTGGGGGCTGGGGATACTGGTTTCGGAGCGCTTTTTGCTCCGTGGCCAAAAGCCGGGAACAAGCAGGTAGGCAAAAGCTAATTAACGCCTCTGGTTTCCCTCCCAAGTTATACAAGATACCCTTCCATCTCGTCCTGGAGTTTCTCGGCATCCGCGGTGCTGCGGGCCACCACCAGGATGGTATCCTCCCCGGCGATGGTGCCCACGATGTCGTCGCGGCGCAGACGGTCGAGCAGAAGGGCGATTCCCGAGGCGTGGCCCTCGGCGGTGCGCAACACGAGCAGGTTCTCCCCCCGGTCTACGTCGTGGACGAAACCGCGGAAGATACGCTTGAGTTCGTCCATCACGTCCTCGGCCAGCTCGAACTGGGTGAGCGCATATTTGTGCTTGCCCCGCCCCAGCGGAACCCGCACCAAGCGAAGTTCATTAATATCGCGGCTCACCGTGGCCTGGGTGACGTTATACCCCTGCTTGCGGAGGCGATCTACCAGCTCGGCCTGGGTGGAAATATTTTCGTGGCTGATGATCTCTTGAATAGCTCGGTGACGTTGATCCTTGCTCGCCATAACCCTCTCCCCTACTGCCTATCCGATAAGCGCCACCCCGCTACCCTTCACTTCGTTCAGCGAAATAACACCCTGCGGCGAAAGAAGCGCCTCACGAATATACAGTATGTATATGCAAATTAATTATTCATGAAAGAGACCGGTGGCGTGGGACAAGGGGTCGAGAAGGGGCTGGCGGCGAAAGGTATCGGTAGTCCACCAGAAGTGCGGAGGTCATACAGAGCGCAGTGAAGCATCTCTCCTGCGGGTGGACGGCTTGGCCGCAGCGCGATGAGCGACTCCGCTAGCGATTCGTTATTCCACCAGCCACACGCCAAAACAAAACCGGCAGCCCGTAGGCCACCGGTTGAAGCGCCTGCCTAAGCTTCTAGTCCCGCTCCCGTTCTTGCGGTTGGGGCTCGGGGATTTCGCGGGGGTACATCTGGTCGAGCACCTTGGAAAGCCGGTCATCGGGCACCAGGTTCTCGCCGACCACGAGCCGCCCGGTCTGGAGTTCCTGCATGGCCCAGGTGACGGCGTTGGGATCGGGCTTCTCCCCCTCGAGTGTGCGCATTTTAGGCCACTCGGAGGGCTCGAGCACGGTGTTTTTGAACTGGTAGCGCAGCAGTTGCTGGGCGCGCTTGGCCACCGCCACCGTCAGGCGGTACTTGGAGTCCGTGACGGTGAGCAGGGTATCGATTCCGGGTTCAGCCATAGTCCTTCTCTCCCAAAGAAGCAGTGTAGCGCGAAAAGGTTGATATGGATAGGGCTGGGCCCCGCTGAGACCTAGGAGCAATGAACGATGGGCAATGAGCCAGAGATCAGGAGCTGATCACTTACGGCTTACGGCCAGCTACTAGCTCTCGCCCAGCTTCCGCTCGAGTTCATCCAACTCTGCCTCCAAGGCCGGTTCGCGCTCGAGGGAGCGCTCGAGCGCATCCCCCATGCGTTCGGTCTTGAGGCGCTCGGCCTTGATGATGCTGGAGAAGTCTGAGACCGCCCGGTCGAGTTGATCGTTGACCACCACGTAGTCGAAGTGGTGGGCCTCGCGCAGCTCCTCCTCGGCCCGTTTGAGCCGTTTGTGGATCTTCTCGAGGCTATCGGTCCCGCGCAACAGCAACCGGCGGCGCAGTTCGGAGAGCGAGGGCGGGATGATGAAGACCAGGATGGCCTCGGGGGCCTGCCGGGCCACCTGTAAGGCCCCCTGCACTTCGATCTCCAGCAGCACGTCAATGCCCTCGGCCAGCGCTTTTTCCACCGGCTCGCGGGGGGTGCCGTAGTAGTCCTCGACGTACTGGGCATACTCCAGGAAACCGTTCTGGGCGATCTTAGCCTCGAACTCGGGCCTACTCACGAAGTAGTAGTCCACCCCGTTCCGCTCGCCCACCCGCGGTGGGCGGGTGGTCATGGAGATGGAGTAGTGCATGGGGCGGATGTACTCCAAGAGCCTGGCCCGGATGGTGCCCTTGCCCACCCCGGAGGCCCCGGTCATGACAATGAGATTTCCTCTTGGCATTCCTCTAACCCTCTAACCCCGGCATCGTATCAGAGAGCGCGGAGCACCACAACTGAATCGCCTAAGGGCTTCGCCGAACGCTGAGGCTGAGTGCCGCTCGAAGACGCGACCGCAGGGTAGAGGTGTACCCAAGCGCAGGGCTGGTGCGGGCCTGAGTAGCGGCCATGCCACATTCCTTTCGCGGCCATCCCAGCGTAAACTTATGCGGTATGTCCCTCACCCCCGACTGGGTCAAAGACGCTATCTTTTATCAAATCTTCCCTGACCGCTTCCGCCGGGGGGCCGGGCCGATGGAGTTGCCCGCCCCCTTGAGCCAAGACTTTGAACCCTGGGACGCGGCCCCCACCTTACGCGGCTTCAAAGGGGGCAACCTCTGGGGGGTGATCGAGAAGCTCGATTACATCCGGGAGTCGGGCTTCAACGCGATCTATTTCTGTCCAATCTTCGCCTCCACCGCCAACCACCGCTACCACACCACCGACTACTTCCAAGTAGACCCCATGCTGGGCGGCAACAAGGCCCTCCGGCGGCTGATCGAAGGAGCCCACCAGCGGGGCATCCGGGTGGTGCTGGACGCGGTGTTCAACCACTGCTCGAGGGGGCACTTCGCCTTCCAGAACATCCTCGAGAACGGGCGCTTCTCCCCCTACCTCCAGTGGTTCCACGTCTACGGTTTCCCGCTCAACGCTTACTCGGGCAAGGCCAACTACGCGGCTTGGTGGGACAACCCCGAGTTGCCCAAGTTCAACACCGACACCCAGGAGGTGCGCGATTACCTCCTGCGGGTGGCCGAGTTCTGGATCGAATTCGGCATTGACGGCTGGCGGCTGGACGTGCCCAACGAGATCAACGACGACTCCTTCTGGCAGGAGTTCAGGAGGCGGGTCAAGGCCAAGAACCCCCAGGCCTACATCGTGGGCGAGATCTGGGACGACGCCAGCCGCTGGCTGCAGGGCGACCAGTTCGACGCGGTGATGAACTACCCGCTGGGACGAGCAGTGTTGGGCTTCGCGGGGGGCGATATCCTGGACAAGGACCTGGCCGCTAAGAGCGGGCTGGGCCGGGTGGAGAGCCTGCAAGCCTTGGCCTTCAGCCACCGTCTCGAGGAAATATTCACGCGCTACCCCTGGGATATCGTGACCGCCCAGATGAACCTCCTCACCAGCCACGACACCCCCCGGCTCATCACCTTGATGCACAAAAACCTGGAGCGTACCCGGCTGGCTCTCTCGCTGCTCTACACCCTGCCCGGCGCCCCCATGGTCTATTACGGCGACGAGATCGGGTTGGAGGGGGGCCACGACCCCGACAACCGGCGGGGCATGATCTGGCAGGAGGAGCACTGGCAGAGGCCGATCCTCGAGTCCATCCGCCATCTGGCCCGTCTGCGCCAGGTTCACCCGGTACTGCGCCGCGGCAAGTACCAGCGGCTTTACGCTCAAGATGGCCACCTGGCCTTCGCCCGAGTTCACGAGCACGAAGCCTTGGTGGTCACCGTGAACACCTTGGACGAGCCCTGGAAGCCGGTGATCCCCCTGCACGGGGTCTGGGCCCGGGGACAGGAGGCCCGCGACCTCCTGAGCGGGACCCCCGCCGCCTGTTACCGGGGAAACCTGGAGGCCAGCCATCCCCTGCCGCCCTTCAGCCTGGGGGTGTGGGCACTCGAGTGAGCAGATCGCCTAGCGCCAGAGTTTTTGGCGATCCGCGATAGCTTCTCACCCCTCCCAGACGCCTTTCCCACCCCTTACCCCGGTCCGCCTCATCCTGGGCGGTGCGTCCTGATTGGGGGCTGGGCGGGCTTAATATTCTTCCCGGAAAGTGACGGAAACCCTTTGACCAAAACCGCTAGTTGTAGTAGCCTCTTGCTCAGCAACCCCAATATATAGAGGGCCGGGGCCTTCCGGCTGGGGGAGCTTTCGCCCTGAGGTACGCGGCAACAACTAGGAAAAGCGGGGATTGCTCCGCTGTTCCCTGCTGTGCACCGCAACTGTCAGGAGGGCATCATCTCGAGGTCAGGGCTTCACCCGGACCTTGGTGGGAGGCAGCAATGGAGTTCAAACCAGGACATTTCGACGACCATGCGCAGGCGATTGCCCGCCGCCAGTACATGCAGGAGAGCGACGGGGATGTTTTGGGAATGTTCCGCCGGGTAGCGGACTGGGTAGCAGGGGCCGAGAAACCCGAGGCCCGCGCCCACTGGAGCGAGGAATTCTTCCGGCTCATGGCCTCTAAGCGCTTCTGCCCCGGCGGGCGGGTGCTGGCCGGGGCCGGGACCCAACACGGGAACGTCCTGAACTGCTTCGTTCAGGGAGCCACCGAGAACGACCCTTCCTCCTTTGACGGGGTGCTCGAGGTCGCCAAGAAGCTGGCGCTGGTCACCAAGGTCGGTGGGGGCAACGGGGTCAACCTGGACCCCTACGTCTCGCGGAAGGCTGCCGGGCCCCGTCGCACGGTGCGCGGCTTCGCTTACCTGCGGGCCGACCACGCCGACGTGGAAGACTTCATCCAGGGGATGATGCGCCCCCCCATCAACCCCGACGGGGAGAAAGAGCCCATCACCGTCAGGAACTGGACTCGGGTGGTGTACGGGCTGGTGAGCCCCGAGCTGGCCGCTTTGGCCCGGCGTAACGGGGTGCTCACCGTGCGTGAGCGGCCCCAGGGGGTGCTCGAGATCCCCGACGACATGGGGGCTATCATCGACGTGGCCCACGACGCGGTGGCGCTGGCCGGTAAGGGTCAGGAGCCCCACGTGGACTTCTCCCACCTGCGCCCCGAAGGGGCCCCCATCAAGGGCTCGGGCGGGACCAGCAGCGGCCCAGTCAGCTTCCTGATGGAGATCTTCGATAACTTCTTGGAGTGGGGCAACCTGGGCGGGGAAAAGGCCGGGCCGGTCGCCACCCTGCGCTACGTCTACGCCCCGGTGCTGCGGGTGGTGCGCCAGGGGGGGACCCGGCGGGGGGCGGGCATGGCCACCATCGCCATCGACCACCCCGACCTGCTGGATTTTCTCACCGCCAAGGACCTAGACCGCGAGGCCGCCGAGGGCGACATCAGCACCTTCAACATCTCGATTTTGGCCACCGAGGCTTTCTGGAACACCCTCCAAGCCGACGGGCTGTGGGCGGTGGAGCCCGCCGAGGTCCCCGGCAAGTACTACCCCTATCCGGTGAAGGGCGAGTACACTGGCACCCTCCCCGACCTGCCCGACCGTGAGGTGGACGGGGCCCGGGCGATTCCGGTTTATGGCGGCAAGGTTCCGGCCAAGTGGCTCTGGCACGAGATCGCCTGGCACGCCTGGGCCACCGGCGAACCGGGCCTGATCTTCGTGGACCGGATCAACGAGCTTTCCGCGCTCAAACATCTGGGCAAACGCTACGAGATCCGCTCGACCAACCCCTGCGGCGAAATCCCCCTCACTGTGGGTGAGCCCTGCGACCTGGGTGCTATCAACCTGGCCGCCTACGTGCGCCCCGACAAGACCTTCGACTACGCCACCTTCCGCGCCGACGTGCGCACCTGCATTCGCTTCCTCGATAACGTGCTGGACGTGAACGTCTTCGCCCTCGAGGACAACCGTATCGCCTCGCAGACCCTACGCCGGTTGGGGCTGGGGGTGATGGGTCTGGCCGACGCCCTGATCAAGATGGGCCTGCCCTACTCCTCCGAGGAGGGTCGCCAGGCCGTGGCCGGGATGATGAACGCCATGCGCGAAGAGGCCATCCTCGAGTCCGAGCGTCTGGGCGAAGAGCGCGGGGTCTTCCCCATCTACGCCCAGAACCCGGGCAAGTTTCCCGAGATCCGGCCCCGCCGCAACGTAGCGGTGCTGACCGTGGCCCCCACCGGCACTACCTCGATGCTGATGGGGGTCTCGAGCGGTATCGAGCCGATGTTTTCGCCGTTCATGTGGCGGCGCATCGGCGGGCAGTATAAAGCGCTGTTGCACCCCCTCTTCGTCGAGCAGATGGAGAAATACCCGCCCACCCCGCAGTTTGAGAAGGACGGAGCCTGGGACTGGGACAAGCTCATCGCGGCCATCCAGACCCACCACGGCTCGGTGCGGGGGATAGAAGGAATTCCCGCCGAAATCCAGGCCGTCTTCGAGGGTGCCCACGACGTTCCCCCCCTGGACCACGTGCGGATGCAGGGCGTAGTGCAGCGCTCCTTCGACGCCTTTGGGCTGGCCGCCAACTCGCTCTCCAAGACCATCAACTTGCCCAACCAGGCCACCGTAGCCGACGTGGAGGCCGCCTACACCGAGGCCTACCTGACCGGCTGCAAGGGCATCACCGTGTACCGCGACGGCAGCCGCGACCTCCAGGTGCTCTCGGTGAGCAAAGACGAGAAGAAGGAAACCCAGGAGAGCGCCCAGCATACCGTGGTACAGCCCGCGCTGCTCGAGCCGCCCGCCCCGGCCCCCGAGCCCAAGCCCGGCCAACCCGTCTTCGAGCGCACCGGACGCCTGGTCGGCTACACCGACATGGTCAAGCTCACCAGCGCCGACGGCACCCGCCGGGGATTCCTGGTGACGGTGAACATGCAGGGTGAGCACCCGGTAGAGGTGATCCTGACCAGCGGCAAGGCTGGCGACGAAGCCAACGCTGACAGCGAAGCCTTGGGCCGCATCGTCTCGATCGCCCTGCAATACGGCGTCCCTGCCGAAGCCTTGGTGAAGACCCTGCGCGGCATCAACGGCGGGCTCTATGGCAACTACCAGGGCCACTTCGTGACCTCCAAGGCCGATTTGATCGCGGTGGCGCTAGAAACCAACACCGCCATCGCCTTGAAGGAAGAGAAACCCGCCAAGACCCAAACCGCCAACGCCCCCTTCGTGCAGACCGCCGCCCATCTGGACGGCGACAACTTCTCCATCCACATCCCGGCCCAGCCCAAGGCCAAGACCGGGGCCGGGACCTGCCCGGAGTGCGGGGATGCCAATCTGGTGCGGGAAGAGGGCTGCGTGAAGTGCTATAGCTGTGGCTATAGCAAGTGCGGTTGATTCGCAGCCTGGGTTTTCTGCGCAAAGACGGTACGCCAAGGCGTACCGTCTTTATTCAAGAGAGCCAATGAGCATTAAGGTCTGACAAGACCAAGAAAACGCATCATTTTTGGTACATTCAATTTTGTTGAGCGAAATTCAGTCCATTCTCGAGGTCTACTTTCTCTGCTCAGACCCAGGCCATAAACCAGTGCGGGACTGGCTGAGGATAAGCAGGCCAGAGGACGAATGAACAAGCACTACGAAACCCTCGCCCAAGCCGTCGAAGCCTACTCAAAAAACACCCCGAGACCAGCTTCTCGGCTTTGGTGCAAGAGGCACTAGAAGCTCGCCTGGCCCCCCAAAACCCGGCTGCCCTGCTCGAGCTGGCCGGGTTAATCCCGGTGGCATCGGGGAACGCTCGCGACCACGCCGAAGATCGGCTCACCCACCGCCAGCGATGAGCGTTCCGCCACGCCTGGTGCTGGATGCCGGGCCGCCGATCGCCCTCTACCACGCCGCCGACCCCGACCATGAGAGCACGGTGCGGGGATTTGGGGCATTAGCGCAAGCCAAGAGCCGCCTCATCGTGCCGCTGCCGGTAGGGTTCTGGGTCTTCAAGTGGCTCCTCTTCGAAGGCGGACCGGACAAAGCGCGGCTGGCGCCGGATAGGATGCGCGAGGGGCTCGAGGTCATAGCGCTAGGGTTGGGTGAGCTGGACGCTATCCAGACCGTATTGCAAGCCCTCCTCGACTGGAAGGGCGCGCTGGAGGACGCCAGCGTAGCACTCCTGGTTTTGCGGCTGGGGGTTCCGCTGCGGACGCTCAGCTACCGGGACTTGGGGATCTTCCCCAAGCTCGAGTTCTGGGCCGGGTAAAAATAACCCCTCGAGCCAGGCTCGAGGGGGCCATCTTAGCCGTTACCCTAGCCGGCCTTCCGCTTCGGACGGAGGCTATAGGCGAAGTAGACGCCGATGACGATCAAGACGATTCCCCACAGTAAGCTATGGGGGCCGGCAAACCAGACGTAAAGCCCCAAAAGCACGAAAATGCCCCCCAACAGATACCCGAGTTGGCTATTCATAGTTCACCACCTTTCTGGTTTGACCTCCTCACCCTAGCACCGATCAGCCCGCCCGATTGAAAGCCGCATCGAAACCCGAGTATAGGGGGCGAAAGTCTCTCTCAGCGAGGCACCGCTCCCACCTCTGGGCGGTGGGCTCGGGCAGCGCTCCAACTCCTGCCCGAGCCCACGAATTCCAACCCCCTTATTCGCCTACGTACTTGGTCATAGCTTCTCGAGTTGCACCGCGGTGCGCTTGTACTCCGGGGTCAGGGTGTAGCGGTCGCGGTGGGGGTTGGTGACCCGGTTGATGAACACTTCCGGGTCGTGGAAGGTGGAGAACAGCTCGCCGGGCTTGACCCACTGGGTAATGTGCACGGGCAGGCGGGCCTCGCCGTAGGGGCTCCGCACCCGCACCCTCTCGCCCTCCCGCAAGCCCAGGCGCTCGGCGTCGGATGGGGAGACCTCGAGCCGGTCGGTGGGGTAGAGCCGGGTGTTGCGGGTGCGACCGGTCATGGTGCCTGCGTTGAAGGCGTAGAGGGTGCGCCCGGTGATGAGCAGGAAGGGATACTCCGCGCTGGGTTGCTCGGCGCTGGGCAGATAAGAAACTGCGGCCAGGGTGGCCTTGGGGCCGATGGGAAAGCTCTGGGCGTGCAGGCGGGGGGTGCCGGGGTGATCCAGGCTGGGGCAGGGCCACTGCAAGCCGCCCTGCTCGAGCCGCGCATAGCTGATCCCCGCCCCGCCCGGCCACACCGAGCGCACCTCGTCCCAGATGACCTCGGGGCCCTCGAAGGCGAAGTGCTCCCCCTGGCCCATAGCCCGGGCCACGTCGCAGAGGATTTGCCAGTCGGGCCGGGCCTCCCCCGGCGGCGGGACCGCTTGGCGAATGCGCTGGATGCGCCGCTCGGAGTTCATGAAGGTGCCGTCTTTCTCGAAGTTGCTAGCCGCGGGCAGGAAGACGTGGCCGTAGAGGCGGGCGCTCTCGTTCATGAAGAGGTCCTGCACCACGACGAGCTCGAGCTTCTCGAAAGCTTGGGCGGTGCGCGCGGCGTCGGGGTTGCTCAGGAGCACGTCGTAGCCGAAGAGCCACAAGGCCTTGAGCGCGCCCTCTCGCGCGGCGTCGAGCATCTGCATGAGGTTGAGACCTTTAGTAGTGGGGAGGGGGCAGCCCCAGAGCTGCTCGAAGCGGGCGCGGGCCTTGGCAAGCGGTTGGGAGCCGGTGAGGGTGTTGGGCTCACAGCCCATGTGAGCCGAGCCCTGCACGTTGTTCTGGCCGCGCAGAGGGTTCACGCCGGTGCCCGGCTTGCCCACGTTGCCGGTGAGCAGGGCCAGGTTGGCCAGGGCCATCACGTCCTCGGTGCCCTGGTGATGCTCGGTCAGACCCAGGCCGTGGAAGCAGATCGAGGGCTTGTGGGTGGCGTAGAGCCGCGCCGCCTGGCGGATGGCTTCGGCGCTCACCCCGCAGACCTCGGCGGCGTGCTCGGGGGTCCACTCCTCGACGGCCGCGCGGAAGGCCTCGAACCCCTCCACCCGCTCGGCCAGGAAAGCCGGGTCGGTGAGGTTTTCCTCCAGGATCACCCGGGCCATGGCGTGGAACAGCGGGATGTCGGTGCCGGGGCGGGGGGCCAGGAGGATATCGGCCCAGCGGGCCAGCTCGGTCTGGCGGGGGTCCACCACGATCAGCTTGGCCCCGCGGCGCTTGGCCTGCTTGATGCGCGCGCCCACCACCGGGTGGTTCTCGGTGGCGTTGGTCCCGGCCAGCAGGAAGGTCTGGGCCAGCTCGATGTCGTCGAAGGCGCTGGTGGCGGCCCCGGTACCAAAGACCCGTTTGAGGGCCTCGGCGCTGGGGGCGTGGCAGACCCGGGCACAGCAGTCTACGTTGTTGCTGCCGATGACCACCCGGGCGAACTTCTGCGCCAGATAGTTCTCCTCGTTGGTGGCGCGGGCCGAGCCCAGGATGCCGATGGAGTCGGGGCCATGGGTCTGGCGGATGCGGCCGAGTTCGCCCACCACGAAGGCGAGGGCCTCCTCCCAGCTCACCGTCTGCCACTCCCCGCCACGGCGGATCATGGGCTGGGTGATGCGGTCGGGGGATTGGTTGTACTCGAAAGCGTAGCGCCCCTTCACGCAGAGGTGGCCCTTGTTGACCGGCGCGTCGAGAGCAGGCTTGATCTGGGTGATGCGGCCCTGGCGGGTGCCCACCAAGAACTCGCAGCCCACCCCGCAGTAGGGGCAGGTCGAGCGGGTCCAGGTGGTGGGGGTGCCCAGCTCGAGCACGCTCCAGTCGTCCAGGGCTCCGGTGGGGCAGGTGTCGGCGCAGGCCCCGCAGCTCACACAGGCGCTCTCGAGCAGGCTGGGTCCGGATGGCGCTATATGGGTCTGGTGTTCCCGGTCGAAGGCCTGCCACACGAACTGGCCTTGCACGTCCTCGCAGATGCGCACACAGCGGTAGCAGAGGATGCACTGCGAGAGGTCCACCCGGATATAGGGGTGGCCGAAGTCCTGCCGGGCGGGGTCCGGCTCGGCCTGGAGTTCCACCCGGCTATCGCCGGGAAACGACGCCGCGGTCAGGCCGTACTCGTGCAAGTAGCGGTGGAAGGGCTGGTAGGGCTGGCGCAGGGGCGCCTCCTTGGGGTAGCGGCCCAGCAGAAAGCGGAACTCGTGTTTGCGGTTGTCCTCCAGGGCAGGGGTGTGGGTGCGCACCACCATGCCCACTTGCAAGGGCGTGTTGCAGGCCGCCACCGGAAAGGGCCGCCCTTCCACCTCGACCAGGCAGAGCCGGCAAGCCCCGTAGGGCTCGAGGCGGGGGTCGTAGCAGGCGGAGGGCAGGTCGGTGCCCAGGGCGCGCAGGGCCTCGAGGATCGTCTGGCCAGGGCGGAATTCGTAGGTGTGGCCGTCGATGATCGCCGTCGGCATGCCCCTCACCTCCCCCCCTGCGGCAGCCCGGCTTCGGGGATGCCAGGGCCAGGGGCCGCCTCCGGGGCTCGGTGCCGGTACACCAGGTAATAGACCAGCCCCACCATCCCGCTGCCCCCCACGATGTTGCCGAGGGTCACGGGAGTCAGGTTATGCAGCAAGCCCGACCAGGTGAGGGCCTGGAGTTGCTCCGGGCTCAGCCCCTGTGTCGCGTCGCGAAGCAGGATCCCCAGGGGGATGAAGTAGAGATTGGCGATGCTGTGCTCGAAACCCGCCGCCACGAAGGCCGAGATGGGGAACACGATGGCCAGGATCTTGTCGGTCACGCTATGCCCGGCCATCGCCAGCCACACCGCCAGACAGACCAGCACGTTGCACAACACCCCCTTGAAAAAAGCCTCCCAGAAGGGCAGCGAAGCCTTGAGGGCGGCGATCTTAAGGGTGTTTTGAGCCACCGTCCCCTGGTTCATGTCGGGGTGGTGGGAGAGCACCACCACCAGGGCCAGACCGACCGCGCCCACCGCGTTGGCCAGGAAGACCACCAGCCAGTTGCGCAGCACCTCCGCGCCCCCGATGCGCCGGGCGGCCCAAGCCATCACCAGCAGGTTGTTGCCGGTGAACAGCTCGGCCCCGGCCACCACCACCAGGATCAGGCCCAGCGAGAAGCACACCCCGCCCAGCACCCGGCTCACCCCGAAGGATAGACCAACATCGCTGGTTACCAGCGTGAAGTAAAGCGCCCCCAGACCGATAAAACCACCCGCCAACACCCCCAGGGTGAAGGTGGTGAGGATCGGCAGGCGGGCCTTGGTCACCCCCACCTTCTCGATGCGCTCGGCGATCTCTTTGGGCGAATATGCGTCGAAACCGTAGAGCTGGGCCATCATGCTCCTCCTAAGGGACACCGCCCGCCTCAAGCCGCACCCCGCATCATCAGCGCCGGGTGGGGCCAGCTCGCCGCAGGTGCTCGAGCACCTCCAGCGGGATATCCGAGGATTGCGGGGTGTAGTCGCTCTCCACCACCTCGAGCCGGGCCAGGTGGGCCTCGTTGCGGGCCCAGGCGTCGAGCAGCCAGCTGTTCTCCGGTTGGAGCGCCACCGCTCCATCCTGGCCTAGCCACACCAGGGGCCCTTCGCCGTGAGCTAAGCCGTATAGCTCGGTGCGCAGGTAGTCGGCGAAGGGCCGATTTCCCTCCACCCGGGCCCCGCTATAGAGCACGGTTTTGTCGCTAAATCTCCAGTAGGCCATAACCCTCCCCACCCGGCTCGTGAGGGCCGGGAGTTTTCCTAAGGCCCCAATGGGAACGCCGCGGGACCACACGACCGGTCCCCCCGGTCAACCCGCCCGCGAACCCTGCTGAGCGCGAGGTACGAAGGCCAGATGCCCCCACGCTCGGCGTCAGCGCTCTCACGCGATCCTCCTTTTTGCTTATCGTAGCGAAGCGCCAAGGGCGGTTTGTCCTGCCGCTCGAGCCCGGCAGCGCCGCCGAAATATAGTTGGGCCATGCGCGCAACGTTCCGAGAGCTTTGGAAAAACCCCTGGGTCCGCGCGGTGACCTATCTGGGGATCGGCCTGCTGGCGCTTTTCTTGCTCCTGCACCTGCTCGCTCAGGCCCGGGCGGCGATCGTGACTTTGGCCATCGGCTTTGGCTTCGCCTACTTGACCAGCCCGGCGGTGCGCTGGTTCGAGCGGCGCAGGCTGCCACGCTGGCTGGGGGTGCTGGCGGTGTACGCGGTGCTGCTGCTCTTCCTGGCTTTGGCCTCGGCGCTGGTGGCGGAGATGGTGAGCCGCTTCTCGCAGGTGGTGGGCGACCTCTCCAAGACCTTCGAGCCCGCCCTCCGCTGGGTCCGGGGCCTCTCCGGCAACACCGGGGCCATCCTGCCGGAGGGCCTGCGCTCGCTGCTCTCGGAGTTCGGGCTGAGCCTCCAGCGCATCCTCGAGGGCCTCAGCCAGAGCCTGGTGGACACCCTGCAAAACCTGCTCTCGCAGGGCGGGCGGCTGGTGGATTTTCTGATCGGGCTGGTGGGCGGGGTGGCGCAGGCGCTGGTGGCGTTGGTGATCTCGATCTACTTCCTCTACGACCTGCCCCGGATCAACCGGGCCATCCTCCAGATCATCCCCAAACCCTACCAGCCGCACACCCTCGAGCTGGTCCGCAAGGCCGACACCGCTTTTGGCGGCTACATCCGCGGACAGGTCCAGGTGGCTTTCTGGGTGGGGCTCACGGTGGGGTTGGGCCTGACGTTGGTGGGGGTGCCGCTGGCGGGCAGCCTGGGGTTTTTGGCCGGGGTGTTCAACCTGGTCCCCTACGTGGGGGTGATCGTCTCCACAGTCCCGGCCCTGCTCCTGGCCGCCACCGTGGGCTGGCCGACGGTGCTCCTGACGTTGCTGGTGGTGTGGCTGGCCAACCAGCTCGAGGCCCACATCCTCTCCCCGCGCATCCTGGGTTCGACCACCAACCTGCACCCGGTCACGGTGATCGCGGCGATCCTGGTAGGGGCCAGCCTCTTCGGCCTGCTGGGAGCCTTGCTGATGGTGCCCACGGCGGCCTTCGCCAAAATTCTGATCCAGGATTATTACCTCAAAAGCCGTCTGTACGAGGAGGGGTAGGGAGCTTCTCTCACCCTGAACCTCGTTACACTCGGTCCCGGAGCCGCTAAGGCGGTGCAGCCAAAAACAAAAACGGGCCGATGGGCCCGTTGGGATAAGGTCGGCTCGAGCTTAGGCGGCTTTGCGCACGTCGCTGCCGTCGGGGTTGAGGCTGATGACTTCGGGCAGGCGCGCGCCTTTAGCGATGGCCGTGGGCAGGCCCTCGAGCCGCTTGAGCACGTCGAAGGGGATGTACTTGTGCTCGCCGGTGATGTAGACCTTGGGGTAGTTGTAGAGTTCGCGGCCTACGCCCCACTGGGTCGCGGCTCGTTTCATGGCGCCGGAGATGCCCCCTTTGACCGGCTCGATGTCGGAGACGCCGGAGCCATCCCACTTCCAGATCCACTCGCCGCTCTCATCCTTGACGCCGATCCCACACAGCCAAGCACTCTCCTCGCCGATCCGCACCTCCTTGAGGGCGTTCTGCCAGCCAAAGGGCCCAAAAGCCGCGTCGAAGCGGCTCATCACCGCCCGGCTATCGATGTAGGGGGCAATCAGGGTCTTGCCGTTCTTGCTGGTCTGCACCTTCCACTCGATCTCGTCAGCCCGGAGGGGGGAGGTCAGGATCTCGAGCGGGCTCTTGGAGGTGTTTTCTGTCTTAGACATATTCATACCAATATTTTACTACAAAAACCGAGAAAAACCTAGTAGGGACGCAAGCGCAAAGCGCTTCGGGTCTTGCGTCCCTAGGTCCCCCTTTTTGACACGGGTAGAGCTGCCGTGAGGGACCAGCCGGGCCAAGGTTCGATCTTTCAGAGCGGAGTGATACGCCAACAACCAACCGCTCCCTGGCTTTTGTGGAGGCTAGAGTGCCAAAGAAGAAGCCCGCAGCTTTAGCTGCGGGCTCGAGACCAGCTATTTGGCTTACTGCTCGAAGGCGCGGGCGTACTTGGCCTGGTCAAGGCGCTTCTGGGCGCCGCGGGAGGCCCAGCCGATCTCCCAGGCGTTCCAGGCCGGGTAGCCGTAACCGCCCGAGTAGGTCGAGGTGACGTAGTTCACCAGGCCCTCGCGTACCACGATGGCGTTCGAGCGGAAATACAGCGGGATGGCAGCCACGTCCTTGGCCCAGATCTCCTGGGCTTGGCCGTAGAGTTGCTTACGCTTGGCGGCGTCGAACTCCACCTTGGCCTGTGAGACGATGCGGTCGTACTCGTCGTTGTGCCAGCCCGCCACGTTCTGGCCGGTGTAGTTGTTGTCCTTGGTGGGGGCAAAGACCGCGCCGGTGTTGGCGTCTTTGTACTGGTAGCCGCTGCCATCTTCGGCCAGGCTGAAGTTCCAGGCGAACATGAACATGCCGGTCCAGCGCCCTTCGGAGGCCCGCTGGCTGTAGTCATCGGCGAAGACAACCGCAGAAGGCGCGTTGTTGATGCGCACCGCGATGCCTACTTGCTTAAGGTTGTTGGCGATGAACTGCTGCACCCGCTCGCGCACCGCGTTGCCGGCGGTGGTCACGAACTCGATCTCGAAGCGCTTGCCATTACGGGTCAGGATGCCGTCGGGGCCGGCCTTCCAGCCAAGATCGGCCAGCAGTTGCTTGGCCTTGGTGGGGTTGTAGGGGTACTTGGTGACGTTGGGGTTGTACAGGGGGTTCGCCGGAACCATCCAGGCGTTCGCCACCGGTTGCAGCCCATTGAAGAGCGCCTTGACCAGCTCGTCACGGTTGATCGCGTAGAGGATGGCCTGGCGGGTACGGGGGTCGTCGAGGCTCAGGTCTTTCACCTGCTGCACATTATCGAACTGGTTGACCTCGATGTGCTCAAAGGTGGGGCTGGGGATGAACCAGATGTCGAAACGGCCCTTGGCACGGCTGGTGAGCTGGGGCGAGCGGGCCTGGTCGAAGGTCAGCGCGACCGAGGAGGTCGCGTCGATGCTCCCGCCCAGGATCGAGACTAAGAGGGTGTTGGTGTTCTGGATGAAACGGTAGGTGACCCGCTGGAGGTACTTGTCCGACCCGCCCGGCACCGAGACCGCGGTGAAGTTGGGGTTGCGCTGCATCTGCACGCTGTTGCCGGGAACCCAGCGGGTGACCCGGAAGGGGCCCATCCAGGGCATCTTGCCGGCGTTGATGGCCTGCGGGGTGGAGAAGGCGTTGAAGAAAGCCCGGTAGAGGTCGCTGATCTTCTCGGCGTCCTTGTCCACGTTGAGCTTCTTGGCCTGAGCCAGGGTCTTATCCCACTCCGCGCGCATCACGTGCGCGGGGGCGTAGCCCATGGGAGCCCCGATCAGGTCGGTGAAGTAAGCAGGCTCGAAGGTGACAGTGAAGTTGCGATCATCGGCCACCTGGAGGCTTACGCGCTCCCAGTAGTCGGGGACCGGGGTGGGCATGCCGGGGGCCTTGCCCATCTCGTAGTAGAGCTTGATGTCGTCGGTGGTGAAGGGTTTGCCGTCCGACCACTTGAGCCCATCCTTGAGGGTCAGGCGGATGGAAACCTTGCGCTTGCCCTTACCGGCGTCGGCGAAGGTGACCCGCCCGTTCTGGGTGGTGGGCACTTCGGTCACCAGCACCGCCTGGTTATCGCTCTCCTCGTTGATCACGATCAAGGGAGGCAGCAGGTAGTTCTCGATCTCGGTCTTGATGGACTGGGTGGAGATCACGTTGAGCACGTCCCCGCCCAGCACCTTGGGCTCCTGCGAAGCCCCCACCACCAAGCTGTTGTCCTGGGGACCGGCCAAAGCCATGGCCCCGAACACGGTAGCCACAGCGAGGTACTTGATGGACTTCATCTACCAAACCTCCTCGTTGCCCGAAATCGGCCCCTCCTCGAGTAGCGGTAGCGGAGTTGCGCCGATGGGCCAATTCTGACGATGACAGACTGGGGTCAGCTCGCCATCGTTTAGACAATGGGGGAGCGGTTCATCCGTTGAGATGAAAGCGGCGATCCACCAAAAGATGGATACCCTCAGCGCGAGAGCGCGCTCAACAGCCCCCGCTCGTACCCAGCGGCCACCGCCGCCGAGCGGTCTTTGACCCCCAGCTTGTTGAAGATGTTGATGACGTGGGTGCGCACCGTGGGGAGCCCCACCTGGAGCTGCTGCGCGATCTCGGGGTTGGTGTGGCCCAGCGAGATGAGCCGGAGGATCTCCAACTCCCTCGAGGTGAGCCGCGGGACCGCCGAAGCCCGGAGCTGGTTCAGCAATAGCCCCGAAACCCTGGGCGAGAGCACCGCGTTGCCCTGCAGGGCCTCGCGGATGGCCCTAAACAGCACCGCGTCGGAGGCATCCTTGAGCAAGTAGCTGGTGGCCCCGGCCTTGATGGCCTGGGTCACGTCAGATTCCAGATCGAAGGCGCTCAGCACGATCACCCGGGTCTGGGGGTAGCGCTCGGTGATGATCTGGGTAGCCTCGAGCCCACCCATCTCCGGCATCCTGAGGTCCATCAGCACCACATCGGGCCGCAGCCGCTCCACCTGCTGTATGGCCCGCAGGCCGTTATCGGCCTGGCCCACCACGCAAAAATCCGGCTGGGAGTGCAGCACCGCCAGCAATCCTCGTCGCACGATGGAGTGATCGTCCACCAGCAAGATGCGGATTTTTTCCCCGGAAACCGGCGCGTCACCCGAAGGCGCGCCGGTGTGGTCTTGGATGACGGGCCGATCTTCCAGCATGCTGCCTGATCTGGACACGCGGTTAACCCCCTGAAGATCCTTCGAAAAACTCTGCCCTGCGCTCGCGGGCCCTGAGCAGACGCCCCTTTCTGGCAGATGGCAGGGTCTGCTGAGCAGTACCGACCCGGTTTTGCCGCTAGCAGCCGGCAGCTAGGCCGCCGGGCCACTACGGCTTTATTAGATACCCCAACACGGTGTTAAGCATGGGATGGAGGTTTACTTTTCGTGTCCTGGTGCTCATCGCTGACTAAAACCCCCTACAACAACTCAGGCGGGCCGTCTGGACCCGCCCGGTTCATTATGAGGATTGGGTCTAGTGGGTGTAAAGCCCGCCCCAGTGGTTTTCCTCGCGGGGCTCGAGGTAACGGGGACTGGGCTCCGCCGGATAATAAGCACCCTCGCTCTCTGAGCGGGCAGGCACCAGGAAGTGTTCTTGCGTCGGATCGCCGGGTGGCAGCCAGCGATCTGTCGGTTCGGGCAGCTCAACTCTCAGGTTCATCACTAGCGTCTCCCAAGCTCATAGCCCTGGCCGCGTGGCTCTAGGCCAGTACTGAAACCTTGCCGGGTGGGCCTTATCGGTCCCTGAGCCGAAGCTGAGGGCTAGCTGAGGAAGCTCCCGGCTTTCTCAGGACAATCTCAGCCTTCGGACAGTGCGAACTCAGTCTGCCTCCCTACCCTGCAAGGCAGAGGCCAGACCTAAGGCAGAAACGTCTCAGGTTTTGGCCCAACCAAATCCTCACAAGGAGCAACGACATGAAGCGGAACCTCACCAAATGGATTCTGGCAGGCGTGGCGGCAGTAGGGATCAGCTCTTCGGCCTTCGCGGCGGACGCCCTCGACCCAGCCCGCCTCAAGTTCGGGGTCAACCTCGCTTTGTCCCCGGCCTTTGGGGCCGGGCTGGTCGCGGGGGTCTCCTACAACTACCTCGCCAACCTGGCGAGCGGCGTGAACCTGGGCGCTCGAGCCAGCCTCGACCTGGCCTTCGCCGGGACCGCCGTCGGGGTGCTGACGGTGGCCCCGGTCGCTACCTTCGACATCACCAACGGGGGAATCTTCGTGGGGCCCTCAGTAGGGGTGGGCTTCGGCGGCGGGGCGGCCTCCTTCGGGTTCGGCGTGCTCGGCGGGATCGAGTACAACGTGAGCCCGCAGTTGATGCTCTACGGGCAGACCGCCCTCAACATTGCCCCCGGCTTCACCGGGAACTTGGTGGCGGGCGCCGACTTCGAGATCAGCAGCCCGGTCTCGGTATTCACTGAGGCCCGGGTGCTATTTGGTGGCGGGGCCTCGGCTTTCGGGCTGGCTGCGGGGATCAACTACCGGATGTAGCTACCGCGAAGCCCAGGCATCTCCCCCGGTCGGTCCTGACCGGGGGTTTGATCATCTTGGAAGCAGTTGCTGAACAGCTTCAGGCCCCCATCAGCCGCCTGCGCCCCATATCCCAGAGCTTCTGCACGAAGGCCAGGGCCGGGTGGGTCCACTCCCCCATCACGGTGCCTTCGCGCAGCGCAGCCAGGAGGTCTGTGGGGGTGCGGATCGGGCGCTGGGGGGTCTGCACCCAGGCCTCGCCGACGTGGGCCAGGGTGTGGGCGTCGGTACCGGCGCTCTTGGGCAGGCCCCGCTGGTCAGCCCAGTGGGCGGCGGCGCGGTTCCAGGTGGGGCGGGAGATGCGGGCGTTGAAGCTCTCCACGATGTCGATTTGCCCCGCGATGCGCTCGAGCGCCGGGGGGGTGAGCCGGTAGCGCTTGAGCGGGTCGAAACCGTGGGGCAACAGCACCAGCCCGCCCTGGGCCTTGATCCGCTCGACGGTCTCCTCGGCGCTCAGGCCCGCCGGGATCTTCTCGCTGAGGAACAGCCCGATGATCTCGCCGTCGCGGCTCGAGACCTCCTCGCCCACGATCACCGTGAGTTCGCTGCCCAGGGTCATCTCGCGCAGTTGCTGGGCTCCCCAGATCTCATTGTGGTCAGTGATGGCCTGCACGGTGATGCCCCGGGCCTTACAGCGCTCGGGGAAAGCCGCCAGCGGGGTGCGGCAGTCGGCAGAGGCCACGCTGTGGCAGTGCAGGTCAATTCGCATCATCCCCTTGGGCACCACCCCGGCTGGGGCGGGGGTGGCCCCCGAAGCCGCTACCTCCTCAGCGGTGGGCTTGGTGGGTTCGGGGGGCTCTACCGGCGGCTGTTGAGTTTTTTCCGGTTGATCCATGCGATCACCTCAGGTGGTCTGGGGGGTGGCCCCGGGCTGGGTCTTTCCGGCCTGCACTTCCGCGGTTGGGGTTTCTTCCGGGAGTTGGACCCCGGCGGGTAGCCAAAGCTCGAGGGCCGCAGGCTGAACCTCGAGTTCGATCAGCGCGGGGAGCTCGGCGGTGTGGATCTCCGCGTCTAGGTGAAAGGGCGAACCATCCCACTCGAGCCGCAACCGTTTGCACCGGTGCACCGTCACGTTGGGCAGTTCCTCTAGCCGGTTTTGCAGCAACCCGGTGAGGTAGTGGGTGAGGCCCACCCGCCCGTCCTCGCGGATCAACACCGCGTCGAGCCAGCCGTCACAGGGGCTGGCCTCGGGGGCCAGGCGCAGCCGCGGGCCTAGCGCCGGGGTGTTCATCACCTCCAGCAAGAGCACCGGCTCGTCCAGCTCTTCGCCGTCGAGGGATACCCTTAGGGGACGGGGCTGGAAGCTCGAGAGGGCCTGGATAAAGGCAGTGAGGGCGCGGAAGGGGCTCTTGCCGGCCTCGGGGTCGTAGACGGCCATGGTGGCGGCGAAGAGGCCCCAGCCCGCCCCCTCGAGGAAGAAGTCCTCTCCCCAGGGCCCCCGCACCCATCCCAGGTCGTAGGTCTTGCGCTGTGGTTCGGCCAGCCCGCCGAGCAGCTCAGCCGGGTTCCCCACCAGGCCCAGGGCCCCTCCGATGTTGTTAGCGGTGCCCATCGGCAGGATGGCCAGCGGGATGCCCCGCCCGGCCAGCCGGGCCACTGTAGCCCGCACGGTGCCGTCTCCCCCAGCCACCACCACCAAGTCGCCGGGGTCCAAGAGCGCTCGGTCCAGGTCCTCCAGGGTCTCGGTGGGGACGTGCCGGGCCGCATAACCGGCCCCGATCAAGAGGGCCTCGAGTTCCGCGCTCGAGGCTGCCCCCGCTCCCCCGGCGTTGGGGTTATGGATCAGGGTGGCCTTCAGCTCTCTTTTTTTTTCACCAGTTCCGACTCGAGGGGGTTAGGGGTGGAGGAAGCGGTGGGCGAGGCCGGTTCGTCAGTTTCGGGGGAGCGGGTGGGCTCGGCTTTCTTGGTCACCGAGTCCACCGCCGGGTCGGGCTGGGTGCGCTCGTGCGCGGGCCAGCTCGCGATGATCTCGCGTAGGTTCTCCAGGTCGTGCTCGAGCATCTTCTGGGGGTTTTTAAACAGGCTGGCGAAGGCCTCCCCTACCGCCCCGCCGGGCGGGGTGTATTCGATGCAGACCTCGATGCGGGTGTGGTCCCCTTCCGGCTCGACTTGGATGTGGCCCTGGGTCTTGATCGAGCCCTCCACCGACTGCCAGGCCAGCTCGCGGGCCGGGTTCATCACCGTGGTCACGGCCTTCCAGGTGACCGGGATACCCAGCGGCCCGCGCAACCTCCACTCGGAGGTGCGATCCCCCAGCATGGTCACTTTTTCCACGTGGGACATAAACTGGTCGAAGTTTTGGTAGTTGGAGATATAGGTCCAGACCGTACCGATGTCGGCGGGAACTATGGTGCTGGCCTCAGCCTTATACATGAATTCCTCCTTCGGGTTCCTATATGTCTAGCACGGGTGCTTTTGATTTCGCCTGAGATGGCTTTCAGACGTGTTGGCTCCCTCGAGGGGAGCCAACGTAGGGATAATGTTGCGAATCGGTAAGTCGTAGAGGGCTAGAGTACCCGTACCGCCCGTAGAATAAAGATCAGTACGATCGCCCCCAACACCCCCCACAGCACGCCGATGAGACTGAAGCCACCTGCCGCTGCCGCGCCGCCAATCCCCAACACGTCCGCGAACAGCCAGCGGCCCAAGGCCGAGCCCACGATACCGATGATGATGTTGGCCAGCGCACCCTGCCGGGCATCGGTCCCCATGATCAAGCTAGCCAACCAACCGATTAGCGCACCTACCAGAATGGCGATGATCCAGTCCATACACTGCCTCCTTTTCAGACAGCGCCGGTTAACGGTCGCTTGGCCATTACGCTAAGAAGAAGCTCTGAAAACCCCCTGTGGCTTGGCTGAGCAGGTGCTGAGTGCATAGACCCGGCGACCGGCCTAAAGCCCCGCTAACCCCGCGCTTAATCTTTTTCCATACCCGGATCGAAAAGCGCGGTACATCCTTTGAAAAACCCGGCCAGCACGCACCGAATCAAAAACGGTTTGCGTTTCATTGGCGGGTTATATATAACAAGACTTATGCAACGCATCTTGGTGATCGACGATGACCCGAGCGTGGGGAATTTCCTCAAACGCGGCCTGTCCTATGAAGGCTATGCGGTAGAGGTGGCCGAGTCGGGGGAGGTGGGGCTCTCCAAGGCCCGCGAGAAATACCCCGACCTGGTGATCTTGGACGTGATGATGCCGGGAATTGACGGTCTCGAGGTCTTGAAGCGCCTGCGCACCGCCGATGAAAAGCTGCCGGTGATCATGCTCACCGCCAAGGACGCTCCCGAGGATCAGATCAAGGGCCTCGATACCGGGGCCGACGACTACGTGACCAAGCCGATCAGCTTCGAGGTGCTGGTGGCCCGTATCCGCAGCCTCTTGCGCCGCCACCAGGCCGAGGCCCCCAGCGTGTTGCGCTTCGCCGATTTGGAGATGAACACCGAGGCCTTCACCGTACGGCGCGGCGCGCGGGACATTACCCTCACCAGCTTGGAATTCCGGCTCTTGCAAACCTTCATGGAAAACCCCGACCGGGTGATGAACAAGCACCTTTTGCTGGATAAGGTCTGGGGGACCGACTTTTTTGGCGACGCCAACGTGGTGGAAGTTTACGTGAAACAGCTCCGCCAGAAGCTCGAGGCTGGAGGGGAATCCCGGCTGATCCAGACCATTCGCGGGGCCGGTTACGTGTTGCGCGAAAAATAAGCCAAACTTTGGCTATCGCCCCCGGGAGCCTGCCTGGGGGTTTCTTTATTCCTGGAATTTCCCTCAGCAAATTTTCAGCCTCTTTTCAACTGGGGCAAAGCTCGAGGCTGCACCTTGGGGCTCAGCTAAGTACCTCCACGATAGGAACACGCCGGGTGGGGGGGCTGGACTCGAGGATACGCCGCTGCAAATCTCAGAATTCACCCTTCCGCCGCTCAACCCCACCCTTTCATTCGTGGGCGCACTTAGAGGATTGGCGCCGTCGCTAAGGCGGCGTCTGTGTTTCGAGGCGCTTTTCGCGCGGGTCGGCAGATTTGCCGGTCGAGGTCCACAGCGGCCAAGCTTGGGCGAGAAGCGCGATTGGAGCGAGGTCATGGCATTCCACGAGCTGTCGTTGCCCCTGCGGGTTTGGCTGGTGCTCTTCATCGGTTTTGGCATGAGCTACACCTGGATCCACCCCCCGAGCGCCACCCCCGACCAACCTCCGTCGGTAGTTCGGCAGTCCCTCACCCCCCAAGCCAAGCTGATCCACCTCCGCCACGTGCCCCAATCGGTTCCTGACCCGGCATCGGCGGAAATCCTGGGCTCGCCGGAACCCCCCGACCCGGCGAGCCCACCCCCTCCTCCCGAGCCCCCCGCGGAGGGCTTACCGGTTCAGGTGACCTACTACCAAGCCCTGCCCGGCCAGACCGACATCACCCCGGATATCGCGGCCTGTGGCCGCAACCTGCGCCCCTGGGTGCAGGTGGCCCTCTCGCGGGATTTGTTCTATGAGGGTAATCGGCGCCGCTGTGGGAAGCGCGCCAAGCTGCGTTTTCCCGACGGTCGGGTGCTGCGGGTGGTCGTCAACGACACCATGAACCGCCGCTTCCGGCTGCGGGTGGACGTGCTGGTCCACCACCACGAGCCCGCCCGCGCCTATGGCATCGACTCGGCCCGGCTGGAGTGGGAGTGAGCGGGTAACATGGATTTACGCTCCGGTCAGGCCTTCTGGCCGATCAAGAACGGGCTGCTAGGGGTCTATCCACCCCTCGAGCAGGACCTGATCTGTGAGGTCGCGGTGATCGGCGGGGGCATCACCGGGGCGCTGGTGGCCCACTACCTGGTGAGCGTGGGGATAGACACGGTGGTGCTGGACAAGCGCGACATCGCCAAGGGCAGCACCAGTGCCTCCACCGCCCTGCTGCAATACGAGATCGACACCCATCTGGTGGACCTGATGGGGATGGTGGGGGAAGCCGACGCCGCTCGGGCTTACCGGCTCTGCTACCAGGCCATCGATCAGCTCGAGGGGTTGGTGTGCGGGCTGGGGGAGCACTGTAGCTTCCAGCGCAAGACCAGCCTGTACCTGGCCTCCCGGCCCCGCGATGTGAGGGTCCTCGAGGCCGAAGCCCGAGCCCGGCGGCGGATCGGCCTCGAGGTGGAGTTCTGGCCCGGCGGGGAGGTGCTCGAGCGGACGGGCTTCAGCCGCCCGGCAGCCCTCTTCTCGCGCCAGGCCGCCGAGATGGACCCCTACCGCTTCACCCACCAGTTGCTGGCGGAGGGGCAGCGCAAGGGGCTACGGGTCTACGACCGCACCGAGGTGAGGGGCTGGGAGTATCGGGGCGAGGAGGTGGTGTTGCAGACCAACCGCGAATCCACCGTACGGGCCCGGCGGATGGTCTTTGCCGCCGGGTACGAGAGCCAGCAATACCTGAAGCAACCCCTGGCCCGGCTCAAAAACACCTACGCCCTGGTGAGCGAGCCGCTCCCCGTCGACCTCGGCTGGCTCGAGCAGACCCTGATCTGGGAGACCGCCCGGCCCTATCTGTACCTTCGCGCCACCCAGGATCGGCGGGTGATGGTGGGCGGCGAGGACGACCCTTATCTGACGCTGGAGAGCCGAGAGCGACGAATCCCCCGCAAACAGCGCAGGCTCGAGCAACGCTTCGCCGAAATCTTCCCCGCGATCCCCCTGGAGACGGCCTTTTCCTGGGGCGGCACCTTCGGCGAGACCAAGGACGGGCTGGCCTACATCGGGGAGAGCCCGGAGATCCCCAGGGCCTACTTCGTGCTGGGTTACGGCGGCAACGGGATCACCTACAGCGTGGTGGGTGCCCAGATCGTGCGCGACCTCTACCTGGGCCGGGAGAACCCCGACCGACAGGTGTTTAGGTTTGAACGCTGAACCGTGAACCAGGGCGGATACCTGAGCGAACAGCGCGTCCCGCACTTCGTGGGGCGCTCGAGCGAGCTAGTTGTGGCTCAGCGGGACCCGGCGGCCTTGCGGCGGCGGGTTTCCCAACCCTTCTTGGCCGCCTCGCTACGGGTCCGGGAGGTCTCGCCCTTGGACTTCGAGCCGCTCGCCTTGGAACTCGAGCGGGTGCTGCGACCCCGCCCCGACCCCGACTTCTTGCCGCCTCCATCCTGTTTGTTCACCGTAGCCCAGGCGATCTGCTCGGCCCGGTCCTCGCTCGTCCCGCGTTCGCGGTAACCCTCCTCGATGTGCTCGGCCTTGCGCTTTTGTTTATCGGTGTAGGCGGATTTATCCCCGCGCGGCATCTTTACCCTCCTTTTTTGCGGCGAAGATACCCCCTGCACCTGAGGCCCTACTGACAAATGGCTGAGACCGAGTTGACGAGCTTCGGCCTCTCGCTCAGGCCAGGCTCAGGGGGGGTTCAAACCCGCTTCAGAGCGAGCGCCCATACTCCATCAGCAGTTGGATCCAAGGAGGTGGGTATGCCGCAAGCCAAAACCCAGCACGTACAACCCGGGCGCGAGCACCTGATGGAGCCCAAGCCAGTTTCGCAGGATCCCAAGTACAAAGCAGCCGGGAAACTCGAGGGCAAGGTAGCCCTCATCACCGGCGGAGACTCGGGGATCGGGCGGGCGGTGGCGTTGGTCTACGCCATGGAAGGGGCCGACGTGGCCATCGTGTACCTCAACGAGCACAAAGACGCCGAGGACACCAAACGGATGGTCGAGGAGAAGGGGCGGCGCTGCCTGACCATCGCCGGGGACGTGGGCGAGGAGGGCTTTTGCCGCCAGGCGGTGGAGCAGACCGTGGAGGAGTTCGGCCACCTGGACATCCTGGTCAACAACGCCGCCGAGCAGCACCCCCAAGAGGACATTGAGAAGATCAGCGCGGAGCAGCTCGAGCGCACCTTCCGCACCAACCTCTTCGCCCAGTTCTACCTGGTCAAAGCGGCACTGCCCCACCTGAAAGAAGGCAGCGTCATCATCAACACCACCTCGGTGACCGCCTACAAGGGCAGCGAGCACCTGCTGGACTACTCGAGCACCAAGGGGGCCATCGTGGCCTTTACCCGCAGCCTCTCGCAAGCCCTGGTGAAGAAGGGCATTCGGGTCAACGCGGTGGCGCCGGGGCCGATCTGGACCCCCCTGATCCCCTCCACCTTCCCCCCGGATAAGGTGGAGAACTTTGGCAAGGACGTGCCGATGGGCCGCCCCGGCCAGCCCGAAGAGGTCGCGCCGAGCTATGTCTTTTTGGCCTCCGACGACTCCTCCTACATCACCGGCCAGGTGATCCACCCCAACGGCGGCACCATCGTGGACTCCTAGGAGGAATCCCATGATCGCCGAACCCAAAATCGAGCGGGCCATTCAGGCCCTGCAACGCTGCTTCCAGGAGTGCGAGCGCTGCGCGGCGGGCTGTCTGCAAGAACCCACCGTGGCCGATCTGCGGGAATGCATTCGGCTGGACCTGGAGTGCGCCGAGGCCTGCTTGGGCACGGCTCGAGCCCTTCTGCGGGACAGCCACCTGAGCGGGGGCTGGCTGACGTTGTGCGTGGGGCTCTGCGAGACCTGTGCCGCTGAGTGCGAACGTCACGCCCATCACGAGCGCTGCCGGGAGTGCGCCGAGGCCTGCCGGGCTTGCGTGGCCGCCTGCCGCAAGGTGCTCGAGGCTTGAGCTAAGCCGAACCCCCCTAGGCTCACCAACAGGCCGCCCAACCGGGCGGCCTGTTCGCTTGGGCCAGGACAGGAACCCCATTCAGGAGCGACCCACTTCGTCTTGGCGCACCGGGATGCCCCGGCGCTCGGCCCAGTCCTTGGCTCGGTCGGTGGCGATGGCGATGGCGCTGCTTTCGTCGTGGCCCTCCTCGAGCAGGGCGTTGGCGATCTCGATGGCCTTCTCCCGCACCTCGGGGGTGAAATTCTTGAGCGAATCCGGGTAGTTCTGGCTGTTCCAAGGCATCTTGTCCCTCCTTCGAGCGAGAGGATAGCCCTCGCGGCTGATGGGAAGCTGAAAAATAGCCCCCCAACCCCCACGACGCCCCTAACGCGCGGGCGCGGGCTCGAGCACTCGCGATCCGGGCCAGTAGGTCTGGAGGTGGGCGATCGCCACCTCCTTGCCCTTGGCCTCGACCTCGATCCAGGGCACCGTGTGGTAGCTGGGGGGAACCTCGAGCACCAGGTCGTGATGCGCGCTATCCTGTGGCCCCCGGCGCCCGTTGGAGAGGTGGACAATCTGCCAGCTGGGATCCGGCCAGGTCAGGCAAGCCAGGCGGACCAGCTCGGCGATGCTGGGGTCGTCGAAACCGCCCAGGCGCTCCTTGACCACGTGGTGGTGGGCGTCGAAGATCATCGGCACCCCGCTGCGTTGGCAGACCTCCAGGATCTCCCCGGCCCCGTAAGCCCGCTCGTCGTTCTCCAGACATAGGCGCGAGCGCACCCCCGCCGCCAACTGGCCGATCACCCGTACCAGTTGCTCGGCCTTCCCGGCCTTGCCACCGTGGATGTTGATGGCCGCCCAGGGGGAGCGGGGCAGGCCAAACAAGTCGAAGACCCAGGCGTGGTGCTCGAGCACCCGGATGCTGTTTTCCACCACCGCGCCCGCGTCCGAACTCAGCACCACGTACTGGTCGGGGTGGAGCACCATCCGGATGCCGAGTTGGGACGCCAGCCGACCGACCCCGGCCAACTCTGCGGTCAGGGTCTCGAGGATGCTCTCCCCCAACCCGTCGGCCAGGTCGCTGAGGGGGAACAAGACCGAGGTGACCCGGTACAAGCGGATTTCCTTCCCGGCGCAGAAATGGAGAGCCTTGCGCAGCACCTCCAGGTTGTGGCGGTAGAGGTTCTCCAGCACCCGGGGCCGCTCGCCTTGAGGCAGGTACTTGTAGCGCGAGAGGGTCAGGGTGCGGTAGCGCACGGCCTGGCTGTGGGTGATGCACACCAGCCCCAGGTTCGGCGGGGGCTGACGGGGAGGGAGGTCAGGGTTCACGGGGCGGTCTCCTTGGGCCGGTCGGCGCGCATGGCCGGACGTTCGAAACGCTCGAGGTGATCGGCCTTGCGGCGTTGATACTGGGGGTCTTGCAACACCTGCTGGTAAAAGCGGTAGAAGATCCGGGCCGCTTCGGCCTTGGCCAAGTCGGGCTCGAGCGGGCGAACCGCCCGGCCCCAGGCCCCGCTCTGACCGCGCCGCTCGGGCGGCACCGGCCCTTGGTACTTCCGCCCTCCGCGGTGGTTGACGTAGCGGCGCGCGCGGGTATACCCCATCTGCAAGAACTTGCGAGCCATGTCCATCCCCACGAAGTCACCTCGAGCCTTGTAGGCTTGGTAAAGGCCGAAGATAGCCTGGGCCGAGCCAGAGCAACCTCCGGGGTGCGAAAGCGCCAGTGGGGCAACAGCTCGCTCTTATAAGGCTCGGCCAAAAGCACCCCCTGCTCCCCTTTGCCGACCCGGTAACGCTCGGGGTGGCGGCGGAAATCCACCCCCCGGTACAGCTCGGCATATCCCGCGCGGCTCATCCTGATCCTGCGCTATGAAGTCGGCGGCGCTTGCAGTGGCTCGGTATAGGTTTTGCCCTCGAGGTAAGTCTGCAAGTCCTGGAGGATCAGCTTTAGGTTTTTATCGGGTTCCACGAACGCGCTAGCCCACCAGTCGGCGAGCTTCTGGGCCAGGCCGGAGCCCAGGTCTCCGGCAGCCCGTACCTCCAGGGTGACCCGGGTTCCTTCATCGGTCTCCTCGAACTCCACCCGGCCCGCGGCCTCGGCAGTGTGGGCGGAGCCTTTCACGGTGGCGAACTCGATGAAGCGCTGCGGCTCCAGACGGGTGGCCTTCAGCACGAACACCAAATCCACGTCCTGGGCTCCGCGGTAGACAAAACGCCAGCCCCCGTCCTGGCGCACCACCTGTTTGAAGTTGGAGGACCACAAAGGCCATTCGTGGAAACGGGTGAAGGTGTCCCAGACGACCCCCAGCGGGGCTCGGATCAAGATGCTGACTTCGCTCTCGAGTTTCATCCAGCCTCCTCTAAACACCAACGGAAAATCCAAAGGCCCGTCGAATGGCCCCGGGTAGGGTGGGTTAGTAGTAGACCAAGACCGGGAGTGCCCGAGCCGCTTTTGTGAGCGGCTCGGCCTGGATCGGCTCGGTCGGGGAGGGCTCGAGCAGCGCCCTCCGCAAGTCCTGGAGGAGCCCCCGGCTTTGCTCGAGCAGCAGCCCGGCCCACAGCTCGGGGTGCCGTTGTAGCCGCCGCGCCTGGGGGCTGGCTTGGGCCTCCACCCATAGACAGACCTGGGTGCCTTGGAGATGGGGTTCGCAGGCTACCCAGCCGGAGACCTCGAGATCGTACCGGGCGCCCTCGAGCGGGGTGAACTCCAGCCGGTGCGGGGGCTCGAGACGGGTCACGCGCACCGCCAGGCGCAGATCGGGGCCCTGCTCGCCCCGGCAAACCAAGTACCAACCCGCCGCGCTGCGGCGAACCTCGCGGCAGTCCTCAGCCCAGGTGGGCCAGCGCTGGAAATCGCTAAAGAATTCCCAGACCCGCTCCGGCGGGGCTGGAATCCACAGCCTCACCTCGTTCTTGAGCCTTAGGGGGTTTTCACAAGACAAACTCATGGGATCAATCACAGGGTTAGCTTCAGGGGTTAACTTCGGCCCACACGGATCGGCACATGGGCCGAGCAGGCTAATTGGAAGCCTTCTGATGGGCTTTGAGCTGATGGTATTCGGGGTCCTCGATCACCCGCAGGTAGGCCTGGTAGAACATCTGTCCGATCTCCGGCTTGGCCCGGTGGGCCAGGTAGGGGCGCGCCGAGAGGCGCCGGTCGCGAAAACGGCGCGGGCTGCCGCCGCTGGGCGTACGAACCCAGCCCAGTTGCAGGCACTTACAGGCCAGTTCCATGAAACGGAAGTCGCCCTCGGCCTTGGCGGTCTGGTAAAGCTCGAGAAAAGCCTCGATGGCCTGCCGGGCGAACTCCTGGTCGCACAAAGGCCAGTGCAAGAGGAATTGCCCCATCTCCAGGGTGCGCTCGACCTGCACCTCGAGGGAGGGGTAAAACCGGTAGGCGGGGGAAGGCGAGGGGGGTTGCAGCATACGGGTCTCCTAGGCCCTCACCGGGGCGTTCTCACCGGATTTGGGATGAGTGCGGGCGGTATTAGACCTATCCATGAGTGCTCCTCAGAGGCGGGGAGTCTCGCTACGGGCAGGCGGTACGGGGGTGAGGCTGGCGCTGAGGTTATCCAGCCGCTCGAGAACCAGTTGGGTGCGCTGCTCCTGGCGCTCGAGCGCCAGCCGCAACTCCTCCAGCCGGCGCAGGTAGCGGGCGGCCTCGGCCTTGGCCTGGTTGGCCTGCCAGCTCGTGACCAAGGCGAAAATGGCCCCCACCGCCAGGAGCGCCAGCAGACCCACCAGCCGGGTGGGAAACGCGTAGTCACCCAAAAAGAACAGGTTGGCGGTGCCGGGCCGCAGCAAGGTGGACCAGTTGGCCGCGGCGAAGATCGCCACCAGCACCACCAGGATCAAAAAGATCACCCACTGCCCGCGCATCGCTCCCTCCTTAGCCCACCGCCGGGGGCGGCGAAAGTTTGTCGGGGTGGGTGGCCAGGCGGATCAGGTCATCTTCCAGCCCCGCTTCGCGCACCTGATCCAGCAGCTCGCCGGTGATCATCTGCCCACGGGCTGCGAGCAGCCAGCCCGTGGGGCTCAGCAGATCGGTGCTGAGCCGGTACCCCAAGGTCTTCTCGAGGCCGGGATACTTCTTCCGCGAGCGTTTACGGGTGTACTTAGGCCACATACCCACTCCTGCTCCTGTGCTTTCGTACCATAGGCCGGGGCACTGACCAGCACTTGAGGTCTGCCTGAGGCCTGGCTGAAATCTAAAATCTGCCTCACACGCGGCAAAAGCACGGTCCCTTAAGGTGACCCAGAGGGTGAATGACATGACTCCGAGCACCGACCCCAAGCTGGCCGAAGATCTGCTGGACGACCTCGAGCAGATCGTCTGGCGCCTCGATGTGCAGGGTCAGGTGGTTTACCTCAACCGCCGGGGGTCGGAATATACCGGGTATGAGTGCCCCGGGTGGGCTGAGGACCAAGCCGTCCACCCGCCTTTTACCGAGCACTTCCACCCCGATGACCACGCGGCGCTGCTCGAGCGCTGGCAGCAGGTGAGCGAACGGGGCGAACCCCTCCGCTTCGAGGCCCGGCTGCGCTCGAAAGAGGGAGCCTACCGCTGGTTTTCCTGCTACCTGGCCCCCCGCGAAGACCCCCAGGGGCGGGGCAGGGTGTACACCCTGAGCTGTACCGACATCGAGGAGCGCAAAGCCGCCGAACAAGCCCTGCGCGAGAGCGAGGCGCGTTTTCGCACCCTGTTCGCGCACGCCCCCGCCGCGATCCTCATCGCCGACCGGGAGGGGCAGCTCAACGAGGTCAACCTGGCGGCGGAGCAGCTTCTGGGTTACCCGCCGGGAGCCCTTTGGGGGAAGCCCCTGCAAGCGCTGATCCGCTCCGAGGAGATTCCCCGCCTGGAGGAAACGCTGCAGCGCGGCGGAAACTCGGACCCGGCGAACCTGGCCGAACACCGCGGGGACTGGGAGTTGCGGCGGGGCGACGGGAGCTGGGTGTGGGCCGAGGTGAGTTCGTTGATCCTGCCGGATGGTCGCTGGCTGGCCTTCGCCCACGACGTGAGCGAACGCCGCCGGGTGGCGAGCGAGCGCGAGCAACTCCTGGTGGACGTGGCCACCGAGCGGGCGCTGATCGACCGCATCCTCGAGACGGCCCCGGTGGGGCTATGTTTTCTCGATACCGAGCTGCGCTATCAGCGGGTCAACGAGGCCCTGGCCGAGATGAACGGAATCCCCCCCGAGGATCACCTTGGCCGACGCCCCCGCGAGGTGTTGCCGCAGTTAGCAGAAACCCTCGAGCCCATCCTGCAACGGGTGCTCGAGCAGGGCGAGGCGGTGCTGGGCCTGGAGGTTGAGGGGGAAACCCCCAAGGCTCCGGGCCAGGTTCGCTCCTGGCTGACGAGTTGGTACCCGGTGTTCCGCGCTACTGGCGAGACCCTGGGGATCGGCGCGGTGGTGCTGGAGATCACCGAGCGCAAAAAAGCCGAGGACGCCCTGCGGCAGAGCGAAGCCCGGCTGCGGGCGCTGGTCGAAGCGCAAAAGCGCTTTGTGGCCGATGCCTCGCACGAGCTAAGGGCCCCCCTAACCGCCATCCAGGGCAACCTCGAGATCCTCCGGCGCTTCCGCCACATGAAGCAGGCCGACCGGCAGGCCGCGCTCGACGAAGCCGCCCGCGAGGCCCAGCGGCTGGCCCGGCTGGTGAACGACCTGCTGGCCCTGGCCCGCGGCGACGCCGGGGCCCGGCTCCACCTGCAACCGGTCGGGTTGCGCGAGCTGCTGCTCGAGGTCTTCGAGGAAGCCCGCCACCTGGCTGATGGGCACCACCTCGAGCTAGGCGAGGTGCAAGACCTCTGGGTGCAAGGCCACCGCGACCGCCTCAAGCAAGTGCTGATCATCCTGCTGGATAACGCCTTCAAGTACACCCCGCCAGGGGGAACCATCCGCCTCGGGCTCAGCGAACAAGGAGGCCGGGCCCGAATCCGGCTCGAGGATAGCGGCATCGGCATCGCGGCGGAGGACCTGCCCTACGTCTTCGAGCGCTTCTACCGGGTGGACGAGTCGCGCAGCCAGCAGTCCGGGGGGAGCGGGCTGGGGCTTTCCATCGCCAAGTGGATCGTCGAGCAGCACGGCGGGGAGATCTGGCTCCAGAGCCAAGTGGGCCAGGGCACCACCGCTTTCGTCGAGCTACCGGCCCGGCTCGACCGCTCATAAAAGAGCCAGGCTTCCCTCAGGTGTGGCTCAGTTTGGTGGCCCAGGCTCAGGTCATGAACTCGTCTCAGGGCGAGCCCTAACGAGTTCAAATCCAGTCGGAGAGGATTCGTCCGTGTTAGCGTACTCAACCCAATCCCCCAGCCAGGTCCAACGCCTCACCATCGCCCTCGATGGGCTGGAGGGGGCCAATTTCTCGGGCCAGGCTTTGCTGTCGCGCCTCCAGCAGGCGCTCGAGGCCCTGCCGGGAGTGGTTTCGGCCTATGTCAGCTCGCGCACCGAGATGGCCTATATCGTCTACAACCCCGCCCAGACCAACCCCTCCACCTTACAAGCGGTGATCCGGGGGTTCGGCCTCGAGCCGGGGATGCCCCATCTGCGCTAAAGCGTCTGCGCTAAAGCGTCTGCGCTAAAGCGATAGCACTTAGGCCTTAGCGCCCTGCCCTACCCGGAGTCCGTATGGCAACGATTTTCGCGTTGTTCGAAGACCGAACGGCCCTCGAGCAGGCCCGCTCGCAGATCGGATTGCACCGCCACGAGATCATCCCGGCAGTGATGCCCGGCCAGCAACCCGCCGATCAGACGTCGTCCTACGGGGGCCGGGCTCCCACCGGGGAGACCAAATACATCGAGGGCTACACCCTGGAGGACGAACTCGAGTCCAAGGGACTGCCCAAAGAGGAAACCCGCCTTTTCGCCGACGCCCTGCGCAGTGGATCCACGGTCTTGGTGATCTATGACGGCACGGAGGGGCTCGCTGAATCCTTGCGCGGAGCCGGAGCCGGGCAAATCTCTTCGCAGTAGGCCACCCTCCAACCTCGAGCCATTAAAAAAAACCGACCCCAGCGTGGATGTGCGGAACGCTGGGGTATTTGCCGACTGAGATTTGGGTCAGTCGTTGAGCCCTATCCTGGCGCGCGACGGCCCGTGAAAAAGCTGATGAGGAAAAGCACCAAAAACAGGAAGAAGAGTATCTTGGCGATGCTGGCCGCCAGCCCAGCAAGGCCAATAAACCCCAACAGCCCGGCAATGATCGCGATGACGAGGAATAGCACGGCATAGCTCAACATATGCTTTCACCTCCTCCCTTTTGCGGTTCTTGGGGTGGCTCAGCCGACCCCGCCAATGCCTGGGGGGGAATGCAGCGGGGTGAGCGACTGAGTAACCACGCCTGCAAAGCTAGGCCCCCCCGCTGACGGATCGCTGTCGGTGAGCTGAGAATTTGCTGAGAAAAATCCCCCGGCAGCGCGGCTCAGCATCGGCTCAGCTATGCCTCAGAGCTTTGTCAGCCGGGGTGGGCAACCTTAGGTAGGTCCAGATAAGGACTCTAGTTACGAACCGTTGAAAAAGGAGTGAATCGCCATGAAGAATTCGCACAAGGTTAAGATTCTGGCCTCTTTGGTGTTGGCCCTGGGTGCTTCGGGGTTCGCGCAACAGAACCAGCCGTCGCAAAACCCCGCTACCCAGATGACCCCTATGAATGCCGCCACCATCAACCCCTTCCAGGTCGAAGCAGGGCTGTCGGCGGATCAGTACCATCAGCGGGCGCTGGACCTGGCCAACCAGGCCGATGCGATGTACAACCCCGACTTCTACGACCAGGTGCTGTGGACGGCAGCGGCCAATTACGCCAAGGCCGCCGTCAAGGCCGCGCCCGATAACACCACCTACTTGCGCACGCTGGGCATGATCTACACCAAGACCCAGTTCTGGTACCGCGCCTACGAGGTCTGGACCGATCTCGCCTCGCGTGGCCAGCTCGACGCCGAGGCCCGGCAGTGGGCGGCTTTGAGCGCGGCCAAAGTGGGTTACATCCGCATGAGCCGGGGTCTGCCCCAGGAGGCGGTGCCGTTCTTCGAGGCTTCGCTGCGCTGGCAGGCCAACCCCACCGTGCAGGCCATGCTCGAGCAAGCGCAAAACACCGTGGCCGCCCCGGACAACGGTCAGTAAACCGGGAAGATGGGCTGCCAGACTGCAAGAAAGGACTGACCAGGATTGATCAAGCCGCACAGGCTTAAGCGCGGGGCCGGGCTCGAGGGCAGAGGAGCCCGGCCTTTACCCGCGAAAAAACCGCCAGCAATCCACCTGTCGCGATGGGCCCAGATCGCCAACCACATTTATCCCCCGGAGCCTCCGGAGCCCCTATGATCACGGTCTTTGCCCTGTTCGAAGAACCCGCCCTGAACCGGGCCCTCGAGGCCCTGGCCTACCAGAGGATCCTGGTTCTCAAGACCCAAACCGGCCTGCGCCAGATGAAGCCGGAAATGGAGGCTTGCAGCGCCCGGGCGGGCAAAAACCCCCCTGGGGAGGCTTACCCAGCCCGAGTGCTTCATGCGAGCACCCTGCTAGCCGAACTCGAGGCTTTGGGGCTCTCCCCCAGCGAAAGCCTTTTCTTCGCCGACTCCATGCACCTAGGAGCCCAGACCCTGGTGCTGCGCTCGCTGGGTTCGGATGACCCCAGCAACCTGCTGCGGAGGATCGGGGCCATTCACGTGGTCACGGTGAGGGAATAGATGCCTAAAGACCAGTCTCCTAACCATCCTCAGCGGCCCGACCCGGTGGGTGGGCGGGCGCTCGACGCTCGATCGCTCCAGCAGGTGCTCTTCAACACGGTTTTGCTGGTTTTCGTCCTGGTGTTTCTGAGCCGGGTAGCCGGGGAGGTAGCCGGGGCGCTCATCTTCATCCTGCTCGCTGCAGTGATGGCGATGGGCCTGAATCCGATCGTGGTGGTGCTCGAGAGCCGTTCGCGTATCCCCCGAAAATTCGGCGCCCCGATCGTGGTAATCGGCATACTGCTGATCGTGGTGGGGTTTATGGCCGTGGTGCTCCCCCTATTCGTGGCCCAAGGCGCCCACTTCTCCGAGACCCTGCCCAAGCTCCTCAGCACCGTCCAGAACAACCTTCGCTCGCTAGCCGAGCAACACCCTATCCTGGCCCCGCTTATCCACAACCTTCCGCAGCCTAACCTGAGCAAGCTCGTCGGCAACGGGGATTTTCTGAGCAGCCTGATCGCCTTCGCCTCCTCGCTGGTCAGCCTGATCGCCTCCACTGCCGCGCTCCTGATCGTGGTGCTCTTCTTGCTGATGAGCCCCGAGCCCATCGTCAAGGGGCTCTTAAGTGGCATCCCCCCGCGCAACCGCCCACTGGTGGAAAAAACCCTGATCCGCATCGGAGCCCAGCTCGGCAAGTGGCTCTTCGCCATCCTGGTCACCTCGGCCATCAAGGGGACGTTGGTGGGGATCGGGCTCAAGCTGGTCGGCTTCGAGAACGCCCTGCTGTTCGGGCTGGTGGCGGGCTTCACCAACCCCATCCCCTTTGTGGGACCCTGGATCGGGATCAGCCTCCCGGTGGTGACCGCCATCGCCGATGGCAACTGGGGGATGGCGGCATTGGCCATCGTGGTGCTCCTGATCTCCGAACAGCTCGATAACAGCGTGCTCTCCCCGCTGATCCTGGGCCGCACCATCGAGTTGCACCCGGCCTCGATGCTGCTGGGGGTGCTGGTCTTCGGGGCCTTCTTGGGCTTCGCCGGGATCTTCCTCACGGTGCCCATCGCGATCATCCTCAAAGCGCTCTACGAGGAGGTCTACCTGACCTTGCTCAACCGCCCCGAGGTATCCGATGAGCGGGTCGCTCAGGTGGTGGCTGCCGGGCAAGGCCACGAAGCCGTGGAGGAGTCGGAAGAGCGTATCAGCCAGGAAGAGGCCAAACCCGAGGACAAAACCCCTAAGTTGACCGAAGCGCCTCGAGCTAAGTAAGTTGCGCCAGGGTGATTTTGTCAAACCGGGAGGTAAGGCCTGCTGGGGAGCCCACCTCCGGCGCAATTCCCTAAGGGCCGTGGCGGGGAATTCTCCGATAATCTTACCCTGGAATTAAGCTCGAGATTTCTGTAGGAGTGTAGGGCGCTACACCCCTGTTTGCGACCGTCGGTTTTGAGCGCTCTTCACAGGCTCGGTGTCGTGGTCAGCCTCGCCCATAGCCGAACACGCTCAAGCCACCCCTCCCCCAGCCACCTTTCTATCCTGCGGCTACTTAGCGACGGTACGTTTTTGCTTCGCCCCTACTTGAGGCCGAGTTTCTGCCGGGTCTGGTATACCTGTTGCGCGGTCAATTTCTTGACCCGCTGGGCCTTGACCTCAGCGGCGGTGAAGGCTTTTTGCCCCTTGGGAAGCTTGTTGCCCCAGCTGGTGCTGATGTGGTTGAGCACCGCCGCCACGTTGGCGTCGGAGAGCTGGGCGAAGCCGGGCATGGCCCCGTTATAGGTCTGCCCTTTCACCCGGATCTGCCCCTGGAGCCCGTAAAGCACCACCTCGATCAAGTAAGGGCGCCCGCCTTTGGCCGCCAGGATCTCCGGCACGTGACCGGCCAGCGGGGGGAAGGCTCCCGGGATGCCCTGGCCGGTGGTCTGGTGACACCCCGCGCACTGCTGATAGACGGTGGCCCCGTTCTGCGCCAGCGTGCCCTGGACGAGGGCGGTCCCGATCAAAAGCGCTAAGCTGATGGCTACTCGAGTTCGCATCGAATACCTCCATCCGGCCATGGCCGGGAAAGACGCTCCCCGCTCGGGGGCAAAACGTCTCTCCCAGAACACCGGATTTCGCGCCGCCAAAGCGTTAGAGACCCCGCAAAAGCAGCACCGATTAAGCCCGGCTCTAGCTCACCAGGGGGCCGGGATTTTTGAGGTAGCGGTTCTTGATGGCCTCGGCAGCCCAGTAAGCCAGCGCCCCGACCGTGCCGGTGGGGTTGTAAGCGGCGTTCTGCGGGAAGGCGGTGGCCCCCACTACGAAGACATTGGGCATGTCCCAGCTTTGCAGGAACCTGTTCACCGCGCTGGTCTTGGGGTCAGCGCCCATGATGGCCCCACCGGTGTTGTGGGTGGACTGGTAGTTGACGATGCCGTAGTGCTCGCTGAGGCGGCTGATGTTGTACTTGCTGGCCCCCATGGTCTTGACCATACGCTCGAGGACCCCCGCGATGTAGTCCGAGGCCTTGCGCTCGTTGGAACCCCAGTCGAAGGTCAGGCGGAGCAGCGGGAGCCCGTAGGCGTCGCGGTAGGTGGGGTCTAAGTCGAGGTAATGGCCGCGGTAGCTGGTGATACTCATCTGCGCCCCGATGTTGAAGCTCTGGTTGTAGTAGCGGGCCGCGGCTTTCTTCCACTCCGCTCCCCAGCGCGGGGTTCCGGGCGGGACCGGGCGCGAGAGGATGGGGCGGGCCCCGGTCTGGAGGAGCCTCAGCTTGACGTTGTTGAAAAAGTCCCTCCGGTCCAAACCGGCCCCGCCGTCCACCGCCATATCTGCCCCTTTTCTGTGCAGGGGAGCCTAATCCGGCGGACTGTTCGATGCTTGAGTTCAACCCGAGCCCAACCTGAGGAGAAGCTAAGTAACCGGGGTGCCGCATCCCCAACCCGCCCCGCCATCGACCAATACGAAGCCCAGTCTGTTTACCCAGACCGTGCTGGATTGCAAAACGTATGAGGTTGCTAGGTGGCGTCTCCATGCAGTCCACGTACGAGCCGCATGCAGGCTAAAACAGGCCGCACGACCCGACCGCTAAGCCGCTTTGGAGTCCAAGGCTTTGGTCGCGGCCTGGGAGCTTTGGGTCTGCGAGTCACTCTCGAGCAAGCGCTTGAGGGCCAACTCCGAACGGGTGAGCCCCTCTTCGCCGCTGGCCCCGCGGCGGCTCGAGGCCGGTTCGAAGTCGTCGAGCACGGCCCCCTCGAGGTAGAAGTCGAAGACCTTGGGGCAAACGTAGTGGGCCCGTACGACGGCGGGGGTATTGCCCAAGTCCTGGGCCACGTACTTGACGCACTCCACCAGGGTCTTTTTGGCCTGGCGGTCGCTCTGCGGCGGCCCGGCCTCGGCCAAAAACTCGGCGGCCAGCAACGTGCCGCCCCAGGTGCGAAAGTCCTTGGCGGTGAAGGGGCCCATCACCTGGCGGATGTAGGCGTTCAGGTCCTGGGCCCGGATACGGCAGCGGCCCTCTTCGCTGAGGGCTTGAAACAGCCAGGGGCCGGGCAATTCCTTGAGTCGGGCGATATTTTTGGCCAGAGTCTGGTCGGTGGTGAGCTTGTGTTGCCAGATGCCGTGTTTGCCCTTGAAGCGGAACTCTACGGTGTTGCCGCTCACCTGGGCGTGGCGCTGGCGCAGCGTGGTGAGGCCGTAGGTCTTGTTCGTCTTGGCGTAGGCGTCCGAGCCAACCCGGAAGCGGGCCACGTACAGGAGGCGGGTCATCAAGGCCATCACCTTGCGGGGCTCGAGCCCGCTGCGCCGCAAATCGGCCCCGCTCTCGGCCCGCATCGGCCCGAGGTGCTTGGCAAAGCGCACCAGCCGGTTCCACTTGGCCTCGGCGTTGGCCTGCACGAAGTCGGGGTGGTAGCGGTATTGCAGACGCCCGGCACTATCCCGCCCGAAGGCCTGAAGCTCAGCCTCGGGGTCGGGCGAGATGTAGACATCGCTATAGCCGGGGGGAACCACGAGTTTGGCGATGCGCTCGAGTTCGGCGGGGTCGGCGAGTTCCGCGCCGTCGGGCAGGAAGTAGCGGAACTCGCCCACCTTTTCGCCCACCCGGCGGTAGTAGAAATCCTGGAGTTCTTCGGTGCGGCTGAGCATAAACTGGCTCTCAGCCTGCGCCCGGGGGCTTAACCGGCCCTGTCCTTTGGCTGAGGTCCACCTGAGCCCTCATTCCAGCCGCTCGAGCGCCGGGGCAGCATGAAAAGGCCCACCCAGCCCACCGCCAAAAAGGGTGAGAAACCGATCAGGGCGAGGCCAACCAGCGTTCCCACGATCCCCACCACCCGGGCCCAGGTGACCCGGCGGGGCTCGAGCGGCTGGTGGTCGTCCGCCGCGGACAGGGCCGGTTCACGGGCGCGGAACCCCAGCCCCACCACACCCAACACCACCAGGGCCAGGGTAAACCCCACCGACCAGACCTCCGGGGGCCGACTTCCCCCCAGCAGCCAAGTCAGCAGCCCACCTACCAGCGCCAGGATCAACCCGAACACGAAATGGCGGCGGTTTTTGTCGCCGTAAGCGTCGAAAGCCAGAGCCAGCGCTACCGGCAGAGCCAGCGGCCAGAGCGGGCTACCGGAGAACCAGGCCGCGACCGCCGGGCTCGCCGCCAGCACGAATTGATCGGGGTAGGTGGTCCGGCGCCCGCTGGTGCGGGCCGTGACCCGCGCCGCGAGCATCAGCACCCCGCTGACCAATAGACCGGTGAGGACGCCCCGCAGGGTCCAGTCCGACAACCGCACCAAGAGACCCAGGCCCAGCGCGAGCGCGGCCCAAAAGGCGTTGGAGGGTTGATCGGGGTCGAGTTCGCGGCCCAAGGCCCAGGTCGAAAAGACCCAGCCCGCGCCCCACAAGGCCGTCCAGAAGTCCACCCGGCCCAGCCAGAGCACCTGGAAGGCCAGGGCCGCCAGCAAAAAACCCCCGCTCAGCAGCACGATCTGACGGTTGGAAGGGTAAGCCCAGTCAAGCGGGCGACCCAAGCTGGTAAATCGGCGAAGCAAACAAGTTCTCCTATTTATCGCTCAGGCGGGGTTCTCTATGCCCCGCATCCTGGGACGTGGGGTGGAGCGAACCCCCCGCGCATCTCTCGTTTACAGCTCGAACACAAAGGCCGCTCGGTTTCCTACCTTGAATCTGACCAAGACCACCCGCGGGAAGACAAGAATAGCCTTCGGTGGATTCGACTCCGCCTCGCTCAGCAGGACAAGGCTCGACATTGATGGTCTAGACGGGCGAAAAACTTGGGGAGATGCGGCACCTCGAGTCTGCCCGCTTCAGGGGTTGACAACGGCTCGAGCCCCACCCCGCCCGCCGCGCAGAAAAATGGCGACCGCGACCAAAACGGCTCCGGCCAGGGCTGCGTCGGCCACCGCAGGGGTGGCCGACTGCTTGACCGCGATCCCCACCAAAGCCCAGACCAGCACCAGGTTCAAGATAGTGTCCGCTCGAGCCCACAGGATCCTCAGCCCCAGCCCGGTCGCCACCGCGATCATCCCCACCGCCCAGAAGGCGTCCGGCAGACCCCAGCCGTTCCATCCGGCGTCATAGAGCACCGCCGTGGCGTTGGCGACGGTGGCCACGATGATCCAACCCAAGTAGAGGCTGAAGGGGGCCTGCACCATCCAGGAAGTGAGCCCTCGAGCCCGGCTGGCCCCGAGTTCCTGGTAGATGGCGATCAGGCTCACCAGCAGACCCAGCATCAAGAGCAGCGTGACCCCGTAATAGCCGTAATGCCAGGCGAAGATCCACAAGCTGTTGAAAAGACAGCTCAGGATGAGCCACAAGTTGAGGCGGGGATAATCGTAGGTCGCCCCAGAAGTAGTCTGTGAAGCGAGGTGGCGTGGTTTCGCCACGATAGCGGGGTGGAATTGGTAGACCACGAAGGCGATCAGCCCCAGGTAGATCAGGCCCCAAATGGCGAACACATACCCGGCGGGCACGAAAAGCACCGGGAAGCTGTCGGAGACCTCCCCGGTGGTGCGCCCGGCGATGGGCAGGGCGTTGGCTAAAAAGTTGATGACCAAGGTTGCGGCGAGCGCCACGGCGGCCAGAATGCGCACCGTCATGACCTTACCTCAGGGCTTGCGGCGGGAGAGTAATCCATTCACCCAGTATCGGACGTTTTCCGGGGTCAGATATTCTTCCCGGATAACATCCATGACGGTCTTACCTAGGGCGCCTAGGCCCAAGGCCTCGAGCCATCCGCCGAGCCCCGACTGCGAATTTGACCCGGCAGGCTGTGGGGTGGTGGGGGTCGGCGCATACCCGGTGGCTTCCCCGTAAGCCTCCCCGTAGCCGTAACCCGGAGCAGCGGACTTGGCCCCCGACCGGCTTGCCGCCCCGCCCAAAAGCTGCCCGGCGATGAGGCCCGCCAAGAGGGCCACCCCGACCGACTCGAGCGGGCGCTCGCGCACGGCCTCCATCGGCTTGTGTACCGCCCCGCTGAGCTGGGCACCGACCTCTTGGGGGATGCTGGTCACCTGGGCTTGCAGGTGGTCCACCGTGCCCTGCACCCGGTCTTTGAGCCCGTCGGCGGTCTCGAAGACCTTGCTCTGGAGTTGATCGGCAGTCTGGCCCAGTTCCTCGCCCACCCGCTGGAGGGCCGCCCTCAGCCGCTCTTTGGCGGCCTCGACCTCTTGATCGGGGCTCAGGTGGGCCTTCGCGTTCATTTGGGACGCATCGCGTACCACAGGATTCCTCCGGCTACAAGCAGGATCACCACCCCGATCACCGCGGCGGCCCCGGCAGGGGGCAGCCAGGTCAAAAGCTGGAGATACGCTGCCGCCACCAGCCAACCCACTGCACCCAGGATCAGGAGGCCCGCCGCCAGGATCAGGACGATCGAGAGCACCAGACCCTTGACGCTGGTGCGGAGCTTACGGGCCTCGGCTTCGACCAGCTCAACGACCCCGATGACCACATCGGCCAACGCGGACATGGTTTACCGCCGGTTCAGGATCCGCGAGAGCACCAGACCCACCCCGAAGGCCACCAGCACGCTCATCAGGGGGCGTTCTTGGATGCGGGTCTCGAGGTCCGAGGCCACCTCTCCACCCTTTTCCCGGGCGGTGCCCCACACGTCCTTGACCTGGGTGCTGAGCTGGCCGCTGGTTTCCTTAAGGGTGCTGCCGAGTTCTTTGGCCTTGGAAGAGGCCGCTCCCTTGAGGCTTTCCATCAGGTTGCTCACGTCGGAGCGCAACGAGCGCAGGTCGTCCTTGAGGGCCTGCATGTCGCTGGTGGCTCCGGACTCGTCCAGGGCCTGCCGGGCCTCGCTCTTGACCCGCTCCACCGCGCCCTCGGCGGTCGCTTTCATCTCGGCGGCCTTATCTTCAACACGGTTTCCGGTTTCTTGCATTTTATCTGCCATAACCCACCTCCCCCATAGCAATAAACAGTTACGCTGATGCCGGGCTGAGCCTTGGCTGGGGTTTATATGAGTGGGTGCTGAAGCCCCTAGGGAAGGCGCTAAATAGATCCTCGAGCCGATGGTGAAATGGCTTATTATGTTTTAATCATAATTTGGCATAATGATTTCGTGAAGAGTACGTTTGCCAAAAAACCCACGAGCACCACCCGGCTGGGCAAGGCCAACGTCCGCACCAGCTCAGACGGTCGCCTGAGCGCCCTCGACAGCCTGGCGGCGCTCGGCCTACGGCCCGAACTCAAACAGCTCGACCTGCTGGTGCGCGAGCACGGCCTGGAGGTGAGCCACTACGATTTTGGCGAGGGGCGCGAACCGGCCTTCTCCCACGCCGAGTTCGCCCAGCTCGCTTTCGCGCTGGAGACCCCGGAGGCTCGGCGCTTCCGGGTCAAGGCCCGCGACCTCTTCCGCCGCTACCTGGAGGGCGATGTCGGGCTCGCCGCCGAGATCGCCGAGCGCAGCCCCTCGGCGGAGCACCGCCGCTGGCTCTCGGCTCGGCTCGAGAGCATCGAGTCGCGCAAACGCTTCATGTCCACCGTGGCCAAGCACGGCGGTCAGGGCAACATCTTCCAACAGGTGAGTTCGCTCTCCAACCGCAGCGTGCTCAAGATGAACTCCGCCGATTTCCGCAAGAAGCGCCGGGTCAAAAATACCCGTGACGGCATGACTGCCGCCGAACTGTTGCGGCTCAGCTACCTCGAGGCCGCCACCGCCCGCCTCATCGAGAAGAAAGGGGCGCAGGGCAACGAGCAGATCCTCAAGCTGCACCAGGAGAACGCCGAGATCGAGCGCAAGCTTTGGGAGGAGCCCGAGGAAGCCCCCCTCTAAGTGCGCCCCATAGAAGGGTGGGGGTTCGGGCTTTGCAGCAGCGCGGCCTCCTCAGCCACCCCTCCCGTCTCTGGGGAGATCCTTAGTGAAGACCGCTTCCGCCGTTTCGGGCTTCAACGCCCAGCTTCCCGGCCTTTCCCGCCCGGCCAACGCTTCTTGAACCAAGCGCTGCATCCGCTGCATGGACTGTTGAGCAAAGCGGCGTTGCAGGCGGCGGGCAAAGACGCGAAAACCCAGCCAGTAGAAGGGGTTGCGGATCATCCCGGTGCGCGCGAACGAGTCGATGCGAAAACAGACCTGGCCGCCGTGCAGGTTTTTGACCACCGTGAACTCGATCTGAGCGCGTTCGAAATAGCCCTCGAGCGTGGCATAGTCGTAGCCCCACACCCGCTCGAGGCCCTGTTTGCCATCGCGGATGGAGTCCACCACCCCGCCCACCCGCACCCCGAAATAAAAGAGGAGGCCTAAAAACCGGGCTTTGAGCAGCATCTCACGCCGCTCGAGCGGGTCGTGGGGCCGGAAGATGCCCACGATGAGGTCCGGCGGGGGGAAGCGGTAGTCGCGCAGGATGGCCTGCGCGGCCTGGAACGAGCCCCTCTCCACCGGCTCCCCCGGCGGCTCAGGGGGCAGTTCGGCCTGGTAGTGGTCGATGTTCCACCCGGCCTCGGCGGTGTACGCGTGATGGCGCTCGAGGTCGAGGTTGAGACCCAAGCTATGCAGGGTCTCGAGCCGCTCGCGGTAGGCCTCCCAGGGGTTCACCCGCTCCCTCACCAACCGGTCGGTCCCCTGCCCTCGGAGCGGGCCGGACGAGCCATTAAATGCAGCAACCGCAACACCCACAACCCCGTCACCCACCACGCGGGGCTCGAAAGATCGGGTTTGGCTTGGGTCCTCATCATCTTTGAAGGGGGTGCCCCTGGGGGCACAGCCCAGGGGCACGGTTCCGCGGAATCACACAGGGATCGGTGCCAGCCTTACTTCTGTCTAAGCCTGTTGAGGCTGGCTGAGTCCCGGCTGTAATTTTCCTGAGGTCAAACTGAGTCGAAGGTGGCCTCGCTCCGTTGGTGCGCCGAGATCGGGGATCGACGTGGAGCGCTGTAAACTTTCCGGAGGGGTTATTCAAGTAAGGGTCAGCAGTCCCTCAGGCTGAGGGGGTTTTCTAGAGTCACCATGGCTTTGCTGCTGAGGGAAGCCCACACCGAAGCGCTGGCCGCCAAGGCCCTGGAGGTTCACCGCAGGCTATGCGCGGGGTACAAACGCCCGATTCCCTTTTTTAGCGACCATGACCCCTTAAGCCAACTGGTGGGCAACCTGCTCTCACACCGCAGCAAAAACCACCATACCGGGCGGGCTTTTAGGGCGCCGCTGGAGCGCTTTGGCACCTGGGAAGCAGTGCAGAACGCTCCGGTCGAAGCGGTGCAGGAGGCCATCCAGGGGGTCACCTGGCCGGAGCAGAAAGCCCCCCGGATCCAAGCCATGCTGCGCGAGATCACCCGGCGGGTAAGAAAGCTCGAGCTGGACTTTCTGGGCCAGATGACAATTCCCCAAGCCCGGCACTGGCTCGAGCGGTTGAGTGGGGTAGACCCCAAGACCAGCGCCGCGACCCTGCTCTTTAGCCGGCTGCGGATGCCGGCTTTGCCGGTGGATAGCCACCACCGGGTCGCCCTGCGGCTGGGGCTCCTCCCCGAAGGAACCCCGGTCGGCCCGGCTCACAGCTTGCTCGAGCAGTTCCTGTCCCAGAACTGGAGCGCCCAGCAGGTCTACGACCACCACGAAGTTTTCATGCTGCACGGCAAGCGCTGTTGCTATTTTCATGACCCGGCCTGTAAACGTGCGTGGTGCTCGAGTTGTGCCCGTTCGGGCAACGGCGGCTCGCCAAGACCTCGGGCGGCGGACCCCATCCCCCTGGCCCCCAATCGGCTAGGTCGATGCCCGGGAGTTGAGCGATGTGGAGCCTGATCCGGCAGACCCTGCAAGACTGGCGCAGCGACAACATTCCCGTCCAGGCCGCGGCGCTGGCTTACTTCACGGTGTTCTCGCTGGCCCCGCTCTTGGTGATCGTGCTCGCCGTGCTGGGGCTCATCTACGACCAGGGCGAAGCCCGGCGCTACATCATAGAGGAATTGCGCAAACTGTTGGGGCCGGAGGGGGCCGACTTCATCAGCAACATGCTCGAGGCCGCCAACAAACGGGGCACCGGGGTGGTGGCCACGGTAGTGGGCCTGGTGACCTTGTTCGTGGGGGCCACCGGGGTCTTTTTGCACCTCCAGCAGACCTTGAACCTGATCTGGGAGGTGAAGCCTCGAGCCCTGAGCTTCTGGCAGCAAATCCGGCTGCGGCTGATCTCTTTCGGTATGATCCTGGCGGTGGGGTTCTTGATCCTGGTCTCGCTGGTAGCCAACGCGCTGCTGAGCGCGCTCAGCAGCAGCGTGATGGGAGCGTTAGGGACGGGCTGGTTGTGGCGTGGGCTGGACTTCGTGGTCTCACTGGGGGTCATCACCCTGCTGTTCGCCCTGATCTACAAATTCCTGCCCGATACGGTGATCGCCTGGCGGGACGTGTGGATCGGGGCCATCGTCACCGCGCTTCTCTTCAACCTAGGCCGCTTCGCTATCGGCTTCTATCTCGGCAACAGCGCCACCGCCTCGGTGTATGGGGCGGCGGGGTCGCTGGTGATCCTGCTCCTGTGGATTTACTACTCGGCACAGATCGTTCTGCTGGGGGCCGAATTCACCCAGGTCTACGCCCACCGGCGCGGCTCGAGGGCCACCCCGCCCAGCCCCCCTCGGCCAGAACCGCCGAAGTCAGCTTGAACTCAGGTACGTTACAGCCAGGTTTCAAAAAAAGTTTCTAAGTTAGAGGCTGGAGGGAAGCCATGGAGAAAAGGTTCAAGGAAGCCGTGAAAGCCGTGCGCTCCAAGGTCAACGAGGTCGCCGACCGGGCGCGGGCCGAGGGGCACGAGATCAAGGCCGACACCAGCGATAACCCGGTGGAGAAGGCGGTCGAGAAGGGCAAGGCCGTGGTTGACCGGGCCAAGGCCGAAGTCCACAAGGAAAGCAGCAAGGCTGCCGCCAAAAAAGCCCGCCGCTGAGCAATCAGCGGCGGGGAGGGATCCGGGCGGTCAGTAGGTCGCCCGGACTTTTTGCTCGGCTTTGAGCGCGGCACGGGTCTTGCTCAGGGCGGACTCGAGGAAGTAGGTGTCCTGCTGGAGCCGCTGGCAGCACTCGTGCAGCCACTTGGCGATCTCGCCCGCGGCGTGGGCCTCGGTCTGCCAGGCGCTGCACTGCACCACCTTCTGTTGATCCTTGTACTCGCTGAACAGATTCTGGGCCTCGCCCAGCAGGGCTAGCGGGTGGGACGAGGGAACGGTGGGGTTCAGGTCCGGCTCCCTGAGCACCGGCACGAAGGTCGGGCCCAAGAGCAGGCTCATCTGCTGCACCAGCTTCTCCAGCTCGACCTTGCGCCGCTTGCCGAGCACCTCGAGCACCCGCACCAGCCGCTCGAACGCCCGCCCCTCGGGCTGGCCCAGCAGGCTGTGCAGCAAGACGCAGAGCCGCTGGGTCCGGGTCTGGAGCCGGACGCTTCCGGCGATCTGCTGCGACAGGGCCCGGGCCAGTTGCCGCCGCCGCTCGGGCTCGGGCAGGCTGGAATCGGGGGGTTCGAATGACAGCGCCTCACCCCGCTCAGCCTCTCCGCTTTCGTGCAGCGCGACATACGCCTCGTGCAATGCCGATTGCACCGGGTTTGCGGGCATCTGGAATACGTGGTTGGCTTCGTTCATGGGCACTCCTCGTGAACCAAGCCTCACCGAGAGCGCTGAAACCGCCCTGATCGAGTTCTGAGTCCCGGCTGAGAGAGGAAGCGCGGCGTGAACTCCCAGGTTCACGATCTCGCTACCCCACGGGCCTAGTTACCCCGCTTAGCGCTCGGCCTGCTCGAGGCCCCGCTCGTAATACCCCAGCAAGGGGGTGACGCTGCTGCCGTGGAGCAAGACGCTGAGGGCCACCACCGTGAGTGCGATCCCGCTCACGTCCTCGGCGCGACCACGACCCAGACCCTCGCCCACCGCGTAGGTCAGGTAGTAGAGGCTCCCCACCCCGCGGATGCCGAACCAGGCGATCAGGCCCCGCTGGAGCCGGGTGGTGGGGGTGCGGCTCAGGCAGATCGCCACCGCCAGCGGGCGGATCAGGCAAAAGAGCATTGCCGCCAGCGCTACCCCCCGCCAGTCCCAGGCCAGGCTGACCAGCACCCCGGTGAGCACCACGCTGACCAGGGCCATCAGCCGCTCGAGCACCTCGCCAAAGCTGAGCACGTCGCGCACCACCGCCCCCGTGGCGATGGTGGGGTGGGCCAACGCCTCGGCGCTGACCTCGCGCTCGAGCAGCGCCTCTGCCGGGGTCTCCTCGGGGTGCAAGGGCGGAGCCGGTTCGCTCAGCGAGCGGGGCACCGGGTGGTCTCGTACGGTACGCACCTCGGCCCGGCGCAGCCCCACCCCGGCGGCGAACACCGCCAAAAACCCCCAGGCCTGGGCGAACTCCGCCAGCGCGTAGGAGAGGGCGATCAGGGCCAGCAGCAGGAGGTCGCTCGAGGTGGCCGGGTCGCGGGTGTGCTGGCGCGCCCGGATGGCCAGCCGCCCCAACCCGAACCCTAGCGCGAACCCCAGCCCGAGCCCCGCCGGGACCGCCCACAACAGCCGCTCGAGCGCCCACCCCCCCACCCAAGGCCCCCATCCACCCCCCTGCTCGATCCACAGGAGGGCCAGCACCACGAAAGGGAAGGCCGTGCCGTCGTTGAGCCCGGCCTCGCCGGAGAGGGCGTAGCGCAACCGGTCTTTATCCTTAGCGTCGGGAACCGCCACCGCGGTGGCCAACACCGGATCGGTGGGGGCCAGCACCGCCCCCAGCAAGAGCGCCGCGGCGGGCGTGAGACCCAGGAAGAAGTGGGCGAAGACCGCCACCCCCAGGATGCAGAGCAGCATCACCGGCCCGGCCAGCCAGAAGGCCGCCCGCCAGGCCGGGTCCCCCAGCGGGAGACGCAGCTTGAGCCCACCCACAAAGAGCGAGACGATGACCACCACCTCGGCAAGCCGCTCCAGCCAGTGCGCGTCGGCCAGCACATCGGCCTCGAGCAGCCCCAACCCCAGGGGGCCGAGGGCTACCCCCACCAGCAGATAGACCAGCGCATTGCTCACCGGCAGCGTGCGGACATAGGCCGACCCCAGTGCCAGACCCAGCAGCAAAACCCCGCTCAGCAGTACCCAATCGATGAACTCCATGACCGTGCCCCGGTTGGTTTCCTCGGCTCAGGTTGGGCAGCCAATACAAAGGAGGCATGGGAACCCCCATGCCTCAACTTTCTGGGTGGCTCGACCCTGAGCCGAGCCGCCCTAGTCCTAGCTGCCGTGGCGGGTGTTGCGTACCGAGGGGCCAGGCGAGGCCTCGGTGGGCCAGCCGGAGATGATCTCCCCGAGCTTTTCCAGGTCCTGCTCGAGCATTTTCTGGGGGTCTTTGAATAGGCTGGCGAAAGCCTCTCCCACCGCGCCACCGGGCGGGGTGTATTCGACGTGCACGGTGACCCTCGAGCCGCTCCCCTCTGGCATGACCTGGATGTAACCGTGGGTCTTGAGCGAGCCCTCCAGGCTCTGCCAACCCAGGTGACGGGGGGGCTCCATGGTGGTGGTCACGGCCTTCCAGGTGACCGGGATGCCTAGCGGCCCGCGCAAGCGCCACACCGAGGTGCGGCTATCCTCCATCTCCACCTTCTCCACGTGGGACATGAACTGGTCGAAGTTTTCGTAGTTGGAGATATAGTCCCAAACCCGCTGTTGGTCAGCAGGCACACTGATGCTGGCTTCGGCTTTGTACATACTCTTCCCCTCCAGAAGCCACGGTAGAAAGGGCAACTGACCGTATCCTGTGGTATTTCTGAACTTTGGCTGAGTGCGCTCGCAGACCCGCGCTCTAGGCCCCTTCTTCAGGCCAACCTCAGCCGGGAGGTTTACTTTGCAGGAATGGCTCCATCGGCCCCATCTGACGAGTTCGACCGGCGGATATTGCGGCGAACCCTCGAGCTGGCCCGTGAAGCGGTGCGGGCGGGCTCGAGCCCCATCGGCTGCGTGATCGTGGATGCGGCGGGAAAGGTGCTTTCCGAGGGCTATAACCGCTCCTCCTTACCCTGGCCGGAGGAGCCCCAGGAGATCGGCAGCTCCGGGCTGGCCCACGCCGAGATGGTGGCGTTTTTCAAGATCGGCAAGATCCAAGACCCCCACGGTTGGACCCTCTACACCTCGCTCGAGCCCTGTTTGATGTGCGGGGGAGCCATTGGGATGCTGGGCCTACAGCGGGTGGTGTGGGCCTGCGACGACCCCTGGGGCGGCAGCGGACGGCTGATCGAGTGGAACGAGCATCCGGCCTACCTGCGGATCCAGGTCACCCCCTGTCCCTTCCCCGACCTCGAGGAAGAAGCTGCCATGCTCTTCGCGCCGGAGGCCAAAAGCGTGTACGGAGCCGAGGGCTGGCAGCGCTGGAGGGAGCGCTACCCCGAGATCTGCGCCCGGTTCGAGGACGCCCCGCAAGCTACCCACCCGCTCCGCGAGTTGCAGGCGGAGATCGTGCGGGAGGAGGACGGGTGATCCACGACCTGGCCGGGCTGAGCCTGGAGGTGACGAACCTCGAGCGGGCCGTCCTGTTCTACCAAAGCCTGTTCGGCTTCCCATTCACCCGCTACGCCGAGGGACAGGGGGGTGGCCGAGTTCGCTTTGCCCTCCGGCCAGAGCCTGAGCCTATGGAAACCCATCACCCGGCAGCCCAACGACCCCCGCTTGGGAAGGCTGGGGGCCCGGGGCGGCGGGCGGCACCCACGTCCACTTCGCCCTGCAAATTCCCAAAGGCCAGCGGGAACGAGCCCAAGCCTGCTTGCGGGCAGCGGGGATCGCCTACCGGGAGATCAACCTGGCCCAAGCCGGGGCCGAACCTGACCTTGGGCTGTATTTTTTCGATCCGTTCGGACACGGGCTCGAGCTGCGCGAAGTCGCTACCGACCCCACCGATCCGCGTTTCCCCGCCGTTCCCCCCGGTAAGCCCCCTGCCGGTGGTGGGTCTGCGCGAGGTGGCGCTGACCTTCCAGGATTTCGCCGCGATGAAGCGGCGGCTGGTGGAGGCTTACGGCTTTGTCTTCGTGGAGGAGATGAAGGAGCGGGCTTTCGCCCAGTTCGTGCTGGGGCCTGAGCCCGAAAGGACGGGCACTTCACCCCCCGGCGCTGGCTCTACTGCTGGGACCCCCAGGTGGGGCTGGCCGACATGCTGGGCGGGGAGCACGCCACGGTTTGCTTTTACGCCGACCTCGAGCCGCTCGAGGCCAGGGTCAAAGCCGCCGGCCTCCCCTATCTGCGCGATGAGCAAGGTTTGGCGGTGCAGGATCCGGAAGGCCACGTGTTCGCGTTCCTCCAGCGCTCTGCATAAGAGCCGTGCGGTGACAAAGGGCCACAACCCAAGCCAACAGGCCACCCATCTCGGCAGCCTGCTGGGGAGCGTAGGGGGCGGGCAAGCTAGCTACGGAAGATTTTCCTTCAGGATCCCTCTAGAACGCCAAGCCCTGGCTAAGCGCTATGGCCTGCCGGGGCCGCGGCCCTGCTGGTGGGCGGAGCCGCTTGGAGGCGCTCGAGGATGTCCGCCGGGGTGGGCGGTGAGGACCAGATCTGCTTGATGCGGCCATTCTTCTCGACCACGTAGCTGGTTCCCGGCTCGGCCTGGTAGCGCAGCTGCAAAGTACCGTCGTGGTCTACTAGCACACACAACCCCTCCCTGACCGCTCCCTCGGCAGCCAGGGGGTTTCCCGGTGAAACCACCAAGATCACCAACCAGTCCTGCTCGGCCAGGCTACCCAGGTGAGCCCGGGCCCGCCTGAGGTAGTTGAGGTCCGGCTCGAATACGATCAGCATCCGCTTGAAGCCCAGATGCTCCCACAGGTCCAACCACCGGCCCTGGCAATCCCTGACCTTAAACACCGGAGGCCGCACACCCCGCATCAACATCCTGCCACCTCGCCTTCCTGGTTGGGTTTCGACCGCGGGCTCACCCCGGGATGAGCCCGCCTTATAGCATCCCAGAATTGTGCTAAAAATGCTCTACGAGCTATATCTTGCGGCGAGTCTGTCAGGGGCGTGTTAGTTCGCTTACACCTGAGGAGCCCGAACCTGGCTCCTCGAGATTGAGCATCTACTGCTGGAAAGCGGGCCTGTCTTTTCAGCCCCAACTCAGCCGCCTTTCAATCCGCTTTCAGTAAGCAGGTTCAGGCTGCATTCGAACCCGAGGGAGTCGAAGGGTGGACCTCACCTCGGCTGAAATCTTATGGCGACCCAACAAGCAGAAGCCGAGGAAACCGGGGAGCGCAGCTCCCCCCAAGAACGCAACGTCCTCAAAGCCCTGGGGCCGGGTCTAGTCACCGGGGCCTCCGACGATGACCCCAGCGGGATCGCCACCTACTCGCAAGCCGGGGCGGCGTTCGGCTACGGGCTCTTGTGGACCCTGCTCTTCACCTACCCGCTGATGGGGGCCATCCAGGAGATCGCGGCCCGGATCGGGCGGGTGACCGGGCGGGGGATCGCCGGGAACCTGCGCCGCTTCTACCCCCCCTGGCTCTTATACCCGGTGGTGGGGCTCTTGCTCGTCGCCAACATCATCAACATCGGGGCCGACCTGGGCGCGATGGGCGCGGCGGCCAAGCTCTTGCTGGGCGGTCCGGCGCTGCTTTACACCGCGGTCTTCGCCTTCGTCTCGCTGACCTTGGAGGTCTTCGTGCCCTACCACCGCTACGCGGGGTTTCTCAAGTGGCTCACCCTGGCGCTGTTCATCTACGTGGTAGCGGCCTTCACCGTGCAGGTTCCTTGGGGAGAAGCCCTCAAAAACGCAGTGCTGCCTTCGCTGCGCTGGGACCCCGGCTATCTGGCCATGATCGTGGCGGTGCTGGGGACCACCATCAGCCCCTACCTGTTCTTCTGGCAGGCCTCCACCGAGGTCGAGGAGTTGCGCAAAGAGCCCGCCGATCAGCCCCTCAAACACGCCCCGCAGCAGGCCCCGGCGCAGTTCTGGCGGATCAAGGCCGACACCTACTTGGGCATGGGGGTCTCCAACCTGATCGCCTGGTTCATCATGCTCACCACCGCCGCAACCCTGCACGCCGCCGGGAAGACCGAGATCCGCTCGGCTGCCGAGGCCGCGGCGGCGCTCGAGCCGGTGGCCGGGCCTTTCGCCAAATTTCTCTTCGCGGCGGGCGTGATCGGAACCGGGCTCTTGGCGGTGCCGGTGCTGGCCGGTTCCGCCGCCTACGGGCTGGGCGAAGCCTTGCGCTGGCCCACCGGCCTCGAGCGCAAACCGCTCAAGGCCCGGGGTTTTTACGGCATCATCGCCCTGGCCACCTTGGTCGGGCTGGCGATCAACTTCACCCCCATCAACCCCATCGAGGCTTTGATCTGGGCGGCGGTGATCAACGGGCTGGTGGCGGTGCCGGTGATGGTGCTGATGATGCTGCTGACCTCGAGCCCCCAGGTGATGGGCGAGTTTACGCTCTCGCCTCGGCTCAAGATCCTGGGCTGGCTGGCCACCCTGGCCATGGCGCTGGCCGCCATCGGTCTCTTCACCACCTGGGGGAAGTGAGATGATCACCTACTTCATGTTCGCCACCGGTATCGAAAACAGCGCGCCCAAGGTGAACGGGCGGCGGGTGGACGAGATGGAGAAATGCGGGCACTACCGCCACTGGCGCCAGGATTTCGACTGCGTGCAAGATCTGGGGGTGCGCCAGTTGCGCTACGGTCCGCCGCTGCACCGCACCTGGGTCGGCCCGGGAAAGTACGACTGGGACTTCGCCGACGAGACCTTCGCCGAACTCAAGCGGCGAGACATCCTGCCCATCACCGACCTCTGCCACTTTGGCCTGCCGGAGTGGATCGGTGACTTTCAAAACCCCGATTTTCCCGAGCTGTTCGCCCAGTACGCCAAGGCCTTCGCCACCCGCTTCCCCTGGGTGCAGCTTTACACCCCAGTCAACGAGATGTTCGTCTGCGCCTTGTTCTCGGCCCGCTACGGCTGGTGGAATGAGGGCTTGAGGAGCGACCGGGCTTTCGTCAACGCCCTCAAACACATCGTGCGGGCCAACGTGCTGGCCATGGAGGCGATCCTCCAGGTCCGCCCCGATGCCATCTTCGTGCAGAGTGAGTCCAGCGAGTACTTCCACGCCGAGAACCCCCAGGCCATCGGCCCGGCGGAACGCCTGAACGAGGTGCGTTTCCTCTCGCTCGACCTCAACTATGGCCGCCGGGTGAACTCCGACATGTACGAGTACCTGACCGATAACGGCCTCACCCGCGAGGAGTACCACTTCTTTCTGGGCCAGCGTTTCAAACACCACTGCATCATGGGGAACGACTACTACGTGACCAACGAGCACCTGGTCTCGCCCAACGGGCAGACCCGCCCCAGCGGGGAAATCTTCGGCTACGCCACCATCACCCGGCAGTATTACACTCGCTATGGCCTGCCGGTGATGCACACCGAGACCAACCTCAACCAAGGACCTGAGGGGGACGAGGCCGTGCGCTGGCTGCGCAAGGAGTGGGCCAACGTGCTGCAGGTGCGCAATGACGGGCTGCCCATCGTGGGCTTTACCTGGTACTCCCTCACCGACCAGGTGGACTGGGACACCGCCCTGCGCGAGGACAACGGCCACGTCAACCCGCTGGGGCTCTACGACCTGGACCGCAAAATCCGCCCGGTGGGGGCGGCCTACAAGGAACTCATCCGGCAGTGGCGCGAGGTGCTGCCCACTCAGAGCATCGCCCTGACCCTGCCGGTGTTCCGGCCCAGCGAACAAGACGAAGGGGCGGCCCGCAGCCTGAGCCGCCAAGCCCGCGAGCGCAACCAGGCCTATGAAGCGGCCCCTTCCGATCCGCATTCTTCCCAGGGGGGCTCGTGAGCCGCTTCGAGAACCAGGTGGTGATCGTGAGCGGGGCGGCCAGCGGGATCGGGCTGGCTGCTGCCCGGCGCTTTGGCGAGGAGGGGGCTCGGGTGGTGATCGCCGACCGCGACACGGACGCCGCACAGAAGGCCGCCGAGGCGGTCAAACAGGCCGGGGCTCCCGAGGTCTGGGCCGCCTCCTGCGACGTCTCCGATGAGTCCCAGGTGACGGCCTGCGTGGCCGGGACCCTCGAGCGCTTCCAGCGGCTGGACGTGGTGGTGAACAACGCCGGGCTGATGACCTTCAAACCGCTGATCGAGCTGGCTGCCGAGGACTGGCGGCGGGTGCTGGGGGTGGACCTGCTGGGGGCTTTCTTCTTCATCCGCGAGGCCTTCCAGCACATGAAGTCAGGCGGGGCGGTGGTCAACGTCTCGAGCATCCACGCCCTCGAGACCGAGCCGATGGTGGCCCCCTACGCGGCGGCCAAGGCGGCTTTGGTCTCGCTGACCCGCTCGGCGGCCATCGAGGGCAAACCCCGCGGCATCCGGGTCAACGCGGTGCTGCCCGGCGCGGTAGACACCCCCATGCTGTGGGAGAACCCCAACGTGAAGGCGGGGGTGGAGCGGGTGGACCCTAACGTGGTGGGGAAGCCCGAGGACATCGCTACCGCCATCGCCTTTCTGGCCTCCTCCGAGGCCCGCTTCGTGCAGGGGGCGGCCTTGGTGGTGGACGGTGGGCGGCTGGACCGGTTGTGAGGGGGAGCCGAGCGTGGCCCGGGAAACCCCCGACGCCCTCAAGGTCTCGAGCTGGTCCGAACTCCTGGAGGCGCCCTACCAGGGCTCCTGGAACCCCCAGATCGCCCGGTACCGCCTGAACCTGGCCTTCCGGGGTACGGCCCAGGCCCATTACAGCCTCGAGACCAGCCTGTCGCGCCTGGTGGCCGGGCGCTCCTATGACCTCGAGGCCCACATCCTGCGGGCCTTCCGCAAATACGCCTACATGCTGGTGGGGGTGAGCGCGGCCATGTTCGTGCTGCTCGGCGAGGTGATGATGACCCGCTACGCCGGGGACACGCGGGGGGTCCAGGTGGATAGCACCCGAGTGCTCTCGGTGGTCACCACCGGGATCAGCTTTCTGGGAGCTGGCACCATCTTCATCTCAGGCGGCTACACCGTCCAGGGCCTCACCACCGCGGCCTCGCTCTTGGCCACGGCGGTGGGAATCGCGGTAGGGATGGAGCGCTACGTGCTGGCGGTGGGGACCACCTTGCTCAATTTATCGTGTTGCGGGTGCTGGCGGGCTCAGCTCGAGCCTCCCCAGCACCCCAGGAGGCCCTCAAGATCAACCGGGCCTCCAAAAGCCCGGACGGCGAGTGAGCCCCGGCAGGGAAAAAGCCCCCGATGTGGGGACTTTTTTGGTCAGACACGGAGTGGTCAGGATTTTACTCGAGTCCGGCTATTTGGAGCCGCCCTTTTCCCCGCTCTCGGACATCCGCTCGCGGCCTTCCTCGCTCACATTGTGCTGTCCCTGACGACCCTTATCGCTATCGCTGTCGCTACGCCCGCCGTGAGAGTGACGGCCTCCTTTGGCCCGGTCTTCTTGGGTCAGGTTGGAACCCCGTCCGCCTTTTTTCTCCTCTGCCATTCCTTCCTCCTTTATTTCACCGGCCATCCGGTGCTGACCTTTAGCCCTGCCGACCTCGAGCCCTAGGCTTCCTCGTCGGGGTTCCTCCCCACCGGGTCCTGGTCCTCGTCTTCCGGCTGCATGGGGTCGAGGTTCAGGTCTACTTCCTGGGGGTCGCCCTTGGGAGAGGTCATGGGGTAGGTGTCCTCGAGCGATTCGTTGACCTCCCCCACCGTCCCGCGGGTAGGCAGCGGGGGGTTCTCGCGCTCGAAATCGTCGGGGGAGCTATCCCGGTCCAAGTTCTGGGGATTCGGCGCCTCGGTTGAACGCTGCGCATCACGCTCTGCCATTGGGGTCTCCTTGGGCTCGAGGTTAGGCCCTGGGAGGGGCGCGTGTTGTGCGTGGTCTAACAAGCTCAGCCGTTTGGAAAGCCGCCGGGCACAGCCGTTTCGCTCGATTCGAGAACTTGGATTTCATACAACTTGCCCTCGACGGGAGACCCCAGGGTGGATGCACCAAGCCACCCCGGGTCCGGGCGAAAAGTAAAAAAGCCCGGCCAGTGCCGGGCTTTCGGGCTCGAGCCGCTAGCCCTCGGCGGCCCGGCGGTTGATCTTGCGTTCGGCCAGCGCGGTGAGCTTTTTGTCGGCCATCTTCTCTTCCTCCAGGGTCTGGCCCAAGAGGCGCTTGGCCTCGTCGTCACCGAGCATCTCGGCATAGGTGCACAGCGTACCGTAGCTGGCGATCTCGTAGTGCTCGACCTTGTTGCCCGCCGCTATGAGGGCCGCGTCCAACACCTCGGGGTCGGCCTGGTCACGCTTCTCCAGGAGTTGCTGACCCTCCTCGATCAACCCCTGCATGGCCTCGCAGGGCTCGCCCTCGGGGCTCTCGCCCATGCGCTCGAAGATCTGCTCGAGACGGCGGCACTGCTCCTCGGTCTGCTGCAAGTGCAGCTCGAAAGCTTGCCGCAGCTCGGGCGAGGAAGCCGCCTCCATCATCTTGGGCAGGGCTTGGGTGAGCTGGCGCTCGGCGTCGTAGGCGTCCCGGAGTTCATCCAGATACAGCTCTTGCAAACTTTGCATGATTCCTCCTCTTGCGGAGTTCCTGGCTCCGGTCCTTACCGTAAAAACTGCGGCTTTCCACCGCTGTTAGTCCCCTAACAGCCCACCCTCGCGCGGGGTCCGCCCCTTGGGCGGCTCGTGAGGAGCCGGAGGGTCTTGGATCTCGGGGCCGGGCCGAGCGGCAGGGGGTTTATGCAGCGGCTGGGGGCGGTGGGGGCCGGGGGCGTCGGGGCGGGGAGGGCGCGCGGGCTCGGGCGAATCCTTCGGCGGTTGCCCGGGTGGGTCGGGCGGACGGGCTTTGCGGCGTTTGGCGATCATGGCTCCTCCTTGCGGGTCAAAACCGGACTTTTCGGTCTCAATCCTAGATAGTGAGGCTTACCTCGAGCTGAGCCAGGGCTGAGTCCTTGCATCTGGGAAGCGGTTTTGTATTAATTCCTCTCCACGTTCCTCTCCACGATTGATTATTAGGAAACACTTCACATTAGAGATGCCGAGTAGGCCGTGCTTATCGGTCAGCTATCTGCTTCCCAGAGGGAATTGTCCGGCGTATCGCTACTTCCCTCATTTCTCCTTGGGGATGATCGAGATCCCCCCGGAGCGTTCCACTACGGCGTACTTGATCTGGTCCAGGCGCTCGAGGCCCTGAAGTTCGCGGGCCGCCGAGAGCACGTCGTCCTCGTCCACCCGGGCCTTGCTCATCCGGTCTTTGAGCGGTTTTCCGTCCTGCACCACGATCAGCGGCACGTCGTCCACCAGGCGCTCCAGCAGCGGGAAGCGCTGTTTCAAGAGCGACAGGCCGATGTCGGTGATCACCAGGGTCGTGATCAGCAAGAAGGCGTGGGTGGACGAGTTGTTCCGACCCAGCAGGGCGGTGTCGGCGGTCTCGCTGATGATCAGGAGCAGCACGAAGTCGAAGGTCGTGATCTGCGCCAGCGAGCGTTTCCCGGAAAGCCTGAGCAGCACCAACAAAAATAAGTACACCAGCAAAGCCCGAAACACCGAATCCATGCCCGCTCTCCCTTCGCTAGGGGTAGACCGCTAGGGGTAGACGAACTGCCCTACCTGGACGGCTTCTCTGCCCTCGAGCCCGACCTGCCCCCCCAGGCGGCCCATCCGCACGGGCATCAGTTCATAGCTGATGCTCACCGGCCCGCTGGGGTTTTCCAGGCGAAACACGTAGGTGTAGCGGTCCGGCCCCGCCTCGACCGATTCGGGTTGGGGAACCACCTGCTGGATGCCGCTGCCCTGCACGTATTCGCGGCTCAGCCAGATCCGTAGCTCCTCACCCCCTGTGGGGCGCACCTGGAGTTCCAGCCGAGTGGGGTCCTCGTAGCGCACGAAGCGGTGATACTCAGCCCGGAGCGCTCCGTCCCCGGTGGCGGTCTCGACCCCGCTCAGCACACCGGGGCCAAAAAGCCCCAACAGTGCCGCCAGCACCAGCACGACCAGGATTCCCCAGGCCACGCGCTGGGCCCGCCACTGCCGCCGCTGGAACTCGAGCTTGGCGGGGTCCTCGAGTTCACGCACGTCTTTGATCTGTCCCATATCCGCTCCCCGAAAAAACTGGGCCATCCCCGCAGAAATGCGCCCCGGATTTAGCCCGTTTTGTGCGGTGCGCAGCCCTCGAGCGCACCCCCTAGCTGTCCGGCCCGACCGCTCTGCCGAGTAGGATCGAGAAATATTTCTGGGAAAATGGTGAGAAATCTAACACGCGGATTGGAAAAGCCAGGAAGCGCGGCTCAGCCCTGCCTCAGCTTCGGGTCAGTTTGAGGTCAGACGCCCGACCTAGCCTGAACCCCATGAAACCGCATAGTTCCTGGAACCCCGCCGCACAAATCCCCATGCATACCTGGAGTCCCTACACGCTCGACATCAACCGCCTGCTGGACTGCCTCTCGCCGAGCGTACGGGAGACCCTGAAAGCCCAGGGGCGGCACAAAACCCTGCGCACCGGCGAGATCGCCAGCTCGATGGGCGAGCCGTTGGTGGCCTACGTACACAAGGGCTGGTTCAAGCTGATGCGCTTTACCGAGTACGGCGATGAGCAACTGATGGCGGTGCGGCGCAAGGGGTCTTTTATCGGTCTGGAGACCCTCACCCACCCCCGCGATACCGCCCCCGAGGTGGTGGCGATCGCCCCCGGCGAGATCACGGTGTGGCCCTTCGAGCTGGTGCAGGACCTGGTGGAGCGCGAACTCGAGCTGACCCGCTGCTTCTTGCACCTACTGGCCGACCAGATCGAGGAGGAGAGCAACCTGCGCTTCCTCAATCAGTCCACCCGGGTCCCAGCCCGGCTGGCCCGCATCCTCTACCTCTACGCGCTCGAGGAAGGCCAGCCCACCGGGAAAGGGCTTTATATCCGGATGCCCTTCACCCAGTACGACCTGGCGCTCTTGCTGGGGGTGCGGCGCGAGACCGTGAGCTTGAGCCTCACCGAACTCGAGTGCGAGGGTGTGATCCAGCGCACCGGCAAGGACGTGGTGGTGGACGTGGAGCGGATGCCGCGCTTCCTGGAGAGCGAGGGGGCCTTTTACGGCTGCCCCAAGGCCGTAGAGCACGCCCCCCGCATCCCGGTGGCGGCCCCCTCGAGGCTGGTAGTCAACATGTAACCAAACCAGAAAACCTTCGCTCGAGGTGCGGGAGGCTGGGCCCAGTCTCCCATTTTTTACTGTTCAGGCCGTCATTCAGCCAGCCCTCAGACTCGACTCAGGAGGGGGTCAAGCGCCGGGGGCATCCTAGAGTGCGTGGCGAAGACAGGATCATCCACCCCCTGGGTGGATGAACTGCTTCCAACACCCCCAAGTCAGCTCGGTTCCTGAACCGTAGTGAGCCCCAGATCTACACCGCCCAGGAACCCCCTCAAACCAGGTGACGCCCCAGGGGTCTCCCTCGGCCACCTGTGCCCAGAAAGGAATATCGGATGAGCCAAACCCAAAGCACCTACGATATTGTTTGCTTCTCCCATCTCCGTTGGAACTTCGTCTACCAGCGCCCCCAGCACCTCATGAGCCGCGCCGCCCAGAGCCACCGGGTGGTGTTTGTGGAAGAGCCGATCTTTATCGGCGAAAGCGAGCCCAAACCGCTCCCCCGCCTGGAGACCTACCGGGATGGCGGGGTCAACGTGGCCATCCCCCACCTGCCCGAGGGCCTCAGCGAGGACCGGGTAGGCGGCCTGATCCGCATGTTGGTAAAGGATTTCCTGGAGGAGTTGGGGGTTCGCGACTTCGTGATGTGGCTGTATAGCCCGATGTTCTTGCCCTACTTGCGCGGGCTCGAGCCTAAAGCCGCGGTCTACGACTGCATGGACGAACTGGCCAACTTCCGCTTCGCCCCGCCGGTGTTGCGCGAGCGCGAGCAGCAGCTTTTCCGCTGGGCCAACGTGGTGTTCACCGGCGGCCAGAGCCTCTACGAGGCCAAGCGGCTGCAACACCCCAACTGCCACTGCTTCCCCTCCTCGGTGGACGTGGCCCACTTCGCCCAGGCCCGCCGCCCCCTGCCCGAGCCGCGCGACCTGGCCCCGCTGGGCCGCCCCCGGGTGGGCTTTTACGGGGTCATCGACGAGCGCATGGATACCGGACTGCTCGAGGCGGTGGCCCGGCGGCTCCCCGGCTGCGAGTTCGTGATGGTGGGGCCTTTCGCCAAGGTGGACCCCGCCGAGATGCCGCGGCTCGCGAACCTGCACTTCCTGGGCATGAAGAGCTACGCCGAGTTGCCCTACTACCTGGCCCACTGGGACGTGGCGATGTTGCCCTTCGCGCTCAACAACTCCACCCGCTTTATCTCTCCCACCAAGACCCCGGAGTACCTGGCAGCGGGCAAGCCGGTGGTCTCCACGCCGATCCGCGACGTGGTACGGCCTTATGGCGAAAAGGACCTGGTCTACATCGCCGACGATGCCGAGGGCTTTGCCGAAGCCATAAGGCGGGCCTTGCTGGAAGACCAGACCAAGCGCCAGCGCCAGGCCGAGGCCTTCTTGGCGGCGATGTCCTGGGACCACACCTGGACCAAGATGGAGCGGCTCATCGAAGAGGCGCTCGAGCGCAAGCAGCTGGCCAACCTCCCCAAAGCCAGCCTGATCCCTCAGCGCACCGCCCAGACCCCAGCGGGGCTCTCGCTGGCCGCCGAGGCCAAGGTGGCCCGTAAGCCCTAACCGTGCCGAGAGGGGGAACCTGATGTTCGACTACCTCATCGTCGGGGCAGGGTACGCGGGGAGCGTGCTAGCCGAGCGGATCACCAGTGAGCTGGGGCTCAAGGTGCTGGTGGTGGACAAGCGCCACCACATCGGCGGCAATGCCTACGACACCTACAACGAGCACGGCATCCTGATCCACCCCTACGGGCCGCACATCTTCCACACCAACTCGCGGGAGATCTTCGAGTACCTCTCGCGCTTCACCAAGTGGCGGCCCTACGAGCACCGGGTTCTGGCCAGCGTGGATGGGCAACTGGTGCCCATCCCCATCAACCTCGACACGGTGAACAAGCTCTACAACCTGAACCTCACCTCGGAAGAGCTCGAGGGCTGGTTCGCCAGCCGGGCCGAGAAGAAAGAGCGCATCCTCACCAGCGAGGACGTGGTAGTCGCCAAGGTCGGGCGCGAACTCTACGAGAAGTTCTTCCGCGGTTACACCCGCAAACAGTGGGACTTAGACCCCTCGCAGCTCGACGCCACCGTGACCGCTCGGGTGCCCACCCGCACCAACCGCGACGACCGCTACTTCACCGACAAGTACCAGGCCATGCCCCTGCACGGCTACACCCGGATGTTCGAGAACATGCTGCGCCACCCGGGCATCAAGGTCATGCTGGGCACCGACTACCGCGAGATCGTGAACCTGGTTCCCTGGCGGCGGATGATCTACACCGGGCCGATCGACGCTTTTTACAACTTCAAGTACGGCAAGCTGCCCTATCGCAGCCTCGAGTTCGCCCACGAGACCCTGCCGCAGGAATGGTTCCAGCCGGTGGGCACGGTCAATTACCCCAACGAGCAGCCCTACACCCGCATCACCGAGTTCAAACACCTCACCGGGCAGCGCCACGAGCTTACCAGCATCGTCTACGAATACCCCCGCGCCGAGGGCGACCCCTACTACCCGATCCCCGCCAGCGAGCCCAAGGCCATCTACAAGAAGTACGAGGAGGAGGCCAAGCGCGAGACCAAGGTGCGCTTCGTGGGGCGGCTGGCCACCTACCAGTACTACAACATGGACCAGACCGTGGGTCAGGCCCTGGTGACCTTTGAGAAGATCAAGCTCGAGCTACAGGAGGAGCTTGGGAAGGATCAGCTCTCCAGGGGAGCGATCCTGCAAAACTCCTGAACCCGCCCCCAGTTCGAGGGTGCCTCGAGAGAGGCACTTTCTTTTTGGTGAGGCCAGTACCGCTAGCCGGGGCGGCAGCGACGATGACGCAAGCGCTGTGGCGCAGAGCGCTCGCTGGCTAGGCCAGCCAGCGGGGGTTGGGGGGAAGAAGCCGCGCCCACACCCCTAACCGCTTGGGTGCAAAAGCTGGTTTGTCGGCCCGAGCGGTGAACGAGTACCGCCCACGAGCGATCCGCAAGGAGGCTTGTCTTGCGGGTTGATTCTTAGGGCCTACCCTGAGCATTGCCTTCAGGAGGACAAAACGTAGCCCACCCCTACGATGCAATTTCTATGAACCCTCGAGCCGGATATCGTGAGGGATATTTCACAACAAACCTGGTCGAATTCTCTAAGCTCACTGCGGGAGGCCTCTATGCTTGACCCCGCGCATCCCCGGCCCCAGTTCCAACGCGAGCGCTGGCGATCCTTAGACGGCGAGTGGCAGTTCAGCTTCGACGACACCCAGTGCTTCAAGGAGCCCGGCGACGTGCCCTTCGACCGGGAGATCCGGGTACCTTTCGCCCCGGAAAGCTCGCTGAGCGGCATCGGGGATACCGGATTCCACCCGGTGATCTGGTACCGCACCCGGGTCCGGCTCGAGGATGGCGACCTGCCACCGGCGGGCGGGCGTTTGCTGCTGCACTTCGGGGCGGTGGATTACCACGCCAAGGTCTGGGCCAACGGGCAATTGGTGGCCGAGCACGAAGGCGGCTTCACCCCCTTCCAGGCCGATGCCACCTGTGCCCTCAAGGATGGCTACTTGGACCTGGTGGTGCGGGCCGAGGACGACCCCCAGGACCTGGCCAAGCCCCGCGGCAAGCAGGACTGGCTGCTGGAGCCCCACGGCATCTGGTACCCCCGCACCACCGGCATCTGGCAGACGGTGTGGCTCGAGCCGGTGCCAGAAACCCACATCAGCGCCCTGCGCTGGACCCCCTACATGGAGAGCTGGGAGTTCTCGGTGGAGGCGCATATTGCCGGGTTGATGCGCGAGGGGCTCTACCTGCGGGTGCGGCTTTATGACAACGAGCGGGTGCTGGCCGACGACCGCTACGCGGTGCTGCGGCGCGAGACCGCCCGCCGCATCGCCATCGTGGACCCTGGCAACGACGACTTCCTCTCGCATACCCTGTGGAGCCCCAGCCACCCCCACCTGATCGAGGCCACCATCGAGCTGTACGCCGGGGACCGGGTGATCGACCGGGTGGAGTCCTATACCGCCATGCGGGACATCTCGATCTCGGGGAACCGCTTTTTGCTCAACGGGAGACCGCTCTACTTGCGGATGGTGCTCGATCAGGGCTACTGGCCGGAAAGCCTGATGACCCCGCCCGACCCCGACGCCCTGCGGCGTGACGTGGAGCTGATCAAGCGCATGGGCTTCAACGGGGTGCGCAAACACCAGAAGCTCGAGGACCCCCGCTTTCTCTACTGGTGTGACCGGCTGGGCCTTTTGGTGTGGGGCGAGATGCCCAGCGCCTACCGCTTCACCCCCACCGCCGTGGAGCGCACCGTCCGGGAGTGGACCGAGGCCATCGAGCGCGACTACTCACATCCTTGCATCGTGGCCTGGGTGCCTCTCAACGAGAGCTGGGGGGTGCCCGACCTGCCCAACAACCCCGCCCACCGCGACTACGTGCGCACCCTCTACCACCTCACCAAGACCCTCGACCCCACCCGCCCCGTGGTGGGCAACGACGGCTGGGAGAACCTGGCCACCGACATCATCGGTATCCACGACTATACCGCCGACCCCGAGAAGCTGGCGGAGCGCTATGGCAGCGTGGAGACCGCCCGACGGGTCCTCTCCAAGGACTGGCCCGGTGGACGCTCGCTGCTGGTGGGCGGCTTTGAGCCCGACACCCACGCCCTGGTGCTCTCCGAGTTCGGCGGGGTGGCCCTGGCCAGCCGCAGCGAAGCGGGCTGGGGGTATAGCCAGGCCCTCGGCCCGGAGGAGTTCTTGCAGCGCTACCGACACTTCATGGACGCCCTCTCGCGCTGCGAGGGGCTGGCCGGGTTCTGCTACACCCAGTTCACCGACACCTTCCAGGAGCAAAACGGTTTGCTGCTGATGGACCGCACCCCCAAGGTGGATCTGTTGGCCATCGCCCAGGCTACCCGCTCGAGGTGAAGCGCCCCGTCTCGGCTCAGACCAGACTCAGCTTATCCTCAAGGGTATCGGCTTAGCTGAGGCCCGTTGCCGGAGGTGTCGATCCCCTCCGCACGCATCCGCAGTAGCAAGACCGGGTGTGGGGTTTACCCGTGTCGAACCGGTTAAGCAAACATCCCCAGCAGGGGTATCTGCCATTCCTCGAGGGGTATTTGGGAGGGTGATGCTGTGATCAAGTCACGCCCCTTGTTTGCCAGTTTTTTCTTGGGTGGCTTCGAGTGTTCCTCGTTCCGTACCCGAGAAGGCGAGCGGCGCGATCTTTTAGCCGAGACCGGCCACGACCGCCAGGCAGCCACGGATTTCCGCCAACTGCACAGCCTGGGAATCCGCACTGTACGCAGCGGCATCCGCTGGCACCGCGTCGAGCGGGAGCCGAGGGTCTACGACTTCAGCTCGGAGTTGCCGATGATCCGGGCCGCCCGCGAAACCAATACCCAGGTCATCTGGGATTTGTTTCACTACGGCTGGCCGGATTTTCTGGAGGTGTTCTCCCCAGCTTTTGTGGAGCACTTCGCCGGGCTGGCTCGAGCCTTCGCCCTTTTGCTGGCCCGGGAGTCCAGGGGCCCGGTGATGGTGAGCCCGGTCAACGAGATCTCCTTCCTGGCCTGGGGCGGCGGGGACGAGGGATTTTTCAACCCCTTCGCGGTGGGCCGGGGGGACGAACTCAAGCGCCAACTGGTCCGGGCCTTTATCGCCGCGACCCAGGCGGTGTGGGAGGTGCTCCCCCAGGGCCGCATCGTGAGCCCGGAGCCGGTCATCCACATCGTCGCGGCCCCCGAGCGCCCCTGGGATGCTCCGGCAGCCGAAGCCTACCGCCGTTCGATGTTCCAGGCCTGGGACATGATCGCCGGGCGGCTATGCCCCGAGCTGGGCGGACACGAGCGCTTCTTGGACGTGTTGGGGCTCAACTTTTACCCGGCCAACGAGTGGATCCACGTCGAGAAGGGCGAGGCTCTGCGCCCCCTGCGTCCCGGCGACGCCCTTTACCGTCCTTTCCGGGAGATCCTGCGCGAGGTCTACCAGCGCTACCGGCGGCCCTTATTCGTGGCGGAGACCGGCGCCGAGAACGAAGCGCGGGCCCCCTGGCTGGCCTACGTGGCGGGCGAGGTGCAAGCCGCGATCAAGGCCGGAATTCCGGTGGAGGGCATCTGCTTCTACCCGGTGGCCGACTACCCGGCCTGGGACGACCGGCGGTGTTGCGCGGTGGGGCTCCTCGGCTATTCCGACTCGTCGGGACGGCGCCAGGTCTACCGGCCTTTGGCCGAGGAACTGGCCCGCCAGCAACGCCTGCTCGAGCCGCTGCTTGCGCTCTGAAGCTCAGGCTGAACTCTCTTTAGGGTCGGCGGGTTCAGCCCTTGTTAAGCGCGGCCACAGGCTGCAATTAGGCTGGTGGCCTTAGATGGGCTGAGGTTGGGCAGATTCCAGCCTGGATAAGCTTCCGTAGGCGGGCATCCTGAGCCGGTGCCCGCCCAGGGAGCGAGCCGTTCAACTCGAGGGGCGGGAGGGCGGTCATGCCCGTCCCCAGGAGACCACATGGAGTTCAAACTGTTCGCACCGCATCTAGAGAAAGTCGAGCTGGTCGGCTCGTGGAGCGATGAGCCGGTCGCGATGCACAAGGACCAGAGCGGCACCTGGCGGGCCGAGGTGGACTTGCCCGAGGGGCGGCACTGCTACAAATTTCGCCTCAAGTCGCTCTCGCCCTTCATGGAGGGCCGGGTGGTGGAGGTCACCGACCCCCAAGCCCGGATGGTGGATCCCCAGAGCGGCGAGGCTTCGGTGATCATTCTCCGCGATGGCCAAGACCTGACCACCGCCCCCGACTACCCCTGGCAGCACGACCACGTGCCGCTGCCCCAGGACGACGAGCTGGTGATCTACGAGCTGCACGTGGGCGAGTTCGCCTGGGAGGGGGATAAGCCGAGCACCTTCGAGGGCTTGGTAAGGCGGCTCGACTACCTGCGCGACCTGGGGGTGAACGCAGTGGAGCTGATGCCGGTGAAGGCTTTCCGGGGCGAACGCTCCTGGGGCTACCTGCCCCGCCACTTCTTCGCCCTCGAGCCCGGCTACGGCAACCCGCAAGACTTCAAACGGTTGGTGGACGAGTGCCACGCTAGGGGGATGCGGGTCATCCTGGACATGGTCTTCAACCACTCCGACACCGAGGCCCCGCTCAACCACATCGACTTCTACTACTGGTACCGCGACCCCCGCGAGGGCGAGCTTTCCTTTGGCCCCAAGTTCGACTATGAGCGCTTCGACGACACCCTGGGGGTGCGGCCCGCGTTCCGGTTCGGGCTCGAGGTGGCGGCCTTCTGGGTGCAGGAGTACCACGTGGACGGCTACCGCCTTGACGCCACCGCCATCTTGGACAGCTTCGAGTTCGTCCAGGCGGTGCGCGACCTGTGCAAGGATAAAGCCGGGGGTAAACCCTTTTACGTGGTGGCCGAGCAGCTTCCCGAGAACCCGGCCATCGCCACCCCCTCTGGCCCCGCCGACGGGGCCTGGCACCAGGCGTTCGAACTTCAGGCGGTGGCTACCCTTTGCGAGTGCGAGGTGCGCGGCAAAAGCTTCGACCCGGCGGCGATGCTCGAGGCGTTGCAGCCCCGCAATCACGGTTATGTCTCCCCGGCGCGGGTGGTCAACTACCTCGAGTCCCACGACGAGCACACCCTGATGCGGGTGCTGGCCGAGGCCGGGATCACCGGGGACAAAGCCTTTCGCAAAAACAAGCTGGGGGCTACTTTGCTCTTTACTGCAGTGGGCAACCCCATGCTCTACCAGGGCCAGGAGTTCGGCGGGCACCGCGAGCGCGACATGGAGGTGCGGCCTTTGCAGTGGGGGCTGCTCGAGCACGACTACGGGCTCCACCTCAAGGAGCACTATGCCTTCTTGGCCCGGCTGCGGCGGGAAATCCCGGCCCTCAAGAGCGAGGACCTCGAGCCCCTCTACTTGAGCGCGGAGGCCGGGGTGGTCGCCTACCGGCGCGGCTACGGCCAGGGCGAGGTGATCGTGGTGGCGAACCTGCACGACACCGACCAGACCCTCACCCTGCCCTTCCCCGACGGGGCCTGGCGCGAGCTAACCTTCGGCTACGACCTCGAGGTCAGCGGCGCTCAGCTCAGCGAGGACTTTCCGGCCTCCTCCGCGAAAATTTACATCCGGCGCTCCTAAGGTGTTTGCACCAAAGGTGTGGTGTCGCCCACACCTGGAAGATGTAAACGCTCTACCTTGGCAGGTGAACCGGGGCTCGCCGTCTTCCGACAGCGCCGGCTTGCTCCAAGAAACGAGGTGTCTGATGTCCGTTCTGTACTACATTGGCGGCATTTTTATCCTGTTGTGGCTGCTGGGGCTGATCCTCAAGATCGGCGGGACCCTGATCTACTGGGCGCTCATCATCGGGGTGGTGCTCTTTATCATCGGGCTGTTCACCGGTCGCCGCCGGGTATAGGTCAGCCAATTCAGCATTCTTTTTGTAGGGGCACTCCTTAGGGGTGCCCTCGTCACACGCTGGCAGGTTGGTGATCCGGTGCGCCCTGATGGTTGGTACTGAATGCTGACCATTGAGCCCTACGGGCAACTCCGATTATCGGCGAGCGGCGGGGAAAACCCCACGAGCACCCTCCGGCTAGGCGGGCTGAGCGGTGGGTTGAGCCGAATCGGTGGCCTGTTCGGCTTTTTCCTCTTCTTCCTTGGCTGCCAACACCTGTTGGATGGCCTCCATGACCTGGTTTTTGGACTCGGTGCCGCGGGTCTTCCCGGTGATCCACCAGCGCACCTTGAAGGTCGCGCTATCCGGCGAGATGGCCGAGACCAGCACCTCGGGGTGGGAGTCCGGGGCCACGCTGGGCAGGGCCCGGATGGCCTCGAGGATGCGGGTCTTGGCGTCCCCGATGCTCGCCCCCTTGAGGCTGAACTCCACCTCGAGCCTACGGCGGTGGCCCCGCCGCCGTACCGTCACCGACTCGGTGAAGAGGGTGGCGTTGGGCACCACCACCAGTTCCCCGTCGTCGTTGCGGATGCGGGTGGCACGGGTCTGGATGTCCTCCACCACGCCGTCGTAACCCTTGACCTGGATACGGTCGCCCACGTGAAAGGGCTGGGTCAACAACAGCAGGATCCCGGCCAGGAAGTTCTGGAAGATGTCGCGGAAGGCGAAGCCCACCGCCACGCTGGCAATCCCTAAGAGTTGCACCAGGTCGCCCGCCGAGAGGCTGGGCACCACCACCGAGAGCGCCACGAAGCTACCCGCGGTGATGACCAGCCAGGCCACCAACCGGCCCAGCACGTAGCCCAGGTTGGCCGAGTGCAGGCGGTTGGTCAGGATGCGCTGGATGAGGTGGTTGATGAGCCTCGAGATGCCGATAAAGATCAGCAGAACCAAGATAGCGATGAGCAGATTAGGAAGGCTCGCCACCACGGATTTGACCAGGCTGTGAGCACGGACCAAAGCAGGAGAGAAGTCAGCCATAGCCTAAGCTTTGCCACATGGGGCTGAGGTTTGGCTGAAGGAGCGACTAATTTCACCTTCAGTTCACGCCGGGGCTGTACTTTTGCCCGGTCAGGGGGTTGAGATGAACCTGGGAATGCCGGAGATTTTGGTGATTCTGCTGGTAGCGCTGTTGCTCTTTGGGCCGCGTAAATTGCCCGAGTTGGGCCGCAGTCTGGGTCAGGCCATCCGTGAGTTCAAACACAGCACCCAGGAGATCCGCGAGAGCTTCGGGCAGTCGGTGGAGGCCGAAGCCAAGCCCAGCGAGACCCCCAAGTCCTGAAGCGATCCCTCCCCTCTCCCCGAGGGCTGGCCTTCTTTTTAAAAGACCGCGGTGTATGCTTCGCATATAGGTATGAGCACCTCTGTCGCCGAAAAACGCATGGTCAACCCCAACTTCATTAGCGAGATTATCGAGGATGACCTCAAAACAGGGCGCTACAGCAAGGTGGTGACCCGTTTTCCCCCCGAGCCCAACGGCTTCGCCCACTTAGGCCACGCCATCGCCAGCTACATTGACTTCGGCCTAGCCCACGACTACGGCGGGGAATGCCGACTGCGCATGGACGACACCAACCCCGAGGCGGAAAAACTCGAGTACGCCGAAGCCCTCATCCGCGACATGCAGTGGCTGGGTTGGCAGTGGGGCGAGACCAGCTACGCCTCCAATTACTTCGAGGAGCTGTACCAGATGGCCCTGAAGCTCATCCGAAAGGGCCTGGCTTACGTCGATAGCGTCTCCCCCGAGGAGATGGCCCGGCTGCGCGGCACGGTGGACAAGCCCGGCACGCCGAGCCCCTACCGCGAGCGCAGTGTGGAGGAAAACCTCGAGCTCTTCGAGCGGATGCGGCGAGGCGAATTCCCTAACGGGGCTCACGTGCTCCGGGCCAAGATCGACCTGGCCAGCCCCAACATGAAGCTGCGCGACCCGGTGCTGTATCGCATCGTCCACGCGGAGCACTACCGCACCGGCAGGAAGTGGTGCATCTACCCCTCCTACGACTTCGCCCAGGCCACCACCGACGCCCTGGACGGGGTGACCCACTCCTTGTGCAGCCTCGAGTTCGTGGACAACCGGGCCATCTACGATTGGCTGATGGATCATCTGTGGGGCGAACCCCCGCTGGATAAGACCCCCCGGCCCCACCAGTACGAGTTCGGGCGGCGCAGCCTGGAGTACACTGTGGTCTCCAAACGCAAGCTGCGCAAGTTGGTGGAAGGTGGCTACGTCTCGGGCTGGGACGATCCCCGGATGCCCACCCTGGCCGGGCAACGGCGGCGCGGCGTGACCCCCGAGGCCATCCGTGGCTTCGCCAGCCAGGTGGGGATCTCCCGCACCAACCGCACGGTGGATATCGGTTTGCTCGAGCACGCCATCCGCGACGACCTGAACACCCGCGCTCCCCGGGTGATGGCGGTGACGAGGCCCCTCCGGGTGACGATCACCAACCTCCCCGAAACCCACGAGGAGACCCTGCACCTTCCCTACTGGCCCTACGACGTGGTGAATGAGTCGGCGGACGGGCTCGTCCCCCTGCCGGGCGGGAAACGGGTCAGCCCCCAGGAAGCCACCCGGCCCGTCCCCTTCACCCGCGAGCTGTATATCGAGCAAGACGACTTCGCGCTGGATCCGCCCAAGGGCTTCAAACGGCTCAGCCCAGGCGGGACCGTGCGGCTGCGCGGAGCGGGGATCATCCGCTGTGACGAGTTCGTCAGGGATGACGCCGGGCAGGTGAGCGAGCTGCGCTGCACCTTGCTGGGCCCAGAGGCCAAGGCTGCCGGGGTCATCCACTGGGTGAGCGCTAAGCACGGCCTCCGGGCCGAGTTCCGGCTCTACGACCGGCTCTTCACGCTGCCCCACCCCGAGGCGCCTTTTCCCGGCGATAGCCGGGTGGCGCCTTTTCCCGGCGATAGCCAGGAGGATGACGTCGAGACCCAGGAAGACCGGGATTTCCTGAGCTTCGTCAACCCGCGTAGCCTCGAGGTCATCCACGGCTACGTCGAGCCCAGCGTCCGGCACGACCCGGCGGATACCCGCTACCAGTTCGAGCGGGTGGGCTACTTCTGGCAGGACCCGGTGGACTCGAGGCCGGATGCTTGGGTGTTCAACCGGATCGTGACCCTGAAGGATACCTGGGGTAAAGGCGTCGAGGGTCCAGGGTCCAGGGTCGAGAACAGGCCGCAAACCCCAAGCCCCAAGCCACAGGCCACGAGCCTCAAGCCTCAAGCTGAACTGACCCCCGAGCAACGGGCCAAGTTCGATAGGTTCAAATCTCAGGGCCTGGGTGAGGCGGACGCGCTGGTGCTGGCCCGCGACGAGAAGCTCGAGGCCTACTTGTCCGAAGCCGCCCAGCACGGGAAGGTTTCCGCGCTGGCGAGCTGGGTGGTCAACGACCTGGGCCCGGCCATCCGCGAGGACCGGATCCGGGTCTCCCCCGCCGCTCTCGCGGGGTTGGTGCGCTTGCTCGAGGACGGCAGCATCAACACCCGCATCGCCAAGGACGTGCTGGCCGAAGCCCAAGGGACCGGGGCGGACCCGGTGCAGATCGTCGAGGCCAAAGGCTTACGCCAGGTTTCCGATGCGGGGGCGCTCGAGCCGATCCTGGAGCGCCTGATAGCCGAGAACCCCGACAAGGTGGCGGCTTATCGGGGCGGGAAGACCGGGCTGATAGGCTTCTTCGTGGGCCAAGTGATGCGCGAGACCAAGGGGCAGGCCAACCCGCAGCTCGTGCAGGAGTTGGTGGCGAGGAAGCTGGGCGGATAGCCTCAAGCCCCCTGGGGTCAAACCCCGCTGGGGTAGGTCTCGGGGAGTTCATCCCGTTCCCAGCCGCTCGAGCGCTCCAAGGGCTCGAGGGCCTGGGTCTCGTCGAAGTGCAGCACGAAGTCGAACTGCCGGGGCAGGCGGGCCTCGAAGTAATGGCTCATCCGCTCGGTCTGGGGCCGGTAGATGACCCCGATGGCCCGCTCCAAGCGCTCAACCTCGAGCAGTTCTACCGCCGGGCTCTCTTCACGCAGGTCGAGCCAGAAGTTCGCTGGGCCCTCTTCAGCAGCCTGATGGAATAGCCGCTCGTAGCTGCCCTCGAGGCTGGGCAGCACTTGCATCCGCTGGGCATCACCGCTCGGCCGCCATGACCGCCTGGAGCGCAACCTTCCCTGCCGGGTGGTCTCGACCCAATTGGTCGAAGTGGGCGTGGACCTGGACTTCCCCATGGTTTACCGGGCCCCAGGGCCGCTGGACTCGGTGGGGCAGGCCTATGGCTGATCGCACATCGCCAGGGTTTTGGCGAAGCGCTGCCGCGAAAGCTCGGCGGCAAACCGTTCGGGGTGGATGCGATAATTTGAGGGCTATGGTCGAGGTTCGCAACCGCCAGGTGACCTTCATCCCCCCGGCCCAGGCCCGTTTCCTCATCGGTGACTTCACCGACTGGGACAAAAAACCCCTGCCGATCTCGGAACCAGTCAGGCTCGAGTTCCCCGCCGGGGCCTACCTCGAGTACGCCTTCATGGACGAATCGGGGCGGCCCTTCCCCGACCCGGATAACCCTCACAAGGCGCAAAACCCCTGGTGGACCTATCCCCGCGCGGTCGAGCTGCCCGGCTTCCGCTTTGAAGCCCCCCCGCTGCCCCACGGCGAGGGCAAGGGGGTACACCGCCACCGGCTCGAGTCCAAGGTGTACCAGGCCTCCCGGCGCTATTACGTCTACGAGCCTTCCGGCGAGCCCGCAGCCACCCTCTACGTACAGGACGGGGTGGCCTACTACCGCACGGCCCAGTTCGCCGATATCGCCGAGGCGCTGTGCGAGCGGGGCGAGATCCAGCCGCTCCGGATGGTCTTTGTCGAGCCGGAGGACCGCGCCCGCGAGTACACCTTCGACGAGCATTACGAGCGGTTTTTGCTCGAGGAGCTGATCCCCGCGGTGGAATCCCAGTACGGCCCGACCCCCGAGCGGGCCCTGTGGGGCGCTTCGCTAGGGGGCTTGGTCTCGGCCTGGATCGCTTTCCGCAACCCCGATAAGTTCCAGAAAGTCGGCACCCAGTCAGCCTGTCTCACCGCCGAGCCGGGGAGTGAGAACCGCTACACCGCTCCCGAATGGCTCACCGCGCAGTACGCCCAGGCCGAGCGTTTACCGCTGCGTTTTTACTGCGAGACCGGGCAGATCGAGTGGCTGCTGGCCCCCAACCGGCGGTTCGCCGCCGTGCTGGCCGACAAGGGCTACCCCCACGCCTACCACGAGCGCCCCAGCGGGCACAACTGGATGACCTGGCGGCAGGGGCTGGCTCCGGGGCTGCGGTTCCTCTTCGGGCGCTAAGCGGATCGGGCGGGAGATTGCGCCCACGCCAGGGCTTTGCCCAACCCCTGGGCCGATCCCCGGGCGCAACCTAACGCTCGAGGGGGATTTTTTCGCTTATAGTAAAGCGCTATGGACTTGGCGAGCGCGATCCCCATCCTCCTGACCATCGTCGCGCTCGAGGCTTTGCTCTCCGCCGACAACGCCATGGTGCTGGCAGTCATCGTGCGGCCCCTCTCCGCACGGCAGCGGCCCCGGGCGATGTTCTGGGGTCTGATCGGGGCGCTCTTCCTGCGGGCGGTGGCCATCGCCCTAGCGGTGTACCTGATCCGGTTGTGGTGGGTGGAGGTGCTGGGGGGGTTGTACCTGATGTACCTGACCTTCAATCACTTCATCCAACTGCGGCGGGGTCGGGGCGAGGAAGAAACCGCCCCGACCTTGGCCCCCAAGATGGCAGGGTTCTGGGCAGTGGTGTTGCAGCTCAACCTGGTCAACCTGGCTTTCTCCATCGATTCAATCCTGGTGGTGGTGGCGGTGACCAAGGAGTATCTGCTGGTGATCGGCGGGGCCTTTATCGGGATGGCCCTGATCTGGCTGGCGGCGAGCTGGCTGGTGCGGCTTTTGGACCGTTACCCGGCCCTGGAGTCGGTGGCCTTTTTGCTGGTGGGTTGGGCCGGGCTCAAGCTGGCCCTGGAGGGCTGGGATGGCTTCGCCGAGCAGATCGCCCACCACGGCGAGTGGGTGGTTCACCTCAGCCAGGCTTTTTTCCTGGGGGTCACCGGGATCATCTTCCTGCTGGGGAGCTTTTATGCCATCGGGAAGAGCCGCTTGGCCGAAGCCCGCAACGAACCCGACCGCGAGGAACAGTCCTAAAAGATTCCCAAAACCGGGGCAGCGTACAAGCTCGAACACAAAACCTGATATAACGTTTAGCGCGTGGAACTGACCGAAGCAATCTTAGCAATCCTGGTGATCGTGGCGCTCGAGGCCATCCTCTCGGTGGACAACGCCATGGTGCTGGCGGTGATGGTACGCCCCCTGCCCGAGCACTTGCGGCAACGGGCGCTGCTCTACGGGCTGATCGGGGCCTACGTACTGCGCGGGCTGGCCCTCTTGTTCGCCACGGTGATCATCCAGATCTGGTGGATCCAGCTTTTGGGCGGGCTCTACCTGATCTACCTGGCGATCAGCCACTTCCGCAAACGCCCCAACCACCTGGACCCGCCCGAGGCCGCCTCGGTGACCCAGGCCGCGGCTCGGTCCTTCTGGCGGATCGTGGTGATGATCAACGTGGTGGACCTGGCCTTCGCAGTAGACTCGGTACTGGTGGTGATCGCCTTCAGCGAGAACTTCTGGGTGATCTTCACCGGGGTGGCGGTAGGCATCCTGCTGATCCGCCTAGCCGCCGGGTGGATGGTGCGGGTGATGGAGCGCTACCCCAACCTCGAGCACGTGGCCTACGCAGTGGTGGGCTGGGCCGGGTTCAAGCTGACCCTGGAGGGCTGGGACCACGGCACCGAGGCCTGGCTGCACCGCCCCGAACTGGCCCTGCACCTGCCGCAAGAACTCTTCCTCAGCGTGACCCTGGCCATCCTGGTGCTGGGCGGCTTGTGGGCGCTCCGCAACCGGCGCGGCGGGGGATAAGATGTCGCGCGACTGGGACGAGTATGCGCTCGACCAGCCCACGCTGCTTTTGCGCAGCGAAACCCACGCCACGCTGCTTTTGCGCAGCGAAACACACGCCTCGCTGCTTTCGCGCAGCGAAACACACGCCTCGAGGACCCGGCTTTCTTGGTGCGGGCCGGTCGAATCCCGGCTGGCCCGGTGCTCGATGGGGCCGAGGGCGAGCCGCAGCCGCTTTTACTCGGAGGCAGGCGAGATGCTCCGGCCCCCGCGGGCTTGACCCTACGGGCCTACGGCGAGGGTTGGCGAGCCTGGGCGGTCTGGCAAAAATCGTGACCTGGCCCTAGATTGCGGCCCGGGGAAATGCTACCCTGGCTTCGGTTGGGGAGTAGCCCCTCGCAAACCGCGAGACGGCCAACCGTCAGTACGGAGCCCGAGGCTCCCGGTTGGTCGGGGTCGCAAAGACCCGGGTCAGACCACCGCGACACGAGGTTGTCGTGGTGGATTTTTTATTGTCGCCGAGCTTAGAAACGACCCTAGATGAACTCCCGGAGGTCCTATGGACATCGGCCAGGCGCTGATCGTCATCGGGATCCTGATCGTCCTCGAGGCCATCCTCTCGGCGGATAACGCCATGGTCTTGGGGGTGATGGTACGCAAGCTCCCGCCCCCCTGGCGGGCTCGAGCCCTCTTCTACGGGATCGCCGGGGCCTATGTGTTGCGCGGGCTGGCCCTGGTCTTCGCCGCGGTCCTGATCGAGTTCTGGTGGGTGCAAGCCATCGGGGCGGCGTACTTGGTGTACATCGCGATCAAGCACTTCGCGGGGCGGAAGAAAAAGCTCGAGGGCGAAACCGCCGAACTCACCGCCGAGGGGGTGCTCAAAAACGTCACCCCACGGCAGTTCTGGACCATCGTAGCCCAGATCGAGCTGGCCGATTTGGCTTTCGCGGTGGACTCGGTGCTGGTGGCGGTGGCCCTCTCGGACAACCTGTGGATCGTCTTTGCCGGGGTGTTTATCGGGATCCTGGCCTTGCGGCTGGTGGCGGGGGTGTTTGTGGGGCTCCTGGAAAAATACCCCCGCTTCGAGGCGGTAGCCTTCGCGGTGGTCGGCTTCGCCGGGGCCAAGCTGGCCATCGGCGGCTGGGACAAGCTAGCCAAGGAGGTCCTGAGCCGCCCCGAGTGGGTCACGGGCATCGATAAAACTCAGTTCTCGCTGTTCATCTTGGGCGTGCTCTTCGTGGGGACGATCTGGGCCATGAGCCAGCGGTCCAAGCGGGACCAACCGGCCTAAGGCGCACCGCCTCGAGCCGCTGCGGGTTGACGGTTGGCTAGGTGTACTTCTCCCCCCGCACCACCTCGACATTTTCCAGGTAGGCGATCACCGCGTAGTGGGGGAAATACGCTTCGGCCAGGTGGGACAGGATGCGCTCGGCTACGAGGGGGCTCACCACGCTCTCGAGCCGGATGTTCTTCCCCTCCCACTCCGACGAGCGCACCCCCCGGCTCCCCTCGCCGCGCACCTCGGTGAGGGTGTAGCCTTTGGCCCCGAGTCGCTTGAGGTCGCGGATGAGCCGGTCCTCGAGCACGGCCTCGGCCACGATGGTGAGGAGTTTGAGGGTCACGGTGTGCATATCTAAGGGGGCAGAGCCGTCCATCAGGTTACCTTCAAGACGCCGTGGCGTGCAACCAGCGGGAGATCGCGTAGTAAAGCGGGATTCCCAACGCTAAGTTGAAGGGAAAGGTGATGCCCAGCGCCGCCGTGAGGTATAGGCTGGGGTTGGCCTGCGGCAAGGCGATGCGCACCGCCGCCGGGGCCGCGATATACGAGGCGCTCGCCGCCATCGTCCCCAGCACGGTGGCCCCGCCTAAGGAGAGCCCGGCGAGCGACCCCAGCCCCACCCCTAACATCCCCTGGAAGACCGGCATGACGACCCCGAAGGCCAGGAGGAAAAAGCCTACCTTCGAAAGATCGCGCAGGCGCTTGGCGGCCACCATACCCATCTCGAGCAAAAACAGCACCAAAACACCCCGGAAGGAGTCCACGAACACTGGAGCGATCTGTTCGAGGCCCTTCTTCCCCGAGAGAAACCCGATGAAGAGCCCGCCCGCCAGCAACAAGATGCTGCGGCCCGCGAAGATCTCGTGGATCGCCTCACTCAAGGAGCCTGTGCCGCTCATGCCTCGCCGGGCGATGAGGAGGGCGATCACGATGGCTGGAACCTCGAGCATCGCCACCAGCGTCGGCATGAACCCCTCCACCGGCTCCCCCAACGCCTGCATGAAGGTGATGGCGGCGATAAACGTCACCGCCGAGACCGAGCCGTAGTGGGCTGCGAGCGCGGCGGCGTCGGCCACCGAGAAGCGCCCCCAGCGCCGCAGCAGCGCGTACGATGCCACCGGGGTGAAAATCCCCAGCGCCAACGTCGCCAAAGCCGGTTTCCACAAGGCGGTGAGGGGGGTGGTTGAAAGCTCAGCCCCACCCTTCAGGCCGATGGAGAGGAGGAGATAGATCGAAAGGGAGGTGTAAAGCGCCTCGGGGAACTTCAGGTCGCTATGGACCAAGGTCGCTACGATGCCCAACACGAACGCTAGCACCATCGGTGAGAGCAAATTGAGGCGGAGCAGCTCGAGGGTGTCCACAGGCTTATATCGTAAGGGGTCGTGGGGCTGGAAGCTAAAGCGGGGCCGCCTCACAAGCGCGGGCGGTTGCTGCAAGCCCATCCGCCCGCTGGTGACGCCAGAAACCTTCGGCTTTGCCCCTCAGCTAACCTCTCCTGGTAACCTGCGCCAAGCGTGGGGGTATGGGCTTAGCTTCCCGCCTCGGGTATTTCGCGTTCAGCATACGGCGCCCAGCGCTCGAGGCGAAAGCGCCTCACTGCCCCTGCCCGAGCGAGTACCCCGCCTTCCCGTCGAAGGTGTAAAGGTGCTCGGTTTTGATGAAGTCGAGGCCTGCCTCCGCGAGTCGGCCCAAGAGGGCGACCACGTCCGCGTGGCTCACCCCTTCGCCCATAAAGCGGCCCCGCCAGTGGTCGGTGCGGAAGGTCTCGGGGAATCCGCCCGGCCAGACCTTCACCCCCCGATTGGTGATCATGATGAGTTTGAGGTTCGCCGCGAGGGGCTCGAGCAGCGCCGCCAACTCCTCGGGCTTCTGCCCCCGCCAGTTGAAAAAGACGTCCACCCCCACCAGTTCCTTCTTGGCCGGAGTCTTACGCTCCATCCGGGGGACCATCGGCTCGGGGCTGGGCTTGCCGAAGCGCACCGGGCGCAGCCGGTCCGGCTCCTGCCCCAGCCGCTCGATCACCGCCTGGGCGAACTCCCGGGTTCCCACCTTTTTCTCGCTGACCCGCTCGTCGTAGATGTCGGGGGTGTGGATGCCATCCTCGAGGGTTTTGAGCCAGGCGTTCTTGATCCGCGCTGCCACCTCCGGCTGGCCGATGTGCACCAGCATCAAGATGGCCCCCTGCAAGAGCCCCGAGGGGTTGGCGACGCCTTTCCCGGCGATATCCGGGGCCGAGCCGTGCACCGCCTCGAACATCGCCACGTCGTCGCCCACGTTGGCCGACCCCGCCAGCCCCACCGAGCCCGCCACCTCAGCGGCGATGTCGGAGAGGATATCGCCGTAGAGGTTGGGGGCCAGGATCACGTCGAAGCGCTCGGGCATCTCGGCCAATCTCGCGGCCCCGATGTCCACGATCATGTGCTCTTTGTGCAATTCGGGGTACTCCGCACCCACCTCGTCGAATATACGGTGGAAAAGCCCATCGGTGAGCTTCATGATGTTGTCCTTGGTGATGCAGGTGATCTTTTTGCGCCCGTTGCGCCTGGCAAACTCGAAGGCGTAGCGCACGATCCGCTCGGTGCCGGGGCGGGATATGAGCTTCAAGCACTGCACCACCTCGTCGGTCTGCTGGTGCTCGATGCCTGCGTAGAGGTCTTCCTCGTTCTCGCGCACAATCACCAGGTCGATAGACTTGTGCTTGGTGGTGACGAAGGGCTCGTAAGACTGCACCGGGCGCACGTTGGCGTAGAGGCCCAGGGTTTTGCGCACGGTGACGTTGAGGCTCTTGTACCCCCCGCCCTGGGGGGTGGTGATGGGGGCCTTGAGAAAGACCTTGGTGCGGCGCAGGCTTTCCCAGGCGGAGTCCTCGATGCCCGAGGTGTGCCCGCGTAGGTACACGCTCTCGCCGATCTCGATGACCTCGGGAGCGATTTGGGCTCCGGCAGCGTCGAGAATCCTCAGCACCGCCTCCATGATCTCTGGGCCGATCCCGTCTCCGTAAGCGACCGTAATGGGGGTTTTGCTCATACTAAGCCTCTCCTTCTGGCGGGCGAAAGCCTACCACTACCCGCCAATGCTAGGGAATACCCCGGGGGTAGAATCCCCTTCTGCTTACCGATAAAAGCTGGTATACTCGCTTACAATTTGGGGCAAACTAGCTCTCGTGGGGCATAGCGCCGAGGCCGATCAAGACTGAGCCCGCCATGCAAAATCTGCCGTCCGGTGACGCAGGGCACCCCCTAAGTGCGCCCCGATAGAAGGGTGGGTGTGGGGAGTGTGCGGCGGCGCGGCCTCCTCAGCTACCCCTCTCCCGCCCATCCCGTTGCTAGCGTGGAGGTACTTCTAGCGTGGAGGTGCTTAGGGTAATTGCGATTCTTCGCTCGAGCTTAGGAGTATAAAGAATCCGTGAGCGAGAGTGATTTGCCCAAAGTCGGGGTCATCATGGGCTCCAAATCGGACTGGGAGACGATGCGCCACGCCGCCCTTACGCTGGAGCGGCTGGGCATCCCCCACGAGGTGCGGGTGGTTTCGGCCCACCGCACCCCGGATCTTTTGTTCGAGTACGCCGAGACCGCCGGGGGGCGGGGGCTCGAGGTCATCATCGCGGGGGCCGGGGGGGCGGCCCACCTCCCCGGCATGACCGCCGCCAAAACCTCCCTGCCGGTGCTGGGGGTCCCGGTCGAGTCGAAAACCCTCAAGGGCCTCGATTCGCTTTTATCCATTGTGCAGATGCCTGCCGGGGTTCCGGTGGCGACCCTGGCCATCGGGCGGGCCGGGGCGGTGAACGCGGCCTTGCTGGCGGCCAGCATCCTGGCGAACAAATATCCCGAGGTCCAAGAAAGGCTCGAGGCCTACCGCCAGCAGCAAACCCAGAGCGTGCTCGACCACCCCGACCCGCGAACTTGAGGTAGTCGGTTGCGCCGGGGTTTGTCCGATAATAGGGCGAATCGGTCACGACCTTCCTATCCCACACCTCCCACATCTGCCGCAGTCTTCATCGGAAATGACCTGTAGGGGCGTAGTGGGCGGCAACCAACCGGCACCGCAGCACCCTTCCCAGCGCTCGGTGCCGACCCCGGCCCGCAACATCCGCCCCCAAAAAATCCTGGTGATGATCGCCGTACACGACGGAGAGGCTTAGCTCGGCGGCGTCTCGGATGGGTCACCGGCCCACCGAGGTGAGTCTCTGCCTCTACGGCTTGAGGGATAGGATGCTTTTCATAGGGCTGTAGTAGGCTAAACCCCGTGAAGTGGATCGGGGTGTTGGGTGGGGGCCAACTGGGGCGGATGCTGGCCCTAGCCGGTTACCCGCTGGGTTTGCGTTTCCGCTTTTTCGACACGCTAGCGGGTGCCCCCGCCGGGCACCTGGCCGAGTTGCAGGTGGGGGCTTACGACGATGAGGCGGCGCTCGAGCGTTTTGCCCAGGGGCTCGACCTCATCACCTACGAGTTCGAGAACGTGCCGGTTCAGGCCGCCCGGTTTTTACAGCGGTTCGCCCCGGTGTACCCGCCCCCCCAAGCCCTGGAAGCCGCCCAGGACCGGGTGATCGAGAAGACCTTCTTCCGCGGGCTCTCCATCCCGACCCCGCTCTTTTACCCGGTGCTCACCAAGAACGACCTCTTGGAAGGCTTAGAGCAGATCGGTTACCCGGCCCTCCTCAAGACCCGCACGCTCGGCTACGACGGCAAGGGGCAAGCGAAGATCGAGGCCACTGCCGACGCTGATAAAGCCTGGGAGGAACTGGGAGGTACGCCGCTGGTGCTCGAGGCTTTCGTCACTTTCGAGCGCGAGGTCTCGATCCTGGCGGTGCGGGGCCGAAGCGGGGAGATCGTCTTCTATCCGCTGGTGGAAAACCTGCACCGGCAGGGCATCCTGCGGCGCAGCCTGGCCCCCGCCCCTCGCCTCTCCCCCACCCTGCAAGCCCAAGCCGAGGAGTACGCCCGGCGGGTGCTGTTGCAGCTCGAGTACGTGGGGGTTTTGGCCATCGAGTTCTTCCAGGTGGACGATCAGCTATTGGCGAACGAGATGGCCCCCCGCGTGCACAACTCCGGCCACTGGAGCATCGAGGGGGCCGAGACCAGCCAGTTCGAGAACCACCTGCGGGCGGTGTGCGGGCTGCCGCTGGGCTCGACGGCCCCGCGCGAGTACAGCGCCATGCTCAACCTCGTCGGTAAGCTCCCCGAGCCCAAAGACGTGCTGGCCGTGCCGGGGGCGCACCTCCACCTCTACGGCAAGGAGCCCCGGCTGGGGCGCAAGCTGGGGCACGTGACGTTGCGGGCGGAGAACCGGGAGGAACTCGAGGAGCGGCT
>DASTSL010000127.1:0-32955 GCA_035760705.1 Meiothermus sp. | reverse complement strand
AGTATTCATCTCGTCTGAATAAGACCGGCAGATTTGAGCTGCTCCAGGTGCGGGAGGGGAAACGGAGCGATGAAAGCTCGAGGCTGCTCGAGGCCAGCCAGGGCTACCTTCGGGTGGCGTTGGACGAGCGCGGGGAACTGGCCGATACCCTCACCCTGCACAAGAAGCTCTCGGACTGGGAGATGCGCGGCGAGAAGGGGGTGGCCTTTTTAGTCGGCGGGGCGGACGGGCACACCGATGAATTGCGCCAGAGGGCCGACTGGCTCTTGAGCTTATCCAACTTCACCCTCCAGCACGAGCTGGCCTTGGTGGTGCTGCTCGAGCAGCTTTACCGAATCGAGACCTTGAAGCGCGGCGAGCCCTACCACCGTTAGGAAAAAATCTCGGGGCATCCCCAAGCCTCTAAGGCCTGGCGAGCAGGTGGAGTGCGTTCCCGTTGGGGTCGGTCAAGGTAAAGCCCTGCGAAGAAGCCTCAAACTCGAGCCTCAGATTGTTGAGCCCGACCTCAAGCTCATCCCGGTTTTTCCCGCTTTGCCAGGTGTAGCTGATCAAGCCTGTGGCGCCTTCGGGGGCGGTGCGGCCATGAGCCCAGGTATTGATGCCTAAGTGGTGGTGGTAGCCACCCACGGCGAGAAAGCGCGCCCCCGGATAATCGCGCTGGGTAACTTCCAACCCCATGGCTTGGGTAAAGAAGTGCTCGGCTTTGCCGAGGTCAGCGACATGAAGGTGAAGGTGGCCGAAGAGGGTTTCGGGGTGCAGGGGGGCGGGCTGGGGGGCTTCCGCGAGCAGCTGGTCCAGGTCGAGCTGCCGGGAGTACATCGCCACCCCGCTATCGCCCTGGGGCCACTCGGAGCGGGGCCGGTCGCGGTACAGCTCGAGCCCGTTCCCCTCCGGGTCGCGCAGGTACAAAGCCTCCGAGACCCCGTGGTCGGAGGCCCCCTCCCAGCTCGGGTAGCGGGCTTCGATAAGCCGCCGGAACACCGCCGCCAGGCTGCTCTGGTCGGGCAGGAGCAGGGCGAAGTGGTAGAGGCCCAGCGAGGGCTGGGGGCGCAGCGGCGCGTTGGGATCGTGGAGCAGCTCGAGGGTAAACCCCTCATTCTGGGGGACCAGCCGGGTCAGGTCGCCGTCTTGCTCGAGGACCTTCAAGCCAAGCAGGTCGCGGTAGAAGCCCAGTTCGGCTTCTAAATCCTTGACCCGTAAGCGGAGGCTTTGCAGGGGCCAGCTCATCCGGCTAGCCTACAGTTGCGCTTTAGAATTAATAGTGTGCTGGCTCGCTCCCAGCAGCGGTCGGTAGGCCCAGAGGGCCACCAGGAGCAGCAATCCCACGAACCCCCAAGCTGCCAGGTAGCCCGAAGCCCCCACCAGCACCCCCATCCACCACTGCAACACGAAAGTCCCCCCGATCCCGAAGAGGTTGACGGTGGTGGTGGCCCGCCCGGTGAGTTCGGGGGGGAAGATCAGCCTTGCGTGGGCCAGGGTGAGGATGTTGGCCCCGCCGCAGAAGCCCAGCAGGGGGTAAATCAGATAAAAGGCCGAGTCCGGGAGCACCCCTCCGAAAAAGGCCAGGGTCAGGAGGCCCCCGGCGAAGAACAGGCTGGCTGCTGCCGTGACCCGGGCGATCCCCAGCCGATCCGCCAGGACCCCCATCACCAGGAAACCCACGCTGGCGGAGAGCGAGAACAAAAAGAGGAGGTTCCCCACCTCGAGTGCTCCCATCCCTTGCGCGTACAGAAACGCTCCGCCCCACAGGGTTTGAAAAGCCAGGAGCCCGCCGGTGATGGAGAAACCCAGAAAGGCGATGCGCAGAAGCTGAGGGTTCCGCCAGACCTCGGCGAACCCGGCGCTCGAGTTCCCCTTGGGCCAAGAAACGCCCGGCGGATGATTCCGACCCAGGAGCATCACTCCCAGGGCCACCCCCAGGATCACCAGCGAGCCCCACTCGAACACGCCGCGCCAGCCGGCGGTTTCCTTGAGGACGGCCAGCGGGGTCGCGGCGACCAAGGCCCCGGTCGAGCCGAGGGCCACCAGCAAGCTGCTCGCGGTGGCGTAGCGGGTATCGGGAAACCACAAGGAGAAAGCCTTCATCGCCCCCATCAGCACCCCGGCGAAACCGATCCCCAGCAAGACCCGCCCCAAAGCCAGCACCGCGAAGCTCTGGGCGTTGCCGAAGATCAGGCTGCCTGCGAACCCCACCAGCATCAGCCCCGGCGTGACGGCTCGAGGCCCATACCGATCCAACAGCGGCCCCAGAGGGATTTGCACCAGGGCAAACGATAGATAAAAGAGGCTGGTCATCAGGCCCAGTTGGGCCGGGCCGAGCGCGAGGTCGCGGGAGAGGTCGGGGGCCAGCACGGCGTTGGCCGAGCGGAAGAAGTAAGAGAGGAAGTAAGCCAGGAAGAAGACCAGGAAGACCCGCCAGGCTGTGGGCATCGCGCCCTTATCCTAACGCTATGCGCCCGACCTTTAGCTCGACCCTCTGGTTGGAACTTCTCGGCGGCCTTTTGATCGTACTGGGAGCCCTGCTGGCCTGGTGGGCCTACACGCTGGTCAGCTATCCTCCCGACTCGGGCATCAGCCGGGCACTGGCGAATGTGCGGGTGGACTTCCCCGGTTTCTTGGAGGGAATCGCCGGGCGGATCTCGGCCCTGGGTGCGATCTTGGCGGCGGTGGGGGCGGGGCTTTTTTTCGGGGCGGTGTATCTGGTGCGGTTCTTTCGCTTGGTGCTGGGGGCGGCGGCGGTTTTTGCGGTGGGGGTTTGGTTTTGGATCGTGGTCATCTAAATTGCGCCAGGGTGAGATAGTCCGGGGTGGGGGGCGGCTAGGTTCATGGGATGGCGCCATCCCCGCATACCTCCCGGCCCCCTATCCGACATCTACCTGGTACAGACCTGGTACAGACGCTTAGCGCTTGAAGGCGATGAGTTCGGTGGTCTGGCGGCTCGAGACGCTCTTGACCAGTCCCACCCCCTCGGCATACCAACTGGTGCTCTGGAACTGCTGGTTGAAGGGGAAGCTCAAGATGCCGAACTTGGCGTCAATTTTGAAGGTGGTGGTGGTCTCCACCCTGAAGGCGTTAAAACGCCCCGCCGGGACGCTCACGGTCTCCTTGCCGGCGACTCGGTAGCGCACCTCGAGCGTGCCCTTGCCCCAGACCTTGGGCCCCTGGGTGGTTTCGCCCTGGATGTCCATCACATACCCCCAGGAGTTCCCCACCGCCCAGCTATCGTAGCTGGGGATCGAAACCCCCGTGACCTTGCTCACCTCTACCTTGAAGCCCTCGAAGCCGCCAAAGTCCACCGGCACCAGCCCTTCCGGGGCGCAGCGGTAACGGTCGCTGCGCTCGAGCTTCTCGCCCTTGTTCACCTGCACAAAACCTTGGCTGCCGATGTTGGTCTTGCGCTGGGTGTAGACCCCGGCGTTGTCGCCGCCGGTGATGCGGTACTGCCACTCGAGGCCCTCGCGGGTAGGGGAGAAGGGCTGGTCGCAGAGTTGAGCCGAGGCCAATCCCGAGGCCAGAACCAAGGCGAGCCAGACCAGGCGCATAACCGAAGTTTAGAAGAACTGGCTCAGAGAACCGTGAGGCTCGGCATCCGGAGCGGTTTGCGATTCGTTGGGCCGAACTCGAGGGGTTGCAACCGGCTCTAGCGCTTCAGCGAGACCAGCTCGGTGGTGTTGTTCTCGCTCACGCTCTTGACCAGGCCCACGCCCTGGGCGTACCAGGAGGTGGTTTTGACGTTCAGGTTGAGGGGCTGCTCCCGACCACCGATGCTCATGGTCCCTTGCTGGGTGAGGGTGGACTCGACCTTGAAGGCGCTGAACTTCCCGGCGGGGACACTCACGCTCTCCTGGCCGACGATTTTATTCGTGACGCTCACGCTCTGGTTCATGCGGATGGTCAGGGTTTGCCGCTTGGCCTCCCCGCTCACCTCGTAGCTATAGGTCCAGGTGGTCCCGAGGCTCAGGGTAGGGGGGATCACCACCCCGCTGGCCTTCTTGGTCTTGAAGTTCATCTGCAAACCCTGGACGCTGCCCGGCTGGACGTATTCGGGCTGGGCCAGCCCCTTGGCGTCACAGCGCCACTGGCTCTCGAAGCTGAAGCTCTTGAAAGCGTAGCGTTGGGTGAAGCCAGTGTTGGTGACCCCGCTGGTGCTGATGGTATGGGTCTCCCCGCTGGGGCTCGAGCGATACGTCCACACCCAGCCCTCCTGCACCGGGTAAAAAGGGTGGTCGCACTTGGCCCAGGCCAGTCCCAGGAAGAGCGCCGCCAGCAGAGCAATCGTTCGCATATGGGGTCTCCCTTACTCAAGAGCCTACCCGGCCCGCGTTATTACGGCGTTACGCTCGAGCCTCCCGGCTCCCCAGCACCGCGGTCACCACCCCCACCAGCAGAACTCCCGCCCCCAGCAGGACTTGCAGACCGGGGAGTTCACCGAAAACCAAATAAGCCAGCAAGCTTGCCCCCACTGGTTCGAAGAGGATCGCCAACGTCACCAGCACCGGGGCCACCCAGCGCACCGCCCAGTTGAAGCTGGTGTGCCCCACGAGCTGAGGGATCAGGGCCATCAGCAGGATCCACAGGTAGGTCTCGCTGGGGTAGCCCAGGTAGGAGGTGTTGAAAAGGAGCGGCAGCGGCAGCAAGACGAGGGCGGCAGCACTGTAGGCGACCGCGATGTAGAGGCCGATGGGAAATCCCCGGTGTTGGGCCTCGCGCCCCAGCAGGAAGTAAAACGAGACCGTCACCGCCCCGATCACCGCCAGGAGGTTTCCCAAAGCCGGGTTGGGACCGGGGTTGGAACTACCTCCCAGGGCGATGATCACCCCCCCGATGAAGGCCACCGCGATCCCCAAGGTGGTGAGCCGGGCCGGGGCCTGCTTGAGCCAGACCCAAGAGATCAGGGCAACCCAGATGGGGTTGGTGTTGACCAGGGTCACGCTGGCGGCGATGGAGGTGTAGGAGATGGAGGTGATCCACGTGCCGAAGTGAACGGCCAGAAACACGCCCGCCAGGATGGCATAGCGCCAGGCTCCGGCCCCCAGCTTAGCCCTGCGCAACGCTCCCCAGGCGGGAATCAGGACCAGCGAGGCCAGGGTGAGCCGCAGGGCGCTCACCACCAGGCTGAAGCCCACGCTCTGCACCTCGGCGGTCTGGGTCGCCAGCCGAACGAAGATCGAGCCGAACGAGACCGCCAGCACCCCGGCGGCGAGGATCAAGACCACGGTGAGGCTCGAGGGCCGCATGAACCGAATTCTACCGGGGGAGGGAGATGCGGTGACGGTCTCTTGCTCCCCCTCACCCCAGCACCCGCACACGGACACTTGTCCCCCTGGCAAAGCAAAAAACGTGGGATATACTTCACTGCGTAACCGGAGGTGGCGATGGTACACGTGGCTGTACCGAAGGAAACCGCGTCGGGCGAGCGCCGGGTGGCCCTGACCCCGGAGGTGGTGGCCCGGCTGGTCAAGGAGGGCTGCGCGGTGCGAATCGAGCACGGGGCCGGGGAGGGAGCGGCCTTCACCGACGGGGCCTTTCACCAAGCCGGGGCCGAGATCGTGGAGGGGCACGAACTCTACCCCGGAGCCGAGCTGATCTTCTCGGTGGGGCCGCTGCCCCTGGAGGTGATCCGTCAACTGCCCGCGAACACGGTGCTGGCCGGGTTCCAGTACCCCCACCGCGATCCCAAGCGGGTGCAGGCCATGGCCGAGCGGGGCTTGTCGGTGTTGGCGATGGAACTCATCCCCCGCATCACCCGGGCCCAGAGCATGGACGCCCTCTCCTCGCAGGCCACCGTGGCGGGGTACAAGGCCGCACTGCTGGCGGCCAACCTCTCGAGCCGCTTCTTCCCTATGTTGACCACGGCGGCGGGGACGATCCGCCCGGCCAAGGCGCTGGTGATGGGGGTAGGTGTGGCGGGCTTACAGGCCATCGCCACCGTGCGGCGCTTGGGGGCCAACGTCTGGGCCTACGACGTGCGCAAGGCCGCCGCCGAGCAAGCCCTTAGCTTGGGGGCCAAGGTCATCGAGTTGCCCATCAGCGCGGAGGGGGAAGGCGGGTACGCCCGCGAGCTCACCGAGGAGGAGAAGCGCATCCAGCAAGAAGCCTTGGCCAAGGAAGTCGGCGGGATGGACGCGGTGATCACCACCGCGCAGATCCCGGGCCGCAAGGCTCCCGTTCTGGTCACCAAAGACATGGTGGCGCGAATGGCTCCCGGCGCGGTGATCGTGGACTTGGCGGCGGAGTCGGGCGGAAACTGCGAACTCACCCGGCCCGGCGAGGTCGTGGAGGTAAACGGGGTGCGGATCTACGGCCCCCTGAACCTCCCCAGCGAGCTTTCCATCCACGCCAGCGAGATGTACGCCAAGAACCTCTACAACCTTTCCAAGCTCCTGATCAAAGACGGCAACCTGGCCCCCAACTGGGCCGACGAGGTGCTGGCAGGGGCCTTGCTGGTGCATGACGGCCACGTGGTCCACGGGCCGACGCAGGTCTTGATCGAAGGGGGGGCGCACTGATGGATCCGACCTGGGCTGCACTCTACATCTTCTTGCTGGCGGCCTTTACCGGCTACGAGGTGATCTCGAGGGTCCCGGTGATCCTCCACACCCCGCTCATGTCCGGCTCCAACTTCATCCACGGCATCGTGCTGGTGGGGGCCATGGTGGTGCTGGGCAAGGCCGAGACCCCGCTCGAGCAGGCCATCGGCTTTATCGGGGTGATCCTGGGCGCGGCCAACGCCGCGGGCGGCTACGCGGTGACCGAACGGATGCTGGAGATGTTCGAGAGGAAGCCGGACGCCAAGAAGGCGAGCGGCTCTTAGCTTGTGGTCAAAAACTCTTCCACTTGCCACAAGCTACAGGCCACAGGCCCTCTTTGGACTTTCGATTCGACAATCCTATGGAAACGATTATCCAAGCAGTCTACTTCCTGACCGCCTTCCTCTTCATCCTGGGCTTGCGGCGGATGGCTTCGCCCGCGACGGCCAAGAGCGGGATCGTGTGGGCGGGCGGGGCGATGGTAGCGGCTACGCTGGTCACCTTCCTTTCCCCGACCAGCCTCACCACCAACTTCGTGCTGATGATCGTGGCGATCGCGATCGGCACGGTGGTGGCCTGGATCGCGGCCAAGCGGGTGCAGATGACCGACATGCCGCAGATGGTCGCCATCTACAACGGCATGGGCGGCGGCGCGGCGGCCTCAATCGCGGCGGTGGAACTCCTGCGCTCGGACTTCGAGAGCGGCGGGCTGATGGCCTTGGCCATCCTGGGCGGCCTGATCGGCTCGGTCTCCTTCACCGGCAGCCTGATCGCCTTCGCCAAGCTGCAAGGGCTGATGTCCAGCCGCCCCATCCAGTTCCCGCTCCAGCGCACGATCAACCTGGCGGTGCTGGCGCTCGCGGTGGTGATCGGGGTGATCCTGCTGGGCAACGACGCCCTGGGGCTCATCCTCCTCTTCTTCCTGGCGGCGCTCGCGTTTGGCGTGATGATGACCCTGCCCATCGGCGGCGGGGACATGCCGGTGGTGATCTCGCTCTACAACGCCTTCACCGGGCTGGCGGTAGGCTTCGAGGGCTTCGCCATCGGGAACCCCGCGCTGATCGTGGCGGGCACCGTGGTGGGGGCGGCGGGTACGCTGCTCACGCTCTTGATGGCCAAGGCCATGAACCGCTCGCTATGGAGCGTGCTGGTGGGTGGGTTCGGGGTAGAGCAAGCCACCGGCGAGGTGAAGGGGAGCCTCAAGCCGATTGACCTCGAGGACGCCGCGGTGATGCTCGGCTACGCCCAGAAGGTGATCTTCGTGCCCGGTTACGGCATGGCGGTGGCCCAGGCCCAGCACAAGCTGCGCGAGGTGGCGGACGTGCTCGAGTCCAAGGGGGTGCAGGTCAAGTACGCCATCCACCCGGTAGCGGGCCGGATGCCCGGTCACATGAACGTTCTGCTGGCCGAAGCCGGGGTCCCCTACGAGAAACTCTACGACCTCGAAGATATCAACCCCGAGTTCCCCCAGACCGACGTGGCGGTGGTGATCGGGGCCAACGACGTGGTGAACCCGGCGGCCCACCGGCAGGGGAGCCCGCTCTACGGGATGCCGATCCTGGAGGTGGACCAGGCCAAGAACGCCATCGTGATCAAGCGCGGGCAGGGGAAAGGCTTCGCTGGGGTGGAGAACGAGCTCTTCTACGCCGACAACACCCGGATGCTCTACGGCGATGCCCAGAGCGTGCTGGGGCAACTGGTGCAATCGCTGAAGAAGCTGTAGCTACCGCGGCAGGTGCCGTTAACACTGGGCGATTCTGCCGCATCGCTACTGCCAGTAGCCTGGAAAGATCGGCCACTTCCCTCGAGCGGAAGAGTGAGATTGGGCCTCGAGCCAGGCTGTGATCAGCGCGGTCCCGCCGAAAAAACGTTTCTTCTGGCAGCGGAGGTTTTTCCCTTGACAGGCCTTTGCAAGCCAGAGTAGAATCCGCCCTGGAAGCAATTCCAAAAGGAGGACCCAATGAAGTTCAAGCGATGGCTTGTTGGTGCATTGACCCTCACCCTGGCGATGGGTGGTCTCTCGCTGGCCCAAGGGGTGACGATTCGCATCGCCGGCGACTCCACCGCAGTGGGCGAGGGAGGCCGCTGGATGAAGAAGGTGGCCGAGGACTGGGCCCAGAAAACTGGCAACAAGATCGAATACATCGATGCCCCCGCCGATACCAACGACCGCCTGGCCCTCTACCAGCAGTACTGGGCGGCCAAGAGCCCCGACGTGGACGTGTACATGATTGACGTGATCTGGCCGGGGATCGTGGCCCCCCATGCCGCCGATCTCAACCAGTACTTCTCCAAAGACGAAATCGCGCAGTTCTTCCCCCGCATCGTGGAGAACAACACCATCAAGGGCAAGCTGACCTCGATTCCCTTCTTCACCGACGCCGGGCTGCTCTACTACCGTACCGACCTGCTGAAAAAGTACGGCTACTCCAAGCCCCCCGCCACCTGGACCGAACTGCAGCAGATGGCCGAGAAGATCCAGGCCGGCGAGCGCCAAGCTGGCAACAAGGACTTCTGGGGCTTTGTTTTCCAGGGGAAGGCCTATGAGGGGCTTACCTGTGACGCCCTCGAGTGGATTTACTCCAACGGCGGGGGCCGGATCATCGAGCCTGACGGTAAAGTGACCATTAATAACCCCCAGGCCATCGCCGCCCTCAACATGGTGCGGGGTTGGGTCGGGAAGATCGCCCCTCCCGGGGTGACCAGCTACGCTGAGGAAGAAGCCCGTAACGCCTTCCAGAGCGGCAACGCCGCCTTCATGCGCAACTGGCCTTACGCCTACAGCCTAGGCCAGTCCGAAGGGAGCGCGGTCAAGGGCAAGATCGGCGTGACCGTGCTGCCCAAGGGCGCCGGGGCCGGTGGCAAGAACGCCGCTACCCTGGGCGGTTGGCAACTGATGGTTTCGGCCTACTCCAAGAACCAGAAGGCCGCTGCCGACTTGGTCAAGTATTACACCAGCGTCGAGGTGCAGAAGGACAACGCCATCTCGCTCTCGCGGCTGCCCACCCGTCCGGCCCTCTACAACGACAAGGACGTGCTGGCCAAGAACGCCTTCTTCAAAGACCTGCTGCCGGTGTTCCAAAACGCCATTGGGCGTCCTTCCGGCGTGACCGGGGCCAAGTACAACCAGGCTTCCGAAGCCTTCTGGACCGGCGTCCACGACGCCATCACCGGATCCAAGCCCACCGCCCAGGCGGTTCGGGAGATCGAGGCCAAACTCAAGCGCATCGTCGGGCCATAACCTCGAGCCAAAAAAGGGGCGCAGCTTGGCTGTGCCCCTTGTACCCTTTTCAGGGTTGACCCAAGGTCCCCACGATCCCTGGTAGACTTGACGCCATAGGGAGAGCTATGTTAACCGTACGACAAACCCGACTGGCCTGGTTGCTGGTAACGCCCACCCTGTTGGTGGTGGCGCTGGTGGCCGGATACCCGCTGGCCCAGGTTTTTTATTATTCCTTTCATAAAGCAGATATCGCGTTTGTAGAACCCCCGGTGTGGATCGGGCTAAGAAACTATATCTACTTGCTGACCCAAGACGGTGAATTTAAAGAAGCCCTTTGGAATACGCTAAAGTTCACCTTTTTCTCGGTGACGCTCGAGACCATCTTGGGATTAGCGATCGCGCTGGTTATTCACTCTAACTTCAAAGGACGAGGCCTGGTGCGTACCGCCATCTTGATCCCTTGGGCGATCCCTACGGTAGTCTCAGCACAGATGTGGAAGTGGATGCTCAACGACATCTACGGGGTCATCAACGTGCTGGGGGTTAAGCTGGGCCTGCTAGCCAACAAGATCGCCTTCTTGGCCAACCCCGCCACGGTGCTGCCCTCGATCATCGCGGTGGACGTGTGGAAGACCACTCCCTTCATGGCCTTGCTGCTCCTGGCCGGGCTGCAACTCATCCCCTCGGATATCTACGAGGCCGCCGATATCGACGGGGCCAGCAAGTGGCAGCAGTTTTGGAGTCTGACCCTGCCCCTCTTGACCCCGGCCTTGGTGGTGGCCCTGATCTTCCGCACCCTCGATGCCTTGCGGGTCTTCGACGTGATCTTTGTGATGACCGGGGTGAACTCGGCCACCCGAAGTCTGGCGGTGTATAACCGCCAACAGCTGATCGACTTCCAGGACCTGGGGTATGGCTCGACCATCTCGGTGGCCATCCTGGTGATCATCTTTATCTTCGTGTTCATCTATATGCGCTCGGTGGGGAGGGGTGTCAATGAATAGGGCCCAGACCATTCCGGCCCGGCGCACCCGCGCCAGAAAAGGGGTTACCTACTGGGTGGGCCGGGTGCTCTTTTACGCCCTGGTGGTCTTCATCATCGTCTACAGCGTCTTCCCCTTCTACTGGGCGGTGATCAGCAGCTTCAAGACCAGCGACGCGCTCTTCAGCTCCAACCCCAGCTTTTTGCCGCTGCCCTTCACCCTGACCCACTACCAGAACGTCTTCAGCGGGGCGGCTTTCGGGCGCAACCTGCTCAACTCGCTGGTGGTGGCCGGGCTGGCCACCCTGCTTTCGCTGGTGCTGGGGGTACTGGCCGCCTATGCCCTGGGCCGGCTGCGCTTCCCGCCCAAGAACGCGGTGCTCTACTTGGTGCTCGCCATGACCATGTTCCCCCAGGTCTCGGTTTTGTCGGGTATGTTCGTGCTGCTGCGGCAGCTCAACATCTTCAACACCTACTGGGGCCTGATCTTCTCCTACTTGCTCTTCACCCTGCCCTTCACGGTCTGGGTGCTCACCGGCTATTTCCGGGGTTTGCCCCGCGAACTCGAGGAGGCCGCCTACGTGGACGGGGCCAGCCCGATGCAGACCCTACTCCAGGTGATGCTCCCGCTTACCGGCCCGGGGCTGGTGACCACCGGCTTGCTGGCTTTCATCGCCGCCTGGAACGAGTACCTCTTCGCCCTCACCTTTACCATCGGCAACCAGGCCAAGACCGTTCCGGTCGCCATCGCCTCCTTCGGCGGGGCCACCCCCTTCGAGGTTCCCTGGGGCTCGATCATGGCGGCTAGCGTGATCGTGACGGTGCCGCTGGTGATCTTGGTGCTGATCTTCCAGCAGCGCATCGTGGCCGGTCTGACCGCGGGGGCGGTGAAGGGATAGCCGAACGCTCGACGTCGAACGCCGGTTTACTTCTTTACCGGGGCAGTAACGAATTCAGCGTCCGAAACTGTTCCAAGGACAAAGCCTCACCGCGTATCTGGGGCGGCAGGCTCATCTGCTCGAGGGCTGCTACGGCCGCCTCGGGCGGGTATCCTCTGGCTTTAAGCGCGTTGGAGAGGGTTTTGCGCCGCTGGGCGAAGGCCGCCTCGATCAGCCGGAAGAGTTGGGGGTCATCCGGGTTGGCGTTGGGCTCGAGCCGGACCACCGAACTGGTGACCTTGGGCGGGGGGAGAAAGACCCCTGGCGGCAGGTCGAAAAGCCGTTTGGCCTGGCTGTGGTGCTGCACCCGCAGGCTCAATACCCCGTACTCGGGCGTACCGGGGGCCGCCACCATCCGCAAGGCCACCTCCTTCTGCACCAGCACCACGATGCGGCGGAAGCGCCTCGAGAGCAGCAGCTTCGTGACGAGCGGTGTGGCGATGTTGTAGGGCAGGTTCCCGGCGAAGAGGCTTCCCGGGGGAACCGATTTCCAGTCGAACTCGAGCGCGTCCCCCCACACCACCTCCACCAACAGATGGGCCAGGGTCTCGGCGTGGACCGGCTTGAGGCGGCGGTCCATCTCCACGGTGGTGACTTTCGCGCCCGCTTCGGCCAGGGCTCGGGTCAGGGTGCCCAGCCCCGGCCCTACCTCGTAAACCTGCTCGCCGGGCCGGAATCCCACCGCGTCTATGATCCGCCGTAAGTATCCGGCCTCAACCAGAAAGTTCTGCCCGAAGCGCTTATCCGCCCGGAGCCCGTGGCGCTCGAGCAGTTCGCGCACCACGTGGGGCGAGGTGAGGTCTTGCCAGCTCGAAATGGGGGTCATGAGGCGGTCTCAGCACCTAGGGCGTACCCTGAGCATCTCCAGCATAAGAAATTCCCCGCAACGGCTCGAATGGCTCTCCCTCCTCGTCTGACCAAGCACCCTGGCGCGACTCAACCCCCTCCCTCGAGTCTGAGAAAGGGGGTTAGGGCAACCTAAGTATCTCCCCGATGTAAACCGGGAGTGATGAGGCTTGCGGGCATTGTGCCCCTTACATCCCCTCAGGCGTCCCCGCCAACGCCCTAGGTGACCAACTCACGCAACCTAGACCTCAGGAAGTGCTGGGTTTTAGGCCAGCACCGCTGCTTGGTCTTCCAAACGGGCCAGCACCCGGGCTTTGGCCTCGTCCAGGCTCACGCCCCAGATCAGCGCCAGCTCCGCGGTCAGCATCGCCAGGGCCTTTTCGAACACCCCGCGCTCCGAGAGAGAGAGGGTCTTGCCCCGCTGGTAGCGGAATAGCGTGCCCGCCAGCGCGGCCACCTGGTAGGGGTCGCCCGAGGCCAGGATTTTTTCTTCCTCGCGGTGGCGCTGCATCCAGATCGTGGGCAGCTTCACCTCGGTCTTGAGTTCATCCAGAAGTCGCTCGACCGCTGCCCCTGCGAGGGGCAGGCGTAAGCACGCCTGGGCCGCTCCCACCGGGACCATCACCGTATGGGCCTGGCCCAACAGCTCGAGGACATAGTAGCTTCTCTTCTCGCCGAGCACACTGCGCTCGTCCAACCCGACAATTCGCCCCGCGCCGTGCGCGGGGTAGACTACCGCTTCACCGACTGCAAACATACCGCTCTCTATTGTACTCGAGCCGGATGAGACCGGGTAAGTCCCTCAAACCAAACTCCCCGGCTGCGGAACCTCGGAGATGCGCCACTCGAGCATGTCCTCGTCCAGCAGCATCTCGAAGTATTGATCGCGGTCGAGGGCATCAATGAGGGCCAGTTGGTCTTTGACCAGGATGCCATCTTTCATCACGGTATGCCCGTAGACCCCGAAGCGGTAACCCATGCGGGTCACGTAGTCGGGGTTGGCGAACCACCACTCCTTGGGCTCGCGGCTGTTGTAGAACATATCGTCGTAGCTTTGCAGCCAGGGGACCGGCCCCACGTGGGCGAAGTTGACCCCGAAGATATTGATCTCGTGGGGGAAGCCCTTCAGCCAGGCCTTGAGGTCTTCGGGAAGTTCCAGGCCGCCGTGCTCGGGGTGGAACTCGTGGTGCTCGAGGTACTTGTTCCCCAGCACGTAGCTGCCGGTGAGCACCGCGTGGTCGTGGTTGCCCATCAGGATGCTGATGTGGTTGGGGGCGGCCTCGTGGTAGCGCTTGATGCGGTAAAGCTCGCGGATCTGGGCCTTGGCGGCCAGGCGCAGGTGGTGTGAGTTGCTGGGGTCGTAGTCCTCCAGGCCGGTGAGCTTGCGGTACTCGGCCAACGTCTTGGGGTGCATCAGATCGCCGATGAGGATGACCCGGTAGTCGCCTTCGAGGACCGGGCTGGTGGGCATGAGTTGTTCGTCGGCGGCATAGGAGGCCTTCAAGGCCCGCCACAGCTTGGGGAACTCGGCGTGCAAATCTCCGATGGCGACGACCTTGATCACGATTTTCCTCTCACGTTCTTTCCCTCTCCTAAGATTTTCCCTTCAGGAGCGCCCGCAGTTCGCCGTAAAACCGCTTGGTCTCCTCGGGGGAGGAGCCGTAGCCCTGGTACTTCGTCACGATGCGGGCCACCTCTTTGCCCATCCCCAGCTCCTTGAGCCGGTCGATGAGCCGATCGATGAGTTCTTGGGGTTCGGGCTTGGCAGGACTCGTCTCGGGGGGTGGGGCTTCAGCCCCGCTGTCACCGGGAGGCCCCGTCTCGGGGGGCGATTCGGTCTGCGGGGGGGGTTCTTCGAAGGCGGGCTCCGCTGGGTGCGAAGCGGCGGGACGCGGGGGTCTGGGGAGGTTCTCGGGGCGTGCGGGCTCGAGCCGGGGAGCTTCGAAGTGCCCGGTGGCGGGGTCGTGGTCTACCCACTGCTTCTCGAGCCGGTACAGATACCGCCCCACCCCGAACTTCACCGCGGCCCGCTTCAAGGCGTCGGAAAAGGCTGCTTTGAGGCTATCGCCCTCGCCCACGTCCTCTTTGCTCACCTCCAGCAAAGTGAGGCGGCACTTGACCGCGTAGTTTCCTTCTTTATCCGCCAACACCTCGTAGTGGTCCTGCCAGCCATCCGGCCCCACGGTCTCGTCGAGCCGGTCGAGCACGGTGCGAGCGTCCACGTAGGGCACCACCATGGCCCGGCGCTTGTCCTTCGACAAGGCCTCCACCCGCCACTGCACCTCGCTGGCCGGGAAGGGCTCGCTGAGCTTGCTCCAGTCGTCCACTTTGCTCATTGTATCCTCACGTGATGTTCCGGCGTACACCTATGTGGGGGATAAAGGCTTCGGTATTCCGAGGAGCGCAATCGGCGCCCTTGCCGAGCAGGGCCGCCAGATTAAGACCGCGTTGACGATGCCCACATCAGGATTAACAGCCGCTTCCCCTAGCCTACGGTTATGCGACGAACTTCGATGTGGGTTGGGTTAACTACGCTGGCCCTGTGGGGCTCGCTGGCGCTGGCGCAGATCCGGGTGGATATCCAGCTCCCTATTCCGGTGATCGTGGTGACCACCGAGTTGCGGGTGAGCCTGGTGCCGAACGTGGTGGTGGTCGAGCAGGTGCGTGAGCCACAGGGGATCTTGGTGGTGTACGGCTCGAGCCAGCCCTCGAGCACCTTCGCCTACCACGACCGCGACCTGCGTAGCCGGGGGTGGACGCGGGTCAAGTACCAGGCCAAGGGGGGCCGCTACCGCGCCGAGTACCGCCGGGGGCGGGCCAAGGCCAAGCTTGAGGTGCGCGACTCCCGGGGCCGGGTCGAGGTGCGGGTACGTGAGGGCTAAGTGATCGGCTCGAGCCTCCCCTGGAATGAATCAGTGGTCCTTTAGCCTTGGCCTTTTTCGTGTCTAGCTCAAGGCATTGAGCATTTAGCCTCCCGCCCCGGCGGCGAAAACAGCGGAGGCTAGACAGTTTTGCGGCGCGTCGCTAAGATAGGGAGCGCTTGGGGCTGTAGCGCAGCTGGGAGCGCGTCGCAATCGCACTGCGAAGGTCAGGGGTTCGAATCCCCTCAGCTCCACCAGAAGAAATCCGGGGCCTAAAGCCCCGGATTATTTGTTGGCTACCGCAACCTGGGTGACGTGGCTACTTAGAGCCGCCCTTCCGTCCGGCTTCACGGGCTTTTTCCTGGTCTTCGGCGAAGTTGTCCGCGCCGCTGTCGCTATCCGAACTATCGGAGCCGCCGCGCCCACCATGGGAGTGACGCCCGCCTTCACGGCCAATCTCGGACATGTGTTCGCGATCCCGGCTTACCGCCTCGCCCCCTTTGCGCCCGATCTCGGACATATGCTCGCGGTTCTGGCTGACGGCCTCACCGCCCTTACGCCCGGCCTCCCGGGCCTCTTGGGAGTCGAACTCGTGAGCGTGGCCGGATTCGTGGGCGGCCCGTCCGCCCTCACTGGCGATCTGGCGCCGCTTCTCGGGGTCCATCGAGGCGAACCCGCGTTTATCGGTGTTGTCGTTCTTGCGATCAGCCATGGCCATCCCTCCTCGGATGTACTTGGCTTGGTGTACCTGTACTTGGCTTGGTGTACCTGGGAGTAAGACGAATGCATCAATGCATGTACCTGCTGGTGTTTATCTATGCCCTGCGGGATTGACAACGCAGTACTTCCCCTATCCAGGATGTTTTTCGCCCATCCTAGGCAATCATTGCCAATTTGCGCTTCCTTAGGGGTTGCCTCGTGCCTGGCGCCTCGGGCACGAGACAGTTGCCCGCGAGTGGGAGGATCTTCAAGCCTTTTCCTCGAAGGCTGGGGCCCTCCCTGTCCCACGGTTCCGCTAGGGTGCACCCCAATGCTGTGTCGGACTTGACCCAAAGCTGAGGCCAACCTGAGCCGTGGGACACGTGATTTTTTGGGATTTCTGCGATTCAGATAGGGAATGCTGGGCGGGTCAGAAACCCGGCAAGCAATAGCCTGCTCGAGCCCAGGGCAGCAGGGCCATTAGGGCACGCAATCGGTCCTGGGCGGTAGGGGGGCGAGGGAACTCGAGCTTGCAGCCACCCTCGGCAAGGCTCGGTGCACTTAGTAGACCCTTCCTCCCAGCGGCACTTCGCGCTCGGTGGCCAGCAGCACTACCCGGTTTTGCTCGTCCGGCAGGCCCAGCACCAGCACCTCGCTGGGAAATCCAGCCACCTTACGCGTCCCCAGGTTGACCGCGCAGATCACCTGGCGGCCCAGCAGGGTTTGGGGGGTATAGAGATCGGTGAGCTGGGCGCTGCTGGTCTTGATGCCCAGCGGCCCGAAGTCGATCCAAAGCTTATAGGCGGGTTTGCGGGCGGCCTCGTTGGGCTCGGCCTGGGTGATCCGTCCGACCCGCAGCTCGAGGGTTTCAAAGGCTTCCAGGGGGTTCATGACAGGCTTCCTCAAGGTATCGGGTGATGCAGACGTCTTTGTGAAGTCTATCGTATACTTCCCAGCGTGCAACGCTTGCTCGACCAGGCGGCTTACCTGATCCGCGAGGCCCGCGACCTGAGCCCGGCGGAGATGGTTCCCCGCTTGAAGGAGGCGCTCGAGCTTTTGGAGGCCGTGCGCCCCAGCCCCGAGCGGGACGGGATGATCGGCCTGGCCTATTTGCGATTGGCCCAAGCCCAGAAAAACCTGGGCCAGCCGCGCGAGGCGGAACGGGCTTTCATGCTCGGTTACAGCTATGCTCGCACCTCGCGCGAAGACCGGGTGCGGCGCTTCGCCGAAAAGCTCAAGGAAGAGTTCGGCTCTTAAGGAGGAGAACTACCGGTGGGACAGACCTTGGGAGATATTGCCGCGACCCTGATCTTACTCTCGGGGTTGGCGGTGATCGTGGGGGTGGTGCTCATACGGCGCGGGGACCGGGTGTGGCACCCCCGGGTGATGCTGACAGCCACCGCACTGGCGGCTTTGTTTTTGGTCTTTTACCTGCTCAAGTGGGGTCTCTACGGCACGACCCGCTATGTGGGGCCGGAGGAGTGGCGCGGGGCCTATTATGCGCTGCTCTTCAGCCATACCCTCCTGGCTGCGCTCAACGGTCCCCTGGTGATCTGGCTGATCTACAACGCCCTCAAGCGGCGCTTCGCCATCCACAAGGCCTGGGCCCGCTGGACGGTGCCGATCTGGCTCTACGTGGCCGCGACCGGCTGGGTCATTGATTTTATCCTCAAGCGCTACGGGGAGAGCGCGGGTGGGATCCGTTTCTAGCGCTCGTTTCTATAGGGACGAACGGCTCGCCGCGGATACGTCCCAACCGGGTGATCGGGATGGTGGATGACGTCGCCGGTGCTTAGGGGTGCTCCAGGCGCGATCCGCTTTTGTGAGGTAGAGAGGATTTAAGGTTTTTTGCGGCCCCAGGGCTCGAGGACGATGGCTCCCTCCACCACCCGGGCCCGCTCGGGACCGCGGGCTTCGCTGCCGGCGGGGGCTTGGGCCAAATGCTGGGCGATGCGGAGCTGCTTAGCCTCGAGGCTCATGGCCCAGATGGCGGCTTCTTCCTGGCCGGTCGCCCCGGCGTGGGCCAGGCCGCGCAGTTTGCCCACCACGATCACGTCCCCCCCGGCGACGATCTCGGCCCCGGAGTTCACGTCGCCCAGTACCACCACCGTACCGGGGCTTTCGATGCGGGTGCCGGCCCGGATGGTGTGATCCACCACCTCGGTGTAGGGGATCAGCTTTTCACCCCGCGGCGGGCGCAGGGTGATGCCCCGCTGCTGGCCAATCTCCGCCAGGGCTTGCAGCACTTCGACCCCCACCGGGCCGGAGATCTCGACCTCGAGCGGCAGGTTCGGAACGTCAGCCAGGGCTTTGCGTAGCGCCTCTGGGGTTTCGCCCCCGTCGAGCCGCACCGCCAGGGCGTTGAGGGTAGCGCGGATTCGCATCGGGATTGTTATACCATTGCCGAAGGCAACAGAGGGCCGGAAGCAAGGAGGTTCGTGGCGCGAGGGGATGAGTTCCCGGCTACAGGTCGTAAGCTATCCCCATGATCAGCAAAGCCGAGGCCGAACACTACACCTGGGGGCAGAACTGCGACGGCTGGCATCTGGTCCGGCGGCCCGAGCTGGGGGTGATCCAGGAGCGGATGCCGCCGGGAACCTCCGAGGTGCGGCACCATCACCGGCAAGCCCGGCAGTTCTTCTTCGTGCTCGCGGGGCGGGCTAATTTCGAGCTGAACGGGGAAGAACTCGAGCTCGGGCCGGGGGAGGGAATCGAAGTCGAACCCGGCATCCCGCACCGGATCGCCAACCACGGTCAGGAAGACCTCGAGTTTCTGGTGGTCTCCCAGCCCCACGCCCACCGGGACCGGGTGGTCCTCTAGGGACGAGCCGCGCTCGGCGGGATGGGGCCGGGTTGGGGGGTGGGCACAGGGTTCTGCTGCGGTGGGTTCGGCTGGGCGGGAGCCCCGGTGTCCACCTTCCAGAAAGCGCCCATCACTTTTTTGACCGCCGGGAGGGCTACCCCGCTGCCCTCGCCGCCGTTTTCAAAGAAGGCCACCACCACCAGCGGGGGGTGGGGGTCGCCCGGCACGGCGGGACCGTAGCCCATGTACCAGGCGTGGGACAGGCCCATCCGCTTGCCGGGGATCTCGGCGGTGCCGGTCTTGCCCGCGGTAGGTACTGGGAAGTCCTTCAGCACAAAGCTTGCCGTACCCTCGGTAACAGTTTGGCGCAGGCCCTGCTGGAGGTCGGACCAGTGGGTTCCGGGAACCTGGGTGATGTGTGGAGGAACCGGGGTGCTGCCGATCCGCTTGGTCAGGTGGAGTTCGGGTTGGCGGCCCGACATGGCGATGGTGGAGAGCATCCGGGCGATCTCGGCGGGGGTGGCCAGCACCGAACCCTGCCCGATGGCCACGCTCAGGGTCTCGCCGGGGTACCAGGGTTCGTCGAAGGTCGAGCGCTTCCAAGCTCGAGTCGGCAGGAAGCCTGAGCGCTCGGGGATCTCGAGCCCGGTAGGCCGACCGATTCCCATCTCCTTGGCCCTCGCTGCGATGTCGTCCACCAGCGGGGCCGAGCCGGGGGCGGCGTTCCACACCGACTGGAAGTACCAGGTGTTGCAACTGTTGGCGATGGCCCCCTTGACGGTCATGGGGCCCATGTTGCGGTGGGCCCAGTTGCGCATGATAAAACGGCCCACCGCGAAGGCGGCGGTACAGGTGTAGGTGGTCCCTGGGGTGACGTAACCCTTTTCCAGCAACATGCTGCTGGTCACCAGCTTGAAGGTTGAACCCGGCGCGTAGGGCAGCACCGCCCGGTTGAAGAGGGGTTTGTCGGGGTCTTGTATGAGCCGCTGGATCTCCTCGCGGGGGGTGGGGCGGCGGGCGAAGAGGTTGGGGTCGAAGGTCGGGGCCGTGGCCATGGCCAGCACCTCGCCGCTGCGCGGATCCACCGCGATGATGGCCCCTTTGGGCTGCTTGTCGAGCGGCAGGCCGTAGCGTTTGCGGCCCTTGTGAAGATCCTCGAGCGAGTCCGCCAGGGCCTTCTCGGCGGCCCTTTGCAAATCGTAGTCGATGGTCAGGTAGACGTCCTTGCCAGGGATGGGCTGGCGGATCACCTGGCTACGGATGCGTTCGCCGCGGGCGTTCACCTCCACCAGCCGGGCCCCACGGGTGCCGCGCAGGGCGTTTTCCAGGCCGCCCTCCAGCCCCGAGACCCCCACCAGCTCGTCGGGGTCGTAGCCCTTTTTGACCTGTTCGGCGTTGGCGAGCTGCACGTAGCCCAGCACCGAGCCCGAGATCGGTCGGGGGTAATTGCGCTCGAGGCGTTCTACCAACAGCAGGTTTTTCTGCCCCGCGGTGAGTTCGGCCAGGGTGGGGATGAGGCCTTCTGGGAGGTTGGCCTTGACGATGACCTCCTGGCCGCGTTCGGGCTTGGGTAGCTCAGAAAGCCCCAGCAGGGCCAGGATGCGCTCCTTGAACTCCACCTCGCCGCCCTTGTAGACCAGATCCACCGCCATGCGGTTATCGGCGATGAGCTTGCCGTTGCGGTCGAAGATACGCCCCCGGGGGGCGGTGATGGGCTCGGTGCGGACATAGTTGCCCCGGCTCTGGGTGGAGTACTGCTCGTACTCCACCACCTGTAGCTGCCACAGCCGCAGACCGTACAGGCCCAGGACCGTGTAGACCAAAAGCAAGAGCAGGAGCAGACGGCTATTCATACCGGGGATTCCCCAGACTGCCCCTGGCCAGCCTCAGGAAGAAAGGGGCCACCAGCAGGGTTAGGATGCCCTCGGACACGAAGACCGGGGCGATGGTCATGAGACCGAAAGGCTCACCCCGCAGCCAGTACACCATCAGCAAGTAGCCCAGCCATTTAGTGAGCAGGCTCCCGGCCAGCACCGCGAACTGGCCCAGCGGCTCGTCCCAGTGGAAGGCCCGCGAGAGCCGGTAAAACACGTAAGTCCCCAGCAGGTAGCCCACCACGCCCAGCCCCGGATACCCCGCCGCCGAGAGGTCCATCAGCAGGCCGACCGCGAAGGCGATGACCAACCCCGCATAGGGCGAGACCCCGGCGGCGATCGCCAGCGTGGCCAGAAAGGGCAGGTCGGGGGGGGAGACCCAGTCCGGCAGCAAGCCCGAGATCAGGCTTTGCAGCAGGAAGGTGAGCACCAGCAACAGAATCGGTCTCATAGGGAGCGGAGGACCACCACCTCCTCGAGCAAGGAGAGCGACACCGCCGGTTTCACCACCACCTCCTGGCGCAAGGCCCCGGGCGGGTGGGGGATCACCTCTTCCACCTGCCCGACCCGGATGCCCGCCGGGAAGAGACCCTGCAAGGCTCCCGAGAGCACCCAATCGCCGGGTTTGATCTTGGCCTCGGCGGCGAACTCCACCCGCAGCTTGCCGGGGGGTTGCCCGTAGGCGGTCCCGCGTCCCGGGGTGTCCATCAGCCGCACCCCCACCCGCGACTCGGGGTCGAGGATGGTCCGCACCACCGCGCCGGTGGGGGTGACCTCGGTGATGACGCCCACCAGCCCCGCGGTCGAGGTGACCGGCATCCCCACCCGCAGACCCTGGTTGCTGCCGACCCCCAGAAAGAGCCGTCGGTAGAGCCCGGAGGGGTCCTCGCCCACCACCGGGGCCACCGCCACCACTTGGGGGGCCTGCTCGGCCTTGACCTTGAGCGCGGCGGCGAGCTGACGCACCTGCACCGCCAGGCGGGTGTTCTCCTCCTCGAGCCTCCCGGCCTTCTCGCGCAGGGCCCGGTTCTCGGCCCGCAGGTCGCGGCGGTCGAAGAGGGTGGCCAGGGCTCCGCGGAAGTTCTGCCCCACCCGGTAGCTAAAGCCGAACACCGGGGCGATCCGGGCGGCGAACTCGCCGGGGAGGGTGGGGACGGTCTGGCGAGTGAGGCTCGAGAGCACCAAGGCCAAAACCAACAGCCCAAAAAGCAGGAGCCGCCGCAATACCCGCTCAGTCATCGGCGCCCACCTCATTTTGGCCCCAGGGGATTGCCGGTTCGACCAGCGGATAACCCGCTCGGCTCAAGGCTTCCCAGACCCGCGCCACCGGCAGCCCCATCACCGTGTAGAAGTCGCCCTCGAGCCGCTCCACCAGCACCATGCCCTTTTCCTGTACCCCGTAGGCCCCGGCCTTGTCCATCCCCTCGCCGGAGGCCACGTACCACTCGATCTCCCAGTCCGCCAATGATCGGAAGAACACCTCGGCGGGCTCGACCTGGGCGTGCTCCGTTCCCGCCGGATCGAGCAGGACGAAGCCGGTGAAGACGGTGTGTTTGCGCCCGGAGAGGAGCCGGATGAAGTGGCGGTACTCGGCTTGGTCGGCTGGCTTCCCCAAAACCCGGTCTTCCAGCGCCACCACGGTGTCGGCGGCCAGCACCCAGTCGCCGGGCTGCCACACCGCCCGCGCCTTGAGCCGGGCCAACTCGCGGGCCTGCTCGGGAGGGGAGAGGTGCTCGAGCCCCGCCTCATCCACCCCCGAGACCCGCACCACAAACGGCAAACCCAGCCGGGAAAGCAACTCGGCCCGGCGGGGGCTACCCGAAGCCAGCACGATTTTGGGTCTCAAGTCCGACATGGTTACAAGCTCGTGGCGTCTTTTCGCGGCGATAGCCGGGCGGACCAGGCTCGACGCCTCAAACTGACCCAGATTATCAGATATCCGCTGCGGCCTCCTGAAGTGGATGAGAGGGATAGGGAGAAAAACTGGCGGTCTCTGCTCTTTCTCCTGTTCTCTCAATTCAGGGGTTTCCCCGCCTTCCAGATCGCTTCCACCTCGCGGGCATAACGCTCGGCCAGGGGCTTGCTCTGGAAGATCAACAGGTTTTCGTTGTTGTCGCGGAAGGCATTGTTGGAGAAATTATAGCTTCCAGTGATCACCCACTCCCGGTCGAGCACCATCACCTTATCGTGCAGGGTGTAGGGGTTGGAGTCCTGGCGTACCTCTACCCCGGCGTTTTTCATCTCCTGATCCTTCGAGGCTGACAGATTGCGGCTGTCGAGCACCGCGTGGACCTTGACCCCGCGTTTCTCGGCAGCCTCCAAGAGCCGCACGATCTCGTCGTCGGTGAGCACGAAGGCCGCGATCCAGACCTCTCGCTTGACCTCGCGTAACCGGTTCAGGATGGCTTGCCGCCCGTTGCGGCCCCCCTCGGGGCTAAAGTAGACGGTACCGTTCAGGTCGGGGAAGGCGAAGCGGGCTGGTTGTCCCCGCCCGGTCTCGAGCCCGCCCCACAGGGTCTCGAACTCGGCCCGGTAGGCTTTGGCCAGGTCTGCCGAGGGCAGCCAGAGGCTATTTTCGTTGTTGCGGGCGAAGGCGTTCCAGGTGAGGTTGGTGCTGCCGGTCCAGACCCCCAGCTCGTCGGGGATCACGAACTTATGGTGCATGAAGGCCTTGCGGTTGTCATAGCAGACCCTGAGGGTTACCACCCGCTCGCAGCGCTTGTCGATTAGCTGGATCTGGGCCTGCACCTCCTGGCGGGTCACCTTCGGCTCGTTCCCGCGCTGGCCCTTGGCGGCCCCCACGATGTACTCGCGGGTCTCGCGCTGGTAGTCGCGGTCGTTGTAGAGCCGCACCTCTACCCCCCGGCGCCCAGCATCCAGCAGGGCGCGGGCGATCTCGAGGTCGCGGAACTCGAAGGCCGCCACGTCCAGCCGGGTCTTGGCCTGCCCCATCAGGGCGATCAGCCGGGCCTTGGCCTGGGCCCCGTCCTGCGGCATCAGGTAGCTCTCTACGCCCCCGGCGGCTACGGGGACGGGTTTGGGCCGGTTCTGCCACCACTCGAAGAGCAGGAAAAGCCCGAACAGCACCAACAGGAGCAACAGGCTAGCTCCGTTCAAGGGCGGGTTGCGGCGGCGCGACCGGCGACGGGCCATCAGTACCCTTTCGCGGTCTGACCCTCAAGCAGGGCGACCCCGCTGCTGGTGCCGAGGCGGGTGGCCCCGGCCTCGATCATAGCCAGCGCGGTTTCGCGGTCGCGGATACCCCCCGCGGCCTTGACCTGGGCTTTGCCCTGGGCCGCTTCGGCCAGGATCTGCACGTCCTCGAGGCTGGCCCCCCGCGGCCCGAAGCCGGTGGAGGTCTTGAGGAAGTCGGCGCCCGCTGCTACGGCAGCTTTGGCCGCCCTCTTGACCTCGGCGGGTGCGAGGTATCCGGTCTCGAGGATCACCTTGAGCACGTGCTGCGGCACCGCCTGGCGCACGGCTCGGATATCGGCCTCCACGGCTTTCCAGTCCCCGGCCTTGGCTGCCCCCAGGTTGATTACCATGTCCACCTCGTCGGCCCCTAAGGCGACGGCCTGGGCGGCCTCGAGGGCTTTGGTCTCGCTTAGATTGGCTCCCAGCGGGAAGCCGATCACGCTCACGACCTTGACCTCGCTGCCGGAAAGCTTCTCCCTGGCGAGCCGCACGTAGCAGGGCTGCACGCAGACCCCGAAAAACTTATGTTTGCGGGCCTCCGCGCAAAGCGTCTCGATCTCGGCGGGGGTGGCGGTGGGCTTCAACAGGGTATGGTCTATAAATCGGGCTAAATCCACGCCTCTATCCTAACGCCTATCGCTGGTGAGAGCAGGAAACCCCCTCTCTCCATGTGCGTGATGCGGAGCGAAGTATCACCTGCGCATCAGTGATGCCGGTATAAGGTGCTCCGCTCCCCCTAACAAGGGAGCAGCGCAATCAGAACTGTACCGGCAGTCGCCCGGTAGCTTGTCCCCCGGCCAACACCTCGCTCAAGGCGATCAGGCTGGGGTCGCGGAAGCCATAGGTGAGAAGGGCCGGGTAGCCCAGGGTGCGGGCGTGATAGGGGTTCCACAACCCCAGGTGCAGGGCGGGTTTTCCCAGGCCGAAGATAGTGCGGGCCAATTCAACCTCTTCGGGGTGAAGCTCGGTGCGGGAGGTCGTCGCCATCAGGATAAAGTCGGCGGCGTGGGCTTCCTGGATGACCCTGGTCTGCACCGAGCGGGCGGCGGGCGGGTAAGTGAGCAACGAGAGCCGGGGAAACTCGGCGCGGAGGTAGCGCAGCAAGCGTTCGGCGGTGGATTCCTCCTCGTACACCGCGCCGACCCGGGCCGATTGCGGGGCGAGCAGCAAGATTTGATCGCTGGGCCGGGGAAGCCGAACCTCTCCTATGGCGGTGATGCTCTGCCGGGCGGCGGATTGCATCAGGGCTTCGTCGGCGGCTTCCTGTTCGGCGGGGTAGGGCCGGGAGGTCGCGGGGAAGTTGTGCGTGGCGGCCTCGAGCCTCGAGCAGGTCTCCTCCAGGCGTCGGCTCGAGATTCTGCCGTCGACCACCGCTCCCCGCAGGGCTTGCACCTGGGCGGTCTGCACCTCCTTCGGTCCCAGGGCACAGATCAGGTCAGCCCCGGCCAGCACGGTCTGCACGGTGGCCTCGGCCAGCGGGAAGCGGGCTGCGATGGCCTTCATGTCGAAGGCATCGGTGACGATGAGGCCCTCGTAGCCCCAGCCCTGGCGGAGCAAGCCGGTGAGGATGGGCCTCGAGAGCGTGGCCGGATAGTCCGGGTCTAAGGCCGGGAACACCACGTGGGCGGTCATCACCGAGCCGATCCCCTGCTCGACCGCCTTGAAGAAGGGGTAAAGCTCGACCTTCTCCAACTCCATCAAGGGCTTGTCCACCGTGGGCAAGGTGAGGTGCGAGTCTTGAGCGGTGTCGCCGTGGCCGGGGAAGTGCTTGACCGAGCCCATCACCCCCGCCCCTTCCAGCCCCGCGGCCCAGGCCAGGCCCAGCTCGGTCACCTTTACCGGATGGCTCCCAAAGCTGCGCTCCCCGATGATCGGGTTGGCCGGGTTGGTGTTCACGTCGAGCGGGGGAGCCAGGTTCCAGTTGATCCCGAGGGCGCCGAGCCCCCGCGCCACCGCTGCCCCCACCTCCCGGGCCAGTTCCGCACTGCCCACCGCGCCTATGGCCATCGGGGCCGGGGCCTGGGGGATCTCGAGCACCCGCGTCACCATCCCGCCCTCTTGGTCCAGACAGATCAGCGCTTCCGGGCCGAGCACCTCGCGGATGTCTGTCACCAGCCGGGATAACTGCTCCCGGGTCTGCACATTTTTGCGGAACAGACACACCCCGGCAAACTGGTATCTGGCCAAGTGCGCCCGGTCTTCGTCCTGGAGGACGGGGCCGGGAACGTCCACGATCATGAATTTTCCGGCTTGAGCGGGGTCCATAACCCCTATCGTACCCCTGAGTGGTTAGCGAGTGGTATATGCTTGGTATACATGTTACGTGCCTTTGAACTTTTCGATATCCCGGCGGTGCTCGAGCTGTGGAACCGCCGCTGGGGAACGCTGTTCCCGCTCGATGAAACACTCTGGGCCCAGCAGACCGCGGGCGATCCCCAGCACTTCCGGCCCGACCTGGCCCGGGTCGCGGTCGAAGACCGGCGCATCGTCGGTGCGGTGAGCTTGAAAACCCCGCCGAACTCGCGGCAAGGCCGGTACGCATGGGCCAACCAGAGCCCCAAAAACGCCTGGATCAGTTTTCTGCTCGTCGAGCCCGGACGGGAGGGCGACGCCGGGCGGGAACTGCTCGAGTACGCCCTGGAAGCTCTTCGCCAAGAGGGCTTCGAGCACGTTCAGTACGCCGGAGACCCCAGCCACTTCTTCCCCGGCGTGCCCCTGGAGGATCCGGGCCTCGCCGATCTGCTTCAGGGCTATGGGTTCGAGATCCGCAAGACCGAGGGAAAAAACCGCCTCGAGCAAGACTTCATCCGTGACCTCTCCGATTACCGGCTCCCCCAGGAGGCTCGAGCCGCTTTGCAAGCGAGCGGTCTCGAGATCGTCCCGTGTGGGCCGGAGGATGTGCCCGGTCTGCTGGATTTCCTGGCCGAGACCTTTCCGGGCCGCTGGCTTTACGACACCCAGGAGCGCTTGAAGGTCGAACCCACCCCAGCCGACATCCTGCTGCTCAAAGGCGAGGGCCGGGTTTGGGGCTTCTGCAACGTCTACCATGCGGGCTCGAGGCGGATTGGTCCCGGCATCTATTGGCGCAAAGCCCTCGGGCCAAGCTACGGCGGCCTCGGCCCCATCGGGGTTTCCCGGGCGTTGCGGGGTAGGGGGCTGGGCTTCGCGCTGCTCTGCTACGGGGTTCAGCATCTCAAGGATTTAGGCGTGCAGCGCATGGTGATTGACTGGACCACCCTGGCCGACTTCTACGGGAAAATCGGGTTCAAGCCGTGGCGGAGCTATTATTCGTACAGTCGAAGCTTATGAGCGTTCGCGGGGGTGGGGGGGACGGTTTATTCCGGGTCGGCGTAGACGCGGGCGGGACGAAAGTTCGCGCGGTGCTGGCCCGGCGGCTCGAGCACGAACTACAAATCCTCGGACGAGGAACCGCGGGGAGCGCTAACCCCCGTCAGGTCGGGCTGACCCAGGCCCACGCCGAGATTCGCGCGGCCATCGAGGCGGCGTTCCGGGTTGCCGGGCTCGAGCCCGCTCCCGAGCGCTGCCTGGTCCACGTCGGCTCGGCGGGTTTGGCGACCGCAGAGGACGTGATCGCCTTCGAGAGCCAGCACCCCTATGCCCGGCTCGAGGCCCAGAGCGACGCGACCCTGGCCCTCTCGGCTTACTTCGCAGGCGATCCTGGGGTGCTCTTGATCGTCGGGACCGGCTGCATCGCCCTGGCCCGGGGCTCAGACGGCAAACTCTACCGCCGGATGGGCTGGGGTTTCCCGCTCGAGGTGGGCGGTGGGGCCTGGCTCGGCCTGGAAGCCCTGCGGTTGGCGCTGGGCGACCTCGAGGCGCACCGGGATAGCGAGCTGGCCCGGCGTCTAAAGGCCGAGTTCGATAGCCCCCGCGGGGTGATGGAGTGGATTCGTGGTAAGAGTTCCGGCGACTACGCCCGCTTCGCCCGCTGGGTTTTCGAGGTGGCGGATGCCCGGTGCCGGGGTTTGCTCGAGCGATGGTCGGATATCGCTCAAAGGCTCGTCGCCGAACTCCAGGGTGAGTCGGGAGCGGCTCAGGTCGGGGTGTGGGGCGGCCTGAGAAAGCGGCTTTTGGAACGGGTGAAGCTAGAAGGCTACACCGAGCCCAAGCGTGAACCGCTGGAGCAGGCTCTGATCCTAGCGGATCGGCTGATTGGATCGGCGTCAACCTCCTGAGTGCGCCCACGGTAGAAGTGTCGGGTTGAGCGGCGGGCCGAGGTGCGAGGGCATATTTGCGGCAGAGCCGTCTGCGGCAGAGCCGTCTGCGGCAGATCGCTTGATTCTTGGGCAGGACGCCGTAGCGGTAGATGATTTACTCGTACAGCTTCTTGAGTTCGGTGCCCGGATAAAAGTGGGCCAAGATCTGCTCGAAGCTGCGCCCCAGCTTGCCCAGGCCGTCTGCCCCGAACTGACTCATCCCCACCCCGTGTCCGAACCCTCCGCCCCAGATCGTCAGGCGCAGCAGGTTTCCGGCGGCGTCGCGTTCTTCTTCCCAGGAGAAGGCCGCGCTCGGCAGCGAGGAGAAGTTGGCGGTTTTGCGCCCGTTGATCCGCTCGAGCACGATGTCCGCATCCTTTCCCGAGTAAGCCTTGCTGGGCCGCAACAGAAAGCGCACCTGTGACTCGCGCTGAATCTGCCAGCGCCCATTCGACCCGACGACCTCGAGCCCCACCACGTACCCCCCCGCCCGCTTGGTCACCCGGAGTTCGCGCAGGGTGCCGATGCTGAAGTTGGCGGTGTCGGGGGCCAGCCCTTCCAGGGTCTGGGTGTACTCGGGGAAGGCCTTGAGGCGTTCGGGGAGAGATTTGCTGAGGATGGCCTCGAGCTCCTCCCGGCTCATCGTGACCTTCCAGCGGAAGAGCGAGGATTCTTTGTCGAAAAATCCGGTGGTGTTCCAGTTTTTGAAGAAGGCCAGCCAACCGGCCTCGTCCTGGGGGGCTGCGACCACCGGATCGCTCTGGGGGCGCGAGACCAGATAGGGAACGGGGGTCTTCTCCGGCCAGACCTCCTCGATGTTGGCGCTAAAACCGGGGCTGGTGGAGGAGTAGTTGGTGATGATGGGAGCACCGTCAAACAGGAGCACCAGCCCCTTGGTGGCCGTCACCGCCGCATCGGTGGAGGCCAGGGCGGGGATGTTGTTGTAGACCTGCTCGTTCACCGAGTCGTCCACGTCGGCCCCGTAAGCTTTCCAGCGGTTCTGGTCGGGCGGGGCCAGGATACGCGAGAGGGCATAAGTCCGTGCCGCGACGGCCTGGGCTTTGAGCGCTTCGGGGTGAAAGGTGTCGGGCATCTCGCTGGGGACGACTCGAGCCAGGTAGCTCTCCATCGAGACATCGTTGACCACCGCGATCTTGCCTTCTTGAATGCTCAGCACCAGCTTTCCGGGGTATTCCGGGTTAACGGCTCCGCGTTTGGTGGAGAGGAGCTTGTAGCGAATTTTCTCGTCGTTCTCGGGGAGCAGGGGCTCGAGCACCGCCACCGCTCCCAGGTCGAAACTGCGGGTAAAGTTCTGCGCAACCAGCTTCCCGTCCTTGACCGTAAATCGCACCGTGCGCTGGGGAAGCTCGGCGAAGGAATAGCTCAAGCGCCCCAGATCGCTGCCGCTTCGCACCACGAAGTCGGTGTGCAGGGATTGCAGCTCGAGCGCGGGGAAGAAGTACAGATCGCTAAACCCCAAATTCCCGAACTGGTAGGAAAGCAGCACCCGGATGCGCTCGCCGGTGGGGGTGGGGGGAGGGGTAGCAATTGGCATCCCCAGCGAGAGCAGGATCAGCGTCAGTACGGCCTTCCACATGGCACCAGCATGGCACTTTGGAGGTAAGAATGCTCTTAATATCCTGTTTTTAAGGATCTCCCCAGAAACGGGATGGGTAGAGAAAGGGTAGTTGACCAGGTCGCGCCCCCGCTCACCCCGCATGGGCACTTTCCCGCCGGGCAACCCGACGCTGCTATCGTGGGCGCACTGAGCACCTCGGATCCTGCTGGATCACCCCCACCCACGAAGCGCGCGATTCCCAGCACTTCCACGCCTGTGCTTTTCTGGGCTTGGCGAGGCGAAAGGGGTAGCTGAGGGGTCACGCGGTAAAAAAGCTCGGTTTTAGCCTCGAGGATAGAGCCAGGCGCTCGAGAGCTTTGTTTCGTAGGCTCGAGCTTCCTCTTCCCAGGCCAAGCAGCGCTCGAGTGCCCTTTCAAGGACGAACAACTCCGGGTCGAAGGGGATACCCAGGAGCTTTTGCAGCCAGTCCGGGTTGAGTTCGATGCCTTGTTCGGCCAAGGCCCCAACGACCGCGAGGCCCAGGGGAAGGGTGCGTTCGAGGGGCTCGAGGGCATGGACCTGGACCCCGGCGCAGGGTCGCCCCGCATGTTTGGAGATCACGGGGGTGAAGTAGGCCGGGCGGAACCGTACCGGGCCGAGATCGAGGCTGTTGAGGCGTTTGGCGAGCTTTACGGCGTCGAGTTCGGGGGCACCGAAGAGTTCAAAGGGCAGGGTCGTCCCGCGCCCCTCCGAGGCCGCCGTGCCTTCGACCAGACACATCCCCACGTAGAAGCGTGCGGTCTCGAGGGTGGGTAGGTTGGGCGAGGGCGGAACCCAAGGCAGGCCGCCGTAGCCGAAGGTTTCACCGGGGTCGCAGGGGATGACCTCTACCTCAGGGTTCACCAGGCGGGCGCATTCCCCGATGGTCAGGCCGTGGCGGACGAAGACCTCGAGCGACCCCACGAACGAGCGGAATTGTGGCTGAAGAACAGGCCCTTCCACCCCGAAACCGAGCGGGTTGGGCCGGTCGAGCACGATCACCCGAACGCCCGCTTGCCGGGCGGCTTCTAAGACCTGCACCAGCGTCGAGACGAAGGTGTAGAACCTGGCCCCCACGTCCTGCAAATCCACCAACAGCGTGTCGGTTTGGCCGATCAGTTCGGCGATCTGGGGGATTTGCTTGTGGTAGAGGCTGTGGGTGGGCAGCCCGGTCTGCTTGTCGGTGGCAATCTCGGGGGCTTCCCCGGCTTGCCCCGAGCCGTCAATCCCGTGCTCGGGACCGTAGAGCCGCTCGAGCCGGAGGCCCGCTTGCAGGAGGGCTACCGCCGAGGGGGTGAGGTCTCGGGTCACCCCGGCAGGATGGGTCAATAATCCGACCTTCGCGTTTTTGAGCGGGGAAGGGTCCAAGAGGAGGTGCTCGAGGCCAATCATAAAAGGTCAGGGGTCAAGAGCCGAAGGTCGAGGGCCATAAGAAGTCCGAAAAGTTTCAGCCCTCGACACTGGACCTTAGACCCTCAGCTCACTTCTCGAACATCGTGTAGTTGCTCTGCAAAATGCGGTTGTCGCGCACGAAGAAGTTGCCCAAGCGGGCACTACCCGCCGCCACCGCGTCGGGCTTGGCGATCATGATCACCGGGAGGTTCTGGGCGAAGAGGAGCTGCCAGCGGTCGTAGAGCCGTTTGCGCTCGTTCTGGTCGCCCAGTTGCTCGGCCTGGCGGAAGATTTCGTAGATGTTTTTCTCCCAGCCGGTCATCTGGTCGAATTTGGGATCGCTCCCGCCCTTGTCCGGCCACACCGAGCGGTGCCAGTAGTTGAGCTGCCCGCCGGGCTGCCAGATGTCCTTGCGTAGCTGCGGGTCGGGTTGGTCGCCAAAGGCCACGATGATGCTCTCGAAGTTGCCGCCGGTCGCGGTGGCGAGCACCGTGCTCTGCTGGATGCCTTGCAGGTTGAGTTTGACCCCGATCTGACGCAGATCGTTTTGCAGGATGGTGGCGATGGCCGATATGGGGATCGAGTCGGAGGCGTAGGTGAGGGCGAATTCCAAGGGTTTTCCGCTGGGCAAGCGGCGCACCCCGTCGGAGCCACGTTTGAGGCCCAGGCCCTCGAGCAGTCCTTCTGCCGCCTTGAGGTCGTAGCGGCCCAGATACGAGCGGGTGTCGTAGTACCAGAAAGTTCCCGGCGCGGTTCCATGCCCCGGCAGGCTAGCCAGACCGTTATACACGTCGTCAATGATGCGAGTCCGGTTGAGGGCCGACTGCATAGCCTTGCGGAAGGTCAGATTCTGGAAGAGTTCGGCCAGCTCGGGGTTCTTGGCATCGAAATTGAAGCCCCAGTGCGGCGGGGAGGTAAAGATAGTCACCCCCTTGAGCACCCGGATCTTGGCCCCCGCCACCTCCTGGCGTTTGAGGTCGGGGAACTGCGCCCCGGTGATCGGCACCTGGTCGAGGTTCCCGGCCTGGAACTGGGCCACTTGCAGGTTGGGATCGCGGATGATGAGGTACTCGAGCCGGTCGAAGTATGGCAGTTGGTTCCCCTGTGCGTCCCGCCGCCAGGAGTTGGGGTTTCGCACCAGCGTCACCTTCTGATCCACGGTGTAGCTTTGGATCACGAAGGGGCCGGTGCCCACGATCTCCTTGGGGTCGGTGTTGGTGGACCAGGCCCGGGAGAACCCCTGCGGGTCTTGCAAGGGCTTGGTGTCGGCCAGCTTATGCCGGGGCAGGATCGGGGAGAAGGTGAGGGCTTGCAGCACCGCCCCGTAGGGCTTCACCGAGGTCACCCGGAAGGTCAGGTCGTCTACCTTCTCGAACTTGAGCGGGGATCCGGCCACGGTCAGCGTCGCGGCCTGGTTTCCGCGCAGGTTGGGGTTCGCCGCGACCTCGACAAAGGTAAAGAGCACGTCATCGGCGGTGAGGGGCGTCCCGTCCGACCACTTGACGCCCCGCCGCAGCTTAACCGTGACCGTGCGGGCGTCGCGGGAGAAGCTCCAGGACTCGGCCAGCACCCCGCTCAGCTCGAAGGTGAGTGGGTCGAGCTGCATCAACCGGTCGAGCACGTTGTTCAGCACGGTGTAGGCGAAGTTGTCAATCACCGAGAAGTAGTTGAAGCTCTGCGGGCTGGCCCCCAAAGGGAGGGTCAGGGTTCCGCCCTTCTTGCCGATCTCCTGAAAGAGCGAGAGCGGCACGTTGGCCTGGGTTCCCTGCTGGGCCAGGACCTTGCTCAATAGCTGGGG
>DASTSL010000126.1:0-2367 GCA_035760705.1 Meiothermus sp. | reverse complement strand
ACGGGTATCCGGGCCGGGTCACCGCCACCAACTGGGCCAGCTCGGGCAGGGCTTCGGCCTCGTGCCAGCCGTCCATCTCGCGGTAGGCGTCGGCCCCGGTGATAAAGAAGAGTTCGGCCTGGGGGTAAAGCCGACGGGCTTGGCGTAGGGTATCCACGGTGTAGCTGAAGCCGGGGCGGTCTAACTCGAGCCGGCTGGCCTCGAAGCGGGGGTCGTGGGCGGTCGCCAGCACCACCATCTCGTGGCGGGCCTCGGGCGGGGCCACCGGGGTCTTGTGCGGGGGCCGAGCTGCGGTCACAAAAAGGACCTTATCCAGATCTAGTTTTTCCGCTGCTTCCGAAGCAGCTACCAGGTGGCCCAAATGAATAGGATCAAAACTGCCGCCGAAAATCGCGATACGCAAAACATCAGACGCAAGATGCCCTTCTTTATTGCGTTCGGCAGCAGGCATCCTTACACCTCGGGGATGTACTCGAACTCGAGGCCCGCCAGGCGCACAGTATCGCCAGCCCGCACACCTTTGGACTTAAGGGCGGATTCGACCCCGTAGCGCTTGAAAAGGTCTTGTAAGTAGCTGGTAGCTTCCATCAGGTCGCCCTTGAGGCGCTTGAGATGACGCTCCACCTGGGGAGCCTGCACCTCGTAGACTCCCTCCTCGACCTCGCGAACCTGAACCCCTTGGGGCTCCTCGGGGCGCGGCGCGGGGGTGGCCAGGGCCGGTTTGGGGGCCGCCGCCACCAGCGCGAAAAGGGCCTCCACCAGGCCCTCCAGGCCCATTCGCTCGAGCACCGAGAGCGCCAACACCGGCAACCCGCTCTGGGATAGCTCGGCCTCGAGCCGGGCCACCTCTTCCTCCTCCAGCAAATCGATCTTGTTGAGGGCGATGAGGGCGGGCCGGCTGAGGAGGTCGGGGTCGTAGCTTTGCAGTTCGGCCCGCAGGGTCTGGAAGGTAGCGACGGGGCGGTCGCTGGCGTCCAGTACGTAGAGCAGCACCCGGGTGCGGGCGATGTGCCGCAGGAACTCGAGCCCCAGCCCCCGGCCCTCGCTGGCCCCCTCGATGATGCCGGGGATGTCGGCCAGGGTGAAGCGCTGGAGGTCGCGCTCGACCACCCCCAGATTGGGGGCCAGGGTGGTGAAGGGGTAGTTGGCGATCTTGGGCTGGGCGTGGGTCAGGGCCGCCAGCAGGCTGGACTTCCCGGCGTTGGGGTAGCCGACCAGCCCCACGTCGGCCAGGAGCATCAGCTCGAGGCGCAGCCGCTTTTTCTCGCCGGGCTCGCCGGCCTCGGCGAAGCGCGGGGCCTGGCGGGTGGGGGTGACGAAGCGGGTGTTACCCCAGCCTCCCCGCCCCCCCTCGGCGGCCACCAGGGTCTGGCCCTCCTCGGTGAGGTCGGCCAAGAGCGCGCCGGTCTCGGCGTCGAACACCCGGGTTCCGCGGGGAACCTCGATCACCAAGTCGCGCCCGGCCTTGCCAAACATGCCTTTACCCGAGCCGTGCTGACCATCCTCGGCCTTGTAGGTTCGCTTGGAAAGGTTGGAGAGCGAGTCCACCTGGCCCAAGGCCCGCAGGATCACCGATCCCCCCTGGCCCCCGTCGCCCCCGTCGGGGCCGCCCTTGGCGATGTACTTCTCGCGCCAAAAGCTGATCGCCCCGTCACCGCCCCTACCGGCGGTGACGGTGATCTCGAGGACATCCCGAAACATCAGTCAATGAAAAACCCGCCCGGAATCCCCGGGGAACCCCAGAAGAGACCGGACGGGAGGAGATCAGGCTTCGCTGCCGTCACCGAGCGGCTTGACCGAGACATAACGGCCCAGGCGGCCCTTATCGTGGAACTCGACCACGCCATCCACCAGCGCGAAGAGGGTGTGGTCGCGGCCCATGCCCACGCCCATCCCGGCGTTGAACTTGGTGCCCCGCTGACGCACCAGCACACTCCCGGCGCGCACCGTCTGCCCGCCGTAGCGCTTGACCCCCAGGCGCTTGGCTTGGGAGTCGCGCCCGTTCTTGGTTGAACCCAGACCTTTCTTGTGTGCCATAAAAAACCTCGCTGATAGCAAACAGCTAATAGCTAATAGCGGCCATCGGCTATCAGCCATCAGCCATCGGCTTTACGCGCGAATCTCCTTTACCACGATGTCGGTGTAGGGCTGACGGTGACCCCGGTTGCGCCGGTAGTGCACCTTGGCTTTGAACTTGGCCACCCGCACCTTCTTGCCCTTGCCGTGGCCCACCACCTCGGCCACTACCTTGGCCCCGGCCACAAAGGGCGCACCCACCACCACTTGCTCACCGCCGAGCATCAGCGCGTCGAACTCCACGGTAGTACCGGGCTCGGCCTCGAGCTTCTCCACCCGGAGCTTGACCCC
>DASTSL010000125.1:0-10301 GCA_035760705.1 Meiothermus sp. | reverse complement strand
CGCCCTGGCCGAAGCAGTGGGCGCGGTGGTGGGCCGCGAACTGATCGCCCTGGGGATCAACTGGGACTACGCCCCGGTGCTCGATGTGAACACCGACCCGCGCAACCCGGTGATCGGGGACCGCAGCTTTGGCTCCGACCCGGCCAAGGTGGCCGAGCTGGGGCTGAGCTGGGCCAGGGGGCTCGAGCAGGCGGGGGTGATGGCCTGTGTAAAACACTTCCCCGGCCACGGCGACACCCACCTGGACTCACACCTGGCCTTACCGGTGGTGCGCAAGCCGCGGGAACGGCTCGAGCCGGTGGAGTTCTACCCCTTCCGCCGGGCGGTGGAGGCGGGGATCTCCTCGATCATGACCGCCCATATCCTCTACCCGGCCTTAGACCCCGAGTACCCCGCGACCCTCTCCGGGGCCATCCTCACCCGGCTCTTGCGCCAGGAGTGGGGTTACGACGGCCTGGTCGTCACCGACTCGATGGACATGCACGCCATCACCAAGTTCAGCGCGGATCGCTTCAACGCCGGGGCGGCAGCCTTCCACGCCTTCAATGCCGGGGCCGATCTGGTGCTGGCCCTCGGCCCCAAGGAGACCCAACAGGCCCAGGCCGAGGCGGTGCGGCGAGCGCTGGAAGACGGCACCATTCCCGCTCAGCGACACCAGGAAAGTCGGCGGAGGCTCGAGCAGGCCATCACCCGCTTCCCCGGCAACCCCCGTCCTTACCCTGCCGTAGTCGAGGCGGAGGATCGCCAGACCGTCCGGGAGGCCGCCCGGCGCAGCATCACCCGGTACGGCGAAGTCCAGCTTCCCCAGCCCGGCGATCGTATCCTCTTCGTGGCCCCCGATGTGGCGGTGGGGGAAAGCGCCTACGAAAACGGCCCCGCCGCCCAGGACTTGGCCCGCCGCCTGGCGGAGCGCTTCCCTGGTCTGAAGACCCTCTCCTACCCCCGCAGCGCACCCGAAGCTATCCGGGCCAGCGTTCAGGCTGCCGTCCAGGAAGCCGATTTCATCCTGTACGTGACGACCTCCCGGCAGCAGCTCCAACCCGGCGAGGTCGAACTGGCCCGCACCCTCTTCGCCTCGGGTCGCCCGGCCCTCCACGTCGCTTTGTGGAACCCCTATCAGGTGATGGCCTTGGGGCAACCGGCCCTCATCACCTACGGTTGGCGGCAGCCTACCCTCGAGGCCCTCCTGGAAGCCCTGAGCGGAGCCCCCACCCCGGGAAAATTGCCGGTCGAATTCGCTCATCGCTCATAGCTCATCGCTCATCGCGAAAAGATCCTTTAACTATCGGCATGAGCGATCTGCTATAAGCTTTTTCCATGAAAGCCATCCGCGTTCACCAAACCGGCGGCCCCGAGGTCATGGTGCTCGAGGAGATCCCCACCCCCACCCCCGGCGAGGGGCAGGTGCTGGTGCGGCAGGGGGCCATTGGGGTCAACTTCATCGACACCTACAAGCGGGCCGGGCTCTACACCCTTCCCCTGCCTTTCGTGGTGGGGGAGGAAGGAGCGGGCACGGTGGAGGCTGTGGGGCCGGGCGTGTCGGGTTTCCAGCCGGGCGACAAGGTGGTCTACGCCAACGTCCAGGGCGCTTACGCCGAATATGCGGCGGTTCCCGCCGAGAAGCTGGTGAAGATCCCTTCCCACCTGGACCCCCGGATCGCCGCCGCCCTGATGCTCCAGGGCATGACCGCGCACTATCTGGTGAAAAGCACCTATCCGCTCAAGGCCGGGGAGACCTGCGTGGTCCACGCCGGGGCGGGCGGGGTCGGCCTCTTGCTGATCCAGATGGCCAAGATGATCGGGGCCAGGGTCATCAGCACCGCCAGCAACGAGGAGAAGCGGGCGCTGGCCAAGGGAGCCGGGGCCGATTTTGTCTTCCCCTACCAGGGCTTCGATCGGAAAGTCCTGGAAGTGACGGCGGGCAAGAAGGCCGACGTGGTCTACGACGGGGTAGGTCAGGCCACCTGGGAAGGCAGCCTGAGCAGCCTGCGGGTGCGGGGGATGCTGGTGCTCTACGGCCAGTCCAGTGGCCCGGTGCCCCCCTTCAACCCCCAGGTGCTGAACCAAAAAGGCGGGCTCTTCCTGACCCGGCCCTCGCTGTGGCACTACACCCAGACCCGCCAGGAACTCGAGTGGCGGGCCAGCGAGATCATGAACTGGGCCGCCGAGGGCAAGCTCCGGGTGAGGATCGGAGCGGAGTTCCCGCTCGAGCAGGCCGCCGAGGCGCACCGTAAGCTGCAAGGCCGAGAGACCACCGGGAAAGTGCTGCTCATCCCCTAATCACCAAAATCACCAAATGGTGATAGGCTGGGGTCATGAAGCGCTTTACCGTGACCCTGAACGACGAACTCGAGCAAGCTCTCGAGGAGTACCTGAGCACCCAAAAGCCCGCCCCCAGCCTTACCGCCCTGGTACAAGACGCCCTGCGGGAGTACCTGCTCCAGGCCAAGCTGCGGCAGGTGCAGTACCACCCCGCCCGCAAACCTTGGCGACCCCTTATTTCGCCCAAGGGGAGCGGCTTATCCGATGTGAGCCTCCGACATGACGAGTACGCCAGCCAGCCCCACCAGGAGCCCACGTCTTGAAACGGGTATTGGCCGATACGGGTCCTTTATACGCGACAGCAGACCGTAGCGATCAGTTTCATCAACGCGCCCTTGAAGAAGCCCAAAAGCTCGAAGAGGGCGGGTACGAAATCTTGATCGCGTTCCCTACCTTGCTCGAGGCCCAGCGCCTGATCGTCCAAAACTTCAAGCCGCCTTTCCCGAAGGATTGGCTGACCGAGACCCTATACGGCACGTCACAGGTCAATCCGACCACCGAGCTTTATCTACGAGCGGCTCAACTGCTCAACCGCTATGGTGACCAACGCATCACCTTAGCGGACGCCACGCTGGTCGTGATGAGCCAGTTTATCAGAGCAAAGGTGTGGACTTTTGACCCTCACCTCGAGCTGATGGGAGCCCAAATCTGGCGAAATTAGGGCGGTTGCAGGGACGGCAAGGGTAGGGGACGCGTCTTTTCACGGCGTAGCCGGGTGGCGGTTTGCTCTCCTCTCTTGGACTAATCCCAACGAATATCAATCTCGTCACGCCCGGCCAGGGCAGCTTGGAGCAGGTCAATCAGCGCCCGATCCGCACCCTGCTCAGCGAAGTAATCCAGGGTCTCCTGGTTGATGTAATAGTCCTGGTCTTCGGCGGATTCCTCCTCGAGTTGATCCTGCAAAAACTCAAGTTGCTCGTCGGTGATCTCGCCTAGTTCGGCCCCGGTGGTCGCGTTATAAAGCTTTGGCATACGCCCTCCTGTAAGAGCATAAAGCCTCTGTGGGCGGAGGCGGAGAGGTTAGGTTTTTCTACTCCGGCAGAGCTTTGGGCGGCTCGACCCGAACCTGCACCGACACGACCTCAAGAGGGAACCAGGCCTCGGCCTGCTCCTTGGCCCGCTGTTTATGCACTGGCTTGACGTGCATAGCCACCGTGCTGAGGGCGGTCAGCAAAGCCCCGAGGTCATCGGTAAAGCCCACCAGGGGCAGCAAGTCGGTGATCGCGTCAAAGGGGATGATGAAGTAAGCCAGCGCCCCAATCACCACCCGCTTGGCCCAGACCGGGGTATCGGGGTCTTGCAGGGTGAAGTAGAGGGTGAGGGCCTTCTCCACCACCTCCTTCCCCGCCAGCCGGGCGTAGCGGCGGAGCTTTTTCCAAAAAGAGCGGTCGCTATAACCTCTCTTGGCATTCGCTGAAGGTGTTTTGGTTTCCACGCCTTTGATTGTAGGGAGAACTCGAGGCCAAAAGGTGAGGTGTAGTTTCGCCGAGCGGAGCGAGGGGAGGCCAAACCGCCGGTGTGCGCTCCATTAACCCGGAAAAGGCTAGGCTCAACATTCCAACCGGCACGAGATCCAAGCCGAGTATTTCGACAAGGTCTCCCCCTCGCGACGACCCCTATGGAGCTTCTTGGTTTCGGTGGAAGTGTGAGGCCAACGGGCGATGGGGGCAGTAGGGGCAGCGTACACTTGTCTTGGAGCGGGGAGAAGCATGATTCGTCACGCGGTCTTACAACTCAAACCCGAAAAGGGGCAGATCCGCAAGAACCTACAGCACATCGCTCAGGCCCTCTCCGAGCTGCGCTCGTATAAGCCCCAGGTAGCGGTGCTGCCCGAGGCTTTCCTGATGGGCTACTTCCTCCAAGGGGGGGTGCGGGAGCTGGCCATGACCCGCGAGGAGCTATCCGAGCGGCTCGAGGCCATCTACCAGTCGCTGAGTTGGGGTGAACCGCTGGACCTGATCGTGGGCTTTTATGAACTTGACAGCGGGGTCTACTATAACTCCGCCGCCTACTTCGAGCTGGGTGGGCGGGGGCTATTGCACGTCCACCGCAAAGTGTTCTTGCCCACCTACGGGGTCTTCGACGAGGAGCGCTACATTTCTCGAGGGAGCCGCATCCAGGCTTTCGACACCCGATATGGGCGGGTGGCGCTGCTCATCTGCGAGGATTTCTGGCACTCGATCACTGGAACGATTGCCGCGCTGGACGGGGCGGAGATCATCTATGTGCCCTCCGCCAGCCCCGCGCGGGGCTTCGCGGGCGGAGAGCCCGCCAACGTAACTCGCTGGAAAAGCCTGTGCCAGGCGGTGGCCGCCGAGCACGGGGTTTACGTGGTGCTGAGTTCGCTGGTGGGGCTCGAGGCCGGTAAGGGTCTGGCGGGCGGCAGCGTGGTGGCCGGGCCGGAAGGCAACCTGCTGGCCCAGGCCCCGGCCTTCGAAGAGGCCGCCCTGATCGCGGAGATCGACCTCGAGCGACTGGCCCCGGTGCGCTACGACAACCCGCTGCTTCCCGACCTGGAAGGGGGGCTTCCCCTGCTGATGAACGACCTCCAGCGGGTGATGAGCCAGCCCGGCAAAACCGGCAAGGCTTTGCGCATCGCCCACGCGAAGAAGGCGGAACGGGTATGAGAATCATCGAAGCGGTGCCGGGCCACGAGGTGCTAGAACTCAACTACCCCCTGGTCAACGATTTCCTGGTGCGGTTTATCCGCGAGGAATTGGGCTGGCGCGGCTTCAAGACCGCGGTGGTGGCCCTCTCGGGCGGGGTGGACTCCGCCGTGACGTTGGCTTTGGGCGTGCAGGCCCTGGGTGCCAAGAACGTCTACGCGGTCTACATGCCCCACGCCATCTCTCGCCCGGAGTCGCGCGAACACGCCGAGCTGATTGCCCGGATGTACGGGGTTCCCTTCGAGACCATTGACATCACCGGGATGGTGGAGAGCTACGCCGCCCAAGTACCCGGTATCACGCCCCGCCGGAAAGGCAACGCGATGGCCCGGGCCCGCACCATCGTCGGTTTCGACAAGGCCGAGCAGTACGGTGGGCTGCACCTGGGCACCGGCAACAAGACCGAGCGGCTTTTCGGCTACTACACCTGGCACGACGTGGCCGACACCGGCCCCATCAACCCGCTGGGCGACCTCTACAAGACCCAGGTCTGGGGCTTGGCCGAGTACCTGAAGCTTCCCCAGGAGGTAGTGAAGAAACCGCCCACCGCCGACCTCGAGATCGGCCAGACCGACGAAGGCGACCTGGGCATCGCCTACCGCAAGGCCGACGTGATCCTCGAGCACTACCTGAAGGGCTACCCCGACGACTACATCATGAAGCTGGGCTACACCGAGGCCGAGGTCGAGCGGGTCAAGAGCCTGGTCAACAAAACCCACTGGAAGCGCACTATCCCCACGGTGGCGGTGATTTCGACCACGGCCATCGGCGAATTCTATCTGCGGCCTTTGGACTTCAGGCTCGAAGAAAAACCCAAGCTGCCCACCCTACGCGAGTCCTGATCGTAGAAAAGTAACTTTGCCAGGCATCGCTTAGTTTTCTCGTACGGTGCGGAGCGCACCCTACCGTATCCTCTCACCCTAACCAGGGCGAAGGGTCTCTCCTGCAGAGAGGATGCCCTCGAGCCCCCAGAGCAAAAGTCGAGATACCCTAGAGCTATGCCCAGCCATTTCTCCAGCATCGGCTTTCCCATCGGGGGCCGCGAAGACTTCGAAAAACTGGCCTTGCAGGTGGTGAACGAGGGCCAGTCGGTACAGAGCCCGCGCGGCAGCTACTTCTACCTGCGGGCTGAGCGGGCCGAACTCTGGGCCAGCCTGACCCCGGACCGCGAACTCATCGGGGTGGCCCCGCACTTCGCCGGCTCGGCGGTCATGCGGGTGGGGCTCACCAGCCGGCTCGAGAGCCCGGACATGGAGGGGCTCGAGGGCAGCTTTTACGGCTGGGCCGACCCCGCGGGCGGCGACTACGAAAACACCGGGGCCTACCCGTTCGTGTTCGAGGCCATCGCGTTCGCCACCCAGGCGCAACTGCAACTGCCCGCCCTGGTCGAGGTGCAGCTCACCGCCTTCGCCCACGAACTCACCGCGTACTCGAGCGAAGCCGCCTTCGACGAAGCCCAGGGCCAGAACGAAGCCAAGTTCGCCCCTCAGTCTTTTTTCCCCACCAGCCTCTTCCAGTCCCAGAGCGAGGGCGAGATCCCCGAGGCTTACGCGATGTTTTACGGGCACGTGCGGGAAACCGCCCGGCTCGTCAACTCCTTCACCCAACAGCCCTACCACTGGGCCAAGGTGGAGACGCTGGGCGGCGAAATTGACGTGGTGGCCGATCCCCAGGTATTGCAGGGGGATCTGGCGGTGGGCGGGGTAGTCTCGGTGTACGGATGGCTCTCCGGGCGCATCGTGCGAAAAGTGCAGCTGAACTGAGCAAGCGGTGGGCAAGATCGCTATGCTGAAGGAGTCGTGATGCTTCTTACGTCGCGCAGCGGGGTGGTCTTCCCATGGTTCGTGCTCTGATGGTGCTGGCGCTCGTCTGGGGCTTATCCCTGGCGGGGCTGATCCTGTTGCGGCGGAACCGGGAGCCTTTTTGGGTGGAGTTGCGGAACTTTTTGTGGGTGCTCTTCCTGGCGATCAGTGTGGCGGCGGTGATCGTGATCGTGGTATTGGACTGGGAAGGGCTGCGGCAGCCCTGAGGCGAGTGTGCGGATTGCGATCTTCGGCGATATCCACGGGAACCTTCCGGCCTTAGAGGCAGTACTGGCCGACCTCGAGGGCCTGAACGCCGACTTGGTGGTGGTGAACGGCGACTTTATCAACCGCGGGCCTTCCAACCGAGAGGTCATCGAGCGGATGTGGGAGCTGGAACAGACCCGAAGGTTTCGCTTCACCCTGGGTAACCACGACGACCTGGTGTTGCGCTGGGCGCGGCGAGACCCCGACCTCTACGACCTCTACGACGATCCCCTCTTTGTCTCCACCGGCTGGGCGGCAGACCAGTTGAAGCACGAACACCTGGAGTGGATCGCGGCTCTCCCCTACCAGGTCTACCTGGAAGAACTCGGCGTCCGCATCGCCCACGGTTCGCCCCGCCACTACCGCGAGGGTTACGACGAACGCCTCTCGGATACGGCCATCACCGAGATCGTGCAGGAGTACCCGGCCCAGACGCTGGTCGGCTCGCACACCCACCGGCCTTACGAGCGATCATGGGGCGGAACCCTGGTGCTGGGCAGCGGAGCGGTGGGCTCCCCGTTCAACGGCGATCCCCGGGCACAGTACATGCTGCTCGAAGTCTCGCCGGGAAAAACCCGATGGGAGTTCCGGCAGATCCCCTACAACCTAGAGGCCGCCCTGCGGGCCTTTCACGACTCGGGGCTGCTCGAGCAGGGCGGGCTGGGGGCGCATCTGTTTTACCTCGAGCTACAAACCGCCCGCTCCTTGCTCACCCCTTTCTGGCTATGGGCGCTAGCCAATAAGCTGCCCCGCGACTGGGAGTCCTGGCGGCTTTTTCAACAAACCTATCCCCAGCGATTTGCAGTTCGCTAAGGGCTCTCACCCCGAAGCTGGTTGCACTCGGTTCGGTCGGGTTCGAGAGGCTAGGCCCTGAGGCGTGCTCGTACCCCAGGACCGGCTGAGCGTAGCCAAGCCAGGGTGGGAGCCAAACGTAACAGACCTCATCGCTTTGTGTTCCCAAAGCCTCTAAGCTGAAAAGATGACGAATGCTGAACTGCGCGACTTTCTCGCGGCGGCGCGAACCGTCGCCGTGCTGGGCGCGCATACCAATCACAACAAAGCGGCTTTTTACGTGCCGGATTATCTCTACCGACACGGCTACCGTATTCTCCCCACCAACCCGGTTTTCGCCGGACAAACCCTGTGGGGCCAGAAGGTTCACGCCAACCTGAGCGAGATCCTCGAGTCGGTAGACGTTCTGGACGTGTTCCGCCGCAGCGACGCCCTACCCGATCACCTCGAGGACATCCTGGCTTTGCACCCCAAGCTGGTCTGGTTGCAATCGGGAATCCGCAACGATGCCTTCGCGGAAAAGCTCGAGAACAGCGGAATTCAGGTCATTCAGGACCGCTGCTTGATGATCGTCCACCGCCAACTGCTGGGGGCTTAGGGTTACTCGTCCTCGAGGGGTCGGTAGTGCAGCGAGATCGCGATCAGGGCAAGAAACAGCAGCAGCGCCAGAATCAGCACTCCCATCCCCGGCAACGGGCCGATGCGGGCCCCGCCGATGAAAGAAGCGCTGTGCAGGTCGAGCTTGAGGAACCAACCGGCATACACCACTGCGAGCAGCCACAGGTAGTTGCGGCGCAACCGAACCGAGAGGGCTTGCAGGTGGCTGATGGGAAGCTGGGGGCAAAGCAAGCTCTCGCGCAAGGGGGCTTGCCAATCGGTGGGAGCACCAGAGAGCGCTTGGACATAAAAGCCGCTCTCGAGCAGGCGAACCCGCCCCCGAATCAATTCGTAGTAGCGGTAACGGCGGGCTTCCATCCACAAGAACATCAGGTTCAAAAACAAAGCCAGCATGAAGACGAAATGCGGCACCTGGGCGTTGCCCAAGGCAAACGAGACCATTGCCGCGGTGGTACCGACCGCCCAATTGGTGGTGGTGTCGAGGCGGGTGCGGTACACCACCATCCGCCCGACCTCACCCCGGTAGAGATGGACAAGGGCAGTGGGGTAATCCTTGGGGGTGATCTCCATGGGGAGAGCATACAAAGCGCTTTGCTCGAGTGGTACCGGGTGAACCAACGCGACCTGCCCTGGCGCGGCGAGAGTGACCCCTACCGAATCCTGCTTAGTGAGGTGTTGCTCCAGCAGACTCGAGTAGACCAGGCCATCCCCTACTACCACCGTTTTCTCGAGCGCTTCCCCACGTTGGAAGCTTTGGGAAAAGCCCCGCTCGAGGAGGTCTTGCACGTCTGGCAAGGGGCCGGGTACTATGCCCGGGCGCGAAACCTGCACAAGCTATCCCGGCAGGCCTCGACGCTTTCTCTTAGGTACGAACAGCTCCGCCAGCTCCCGGGCCTCGGCCCCTACACGGCCTCCGCCGTGGCCTCGATTGCCTTTGGCGAGCCGGTCGCCGCCGTGGACGGAAACGTACGAAGGGTCTTGTCACGCCTGTACGCCTGGGAGAACCCCACCACCCGGCAAGTCCAAGAACAGGCGGATCGGCTTTTGGAGCGAAACTCTCCTGGCGACTGGAACCAGGCCCTGATGGAATTGGGAGCGACGATTTGTACGAAGAACCCGCGCTGTACGGCCTGCCCGATCTCCGGGTGGTGTAAGGGGAAGAAGCACCCCCAGCGCTACCCCGCTCCTAAAGCTCGGAATCAGAAGGACGTGCAGATGGTCGCGCTGGTGCTCGGCGGGCCGGAGGGGATTTACCTCGAGCCCCGCAGCGGCCCCGTCCTGGGCGGTCTGTGGGGGGTACCGACGGCTGACCGCCTGGATGAACTTACAAAGCGGCTGGGCGTCGGTGCAGCCGAATACGTAGGCGACGTGCTGCACGTATTCACCCACCGCAGGCTCACCGTGAAGGTTCACCGGGCCGACTGGGATGGGCCAGGGTACAGCCTCGAGAGCAAGCCGCTCTCCAAGCTCGACCGAAAAATCCTCGGGCTGGTCGAGCAGTTTAGCCTTTCGCTATTTGGCTAGCAGCCAACCGTAACCCCTCTTCGGACATCTGGGCGTAGGTTCCTTCCCCGCGAACGCACAAACCCAGACCGTAGAGGCCCTCGAGCCGAGCCAGCCTGAACGTTTCCGCCTCCCACTCACCGGGCGCGAACACCTGGAACGTCAGGCTATAGCCGGGGGTTCCACCCTGTGCGGGGACCTCGGCTTTTCGCTCCACGAACCGGAAACCGTGGGCGAGCAGATCCTGGTAGAGATCGGGATACGCCGCCTCGGAGAGCCGCCCGGCCTCTTCCACCACCGAGCCGATGGCGAGTTTGGGGTCAATAAAGCT
>DASTSL010000124.1:0-71414 GCA_035760705.1 Meiothermus sp. | reverse complement strand
AGGGTCAGCGTCCAGATGCCCAGGGTGTCGTCGTGGGGATGGTAGCGGAGCAAGAGGAAATACCCCAGCATCCAAGGCAGATACAAGAAGGCCATCAGGCTATAGGCGAAGCGGGGGATGTTGGCCCCGTTGAGCAACTCGTAGCTGAAGGCCCCGATTAGCACCAGACCTAAGGCGATCTCGCGCCAGGGGATGCCGGGGTACTGACTGGAGAGCGGGGGATAGGAGAAGACCAGCATCAAGAGCCCGCCCCAGCGTAAGAATGCCATGTTGAGTTCAATGCCCCGTTTGGCGAGCATGTCCCGCAGCTCGGCGCTGCCCAACCAGAGCAGGAAGACCAGGGCCGGGATCACCAACGGCAGCCCCACCCACATGATGAAGCCCAAAATAGTCACCCCCACCACCGAGGAGACCACGCGGGTGGTCAGAGACTCCCCGCGGGCTTTGGGCTCTTTGCTTTGCGGCGGTTCTTCGATGATGGGCTAGCCTCCTTGACCCAACAGCATAACCGCAAACCCGAGATTGCGGGGCAAGCGAAAGGTGGATTGAGCTCCTCGCCAACCGCAGCCTGTGTAGGCCGTTGGCGGCTAGCCGTTAGCAGCGGTTTTGCCCTACCCGCCCAGGATCTCGTGCTCTTTTTTCTCCAGGGCGGAGTCCACCTTGCCGATGAATTCGTCGGTGATCTTCTGGATCTCGGTCTCGGCCCGTTTGATGTCGTCCTCGGAGAGGTGCTGGTCCTTGCCCATCTTCTTGGCCTTGTCCACCGCTTCGCGGCGGGCGTTGCGCACCGCCACCCGGGCTTCTTCAGCGTAGTGCTTGACCGACTTCACCAGGTCGCGGCGGCGTTCTTCGGTGAGGGGGGGGATGCTGATGAAGATGGAGTCCCCCTTGTTGTTGGGGTTGAGGCCCAAATCCGAATCGCGGATGGCCTTTTCGATGGACTTGAGGGCGCCCGCGTCCCAGGATTGGATCACCAAAGTGCGGGCATCCGGCGCGGTGATGGTTCCCAGCTGGTCGATGGGCATCAGCGAGCCGTAATAGTCCACCCGGATGGACTTGAGGATGGCCGGGTTGGCCCGCCCGGTGCGCAGGCCGGAGAGATGGTGCTCGAGCGCCTCCAGCGCTTTTTGCATGTGATTGCGGGTCTCGGTGTAGAGGTCTTTGAGCATGGTCGTACCTCCGCTTGCTTATAGCCTATAGCTTATCGCTGATGGCAAAAAGCTATGGACGATGGGCTATCCGCATCTTCAGGCGTGAATGAGCGTCCCTACCTGCTCGCCCTGGATGATGCGGACCAAGTTGCCCGGTTGGAAGATATCGAAGACCACGATGGGGAGCTTTTTGTCCATGCACAGGCTGATCGCGGTGGCGTCCATGACCTGTAGGCCCTGGTTGAGCACGTCCATGTAGCTCAAGGTATCGTAGCGCTGGGCCAGGGGGTTTTTCAGGGGGTCATCAGAGTAGACCCCGTCCACCTTGTTCTTGGCCATCAGCACCACCTCGGCTCCCACCTCGAGCCCCCGCAGCGCCGCGGTGGTATCGGTGGTGAAGAAGGGGTTGCCGGTCCCCCCGCCGAAGATCACCACCCGTCCTTTTTCTAGGTGGCGTAGGGCCCGGCGGCGGATGTAGGGCTCGGCCACCTGGCTGATGGTGAGGGCGGTCTGCACCCGGGTGGGCACGCCCAGGCTCTCCAGGGCATCCTGCAAGGCCAGCGAGTTCATGATGGTGGCCAGCATCCCGATGTAATCGGCGGTGGCCCGGTCCATGCCCACCCCTTGCTTGGCCCCCCGCCAGAGGTTTCCCGCCCCCACCACCACTGAAAGCTGGACCCCGGTGCTGTGGGCCTGGGCAATCTCCTCGGCCAGGGCTTTGGTGGGCTCGGGCTGGATGCCGAAGCCTGAGCTGGTCAGGAATTCACCGCTGAGTTTGAGGAGTACGCGTTTGTATCTCATATGCCTAGGGTGAGGGCTCGAGGGCCAAAAAAGAGGGCCAAGCTCTAGAGGCTTGACCCTCGGCCCTCGGCAATTCTACGCTCCTACCTCGAAGCGGGCGAAGCGCCTTACCACGATGTTCTCGCCGATCTTGGCCACGGCGGCCTTGATCAGGTCGCCCACCTTTACCTTGTCGTCCTTGACGAAAGGCTGCTCGAGCAGCACGGTCTCCTCGTAGAACTTCCGCAACCGACCCTCGGCGGCTTTCTCGGCGATGTTCTGCGGCTTACCCTCGTTCAAGAGCTGCTGGATGTAGATCTGCCGCTCCTTCTCGAGTTCCTCCGCGGGGACCTCCTCCACGCTCACGTAGCGGGGGTTGGCCATGGCGATGTGCATGGCGATGTCCTTGGCGAGCTGCTGGAACTGCTCGTTGCGGGCTACGAAGTCGGTTTCGGAGTTGAGTTCGACCATCACCCCCACCCGGGCGTTGTGGTGGATGTAGGAGCCGATGATCCCCTCGCGGGCCTCGCGATCGGCTTTCTTGGCGGCCTTGAGGGCTCCCCGCTCGCGCAGCAGGGTCGTGGCCTTCTCGGCGTCCCAGCCCGCGTCCTCGAGCGCTCTTTTCACGTCCATCATCCCCGCGCCGGTGGCCTCGCGGAGTTTTTTGATCTGTTCGGTTTGCGTCATGTCGTCCTCACCCTTAATTTAGGCGGTTGGCTGTTCGCCGTTTGCGGTTCGCTAACAGCTAACGGCCAACCGCTAACCGCTGAATCCTTACGCTTGAGCTTCCTCGACTTGGCCTTCCTCGAGTTCGGCGGAGGCCGCGGCTTTGGGGGTGGCGGCTCCGCCCCGGGTCTCCACGATCAGGTCGGTGAGCCGGGTCACGATGAGCTGGATCGAGCGGATCGCGTCGTCGTTGCCGGGGATCACGTAGTCGCACAAATCCGGGTCGGAATCGGTATCGGCCAGGGCCACCACCGGGATGCCCAGCTTGCGGGCTTCCTTCACGGCGATGGCTTCCTTGGTCGGGTCGATCACGAATAGGGCATCGGGCAGGCGCTTGAGCTTGCGAAAACCGCCCAGGTTCTTTTGTAGGCGGTCCATCTCGTGCTTGAGCCGCACCTGTTCGGTCTTGACGCGCTCGTTGATCTCCTCGGAGGCGAAGAGGTCCTCGAGTTCTTGCAGGCGGTTGACCTGCGCGGTGATGGTGCGAAAGTTGGTGAGCATCCCGCCCAGCCAGCGCTGGTTGACGTAGGGCATCCCGGCCCGGTCGGCCTCCTGTTGCACGATCTCCTGGGCTTGCTTCTTGGTGCCCACGTAGAGGATGGTGCCGCCGCGCATGGCGAGGTCTTGCACGTACTTGAAGGTACGCTCGATCTCCACCATGGTCTTTTGCAGGTCAATGATGAAGATGCCGTTGCGCTCGGCGTAGATGTAGCGCTTCATCTTGGGGTTCCAGCGTTTAGTCTCGTGACCGAAATGGACCCCGGCTTCCAGCAGTTCTTTGATGTTGATGTTGAAGGCCATGCTTCTCCTAACGGGAGAGGTTGGAGTGGGATTGGAGTTTTTGCCTGCCGCGTCTGATCTGGGGACCTCTCCCTGCCCCAAATCGCTTTCGGCACACCCAAAGGGGAATTATAGCCGGGGAGAAGAACTTTGGCAAACTTTTTGTGAGGCAGGGCAACGAGCGCAAAGACCCAGTCGGTTATAACCGGAACATGAATGCCCCCAGCAAAGCCGGGCGGGTGCTGGTCATCCACAACGAAAAGTCCGGGCAGGGCGGCTCGGGCTTGGAGGAGTTCGTGCTCGAGCTGAGCCAGCAGGGCCTCACCGGTGAGCTTCGGGCCCTGCAACCGGGAGCTTCCCTGGAAGAACTCTTGCGGGATGCCTCGAGCTTTCGCGCGGTGGTGGCTGCCGGGGGCGACGGCACGGTCTCGGCGGTGGCCCACGCCCTCCTCGGTAGCGAGGTCCCCCTGCTGGCTTACCCGGCGGGCACCGCCAACCTGATCGCCCTCAACCTGGGTCTGCCCACCGACCCCGCCGAACTGGCCCAAACCCTCTTGGTCGGCCAAACCCAGCCGACCGACCTGGCCCAGCTCGGTTACACCGATACCTCGGGTAACCCCGTCACGAAGGGGTTCACCGTGGCGGCGGGGGTCGGTTTCGACGCTAAGATGATCGCCGACTCGGAGGCCCTCAAGCCCCGCTTCGGGGTCGGGGGATATGTGCTCAGCGCTCTCGCCAACGCCAACGCCCCGGTCGCCCGGTTCGCTTTGGAACTCGATGGGGAGCCCTATCAGGCCGAGGGGATCGGGGTGCTGATGGCCAACTTCGCCAAGATGCAACTGGGCCTCGAGCTGGCCCCCGGTGCCAATGCCCAGGACGGTCGGCTCGAGGTGGTGATCCTCAAAACCCGCTCGGCGGCGGGCCTGGTCCCCGAGTTGTTGCGTCAACTGGCGGAGAAGATCGGCCTGGCCGCTCCTGACGTGAGCGACCGACTGGAGATCCATTCGGTCAAACGGGTGCGGCTCGAGTCCGACCCTCCGCTGCCGGTGCAGTTTGACGGAGAAAGCGTGGAGGGGAGCCCGCCCCTGGAGGCCTGGGTGCTGCCGGAGCAGGTGCGGTTTATCGTTCCGGCGGCCTCCAGCGGCTAAGGTGAAAACCCAGGTTTGCGCCCAGGCTTAAGTGCTGCTATACTCCATTTCCGGTCAGGCCCCTGGCGTTCGAGGCCTGAGCATTTGACAAACCTGGGGCTGTAGCTCAGCGGGAGAGCAGGTCCTTTGCAAGGACAAGGTCGGGGGTTCAAATCCCTCCAGCTCCACCAGACCCAAACTGAGCCGGGCATGGCCCCGGCTCGGCTTTTTGAACTGTATATAAACAACTTTTCCCCTTACAATGAATCCAATGTTGACCCGCAAACAGCTCGGGTCGCTTCGTCACGACCACGCCTTAGAGTCGCGAACCCAGCGTGCCGATAGCGGGGTTTTGCTGATCGTCATCTTGCTTGCTCAGCGGGACCAGTACAGTGCGTATTCCCTGGAGGAAACCCCCTTGCGCCGGGTCGGCAAAAAGTCGGGGCCGCTTTCTTCGCAGCGGATGATCGAGTGGATCAACCTGCAAATAGACTCCTGGCGGCCCTCGGCCCCCTTCTGGCAGATCGTTTGGAAGAATGAACCGATCTCGGATCGCATCCAGTCGTTCGTGCAGCAAGTCCGCGACAGCCTGGCCTAGAAAGACCTACGAGCGGGTAAGCTGAGGGCGTGAATCTGCCTAACTCGCCGATCTGGGATGACGGAACCTGGCCGGGCCTACCTGAACTCGAGCGCGACTTCGAGACCGAAGTCTGTGTGGTCGGGCTGGGCGGAAGCGGGCTGGCTGCCGTTCATGAACTGCTGGACCTGGGCCGGAAAGTGGTGGGAATCGATGCGGGGAGCATCGCGGGTGGGGCCGCCGGGCGGAACGGCGGGTTTTTGCTGGCGGGGGTCGCCAAGTTCTACCACGAGACCGTGCGGCAGTTCGGGCGCGAGTCCGCCCGGAGCGTGTACCAGGCCACCCTCGAGCAGATCGAGCGCATGATCCAAGAGACCCCCGAGGCCATCCGCCGGGTGGGTTCTTTGCGCATTGCGGCCTCGGAAGAGGAGGAGCAGGACTGCCTCGAGCACTACCGGGCCCTCCAGGCCGACGGCTTCCCCGCCGAACGTTACGAAGGCCCCGAGGGCAGGGGCTTATTGATCCCCAGCGATGGCGCGTTCAACCCCCTCCGCCGCTGCCGCATCCTGGCCCGGCAGGCGCTCGAAAAGGGGGCTTGGCTCTTCGAGCACACCCCGGCTTTGGAGATCAGCGGCCAGGAAGTCCGCACCCCCAAGGCCCGGATCCGCTGCCAACGGGTGATCGTGGCGGTGGACGGCAGGCTCGAGCGGCTTTTCCCCGAGCTTTCCGGCAGGGTGCGCACCGCCCGGTTGCAGATGCTCGGCACGGCCCCCGCGCCGGAAGTCCACTTCCCCCGCCCGGTCTATACCCGCTGGGGCTACGACTACTGGCAGCAACTTCCCGACGGGCGCCTCGCCCTGGGCGGGATGCGCGATTCGGCGCTCGAGGAGGAGTGGACCCACGCCCTCGAGCCGAGCGAGGCCATCCAAACCCGCCTGGAAAATCTGCTCCGCTCGATCGGGGTCAGGGCGCGGGTCACCCATCGCTGGGCGGCCTCGGTGGCGTACAGCGAGACCGGTTTGCCGATCCTGGAAGAAGTGCGCCCCGACGTCTGGGTCATCGGGGCCTATAGCGGGACTGGGAACGTGGTGGGGGCGATCTGGGGTCGGGCGGTGGCTCGAGCCGTCTCGGGCGAAAACCCCCAGGACATGGGCTTGCTCAGGCTGTCCCCATCGTCTCGATAGACTCGAGCACCTGGGCATCCGCCGAATGCAGCGCCTGGGATAGCTCCCAGGCGGATTTAGCCATTCCCAGAACTGGGTCCGAAACAGTTTCGCCACGCCGAGCGCCGTGCCGGGGGTGTGCTTGATCGCGGTCACCCTGGGATAAGAAACTTTGCTGCGCCGGGCCAATTCCTGCTGGGTCCTGCCCAGAGGCTCGAGGAACTCCTCGAGCAGCATTTCTCCAGGATGCGTCGAGGGTCACGGGCTACCTCCTCGGGGTAACCGGTGATCTCTATAAAACAGGTCCGGTATTGCTCCCCAAGTCCATGATCTGCTCGAGGCTACGCCAGCGACCGCCCGAGCAGGAATCCCGCAGGAGAGGCTTATATGCTCGCAGCCAGCTTTTTCGGCTCGCGCGGCTTGCGGGCCGGAGCGGGTTTGAGCTTGTCCACCCGGTATCCGGCTTTGTGCGCCTCGGCCCGGTAGCGCTCGAGCACCGTGTACCACTCCTGCACGATCCGCCGGGTGTCGGCCACTTTGCGCCCCGGCAGAGTAGAGGAGACCACCGCCACCAGCCGGACCATGGCGGAGAGCAGCGCCTCGAAGGCCTCCTTGTTGAAATACACCCCCCCTTCGAAGCGGTGGGTCTGCAAATACTGCCGGATCAGCGGGTCTTGCATCCAGCTCTCGAGCTGTTTTTTGGCCTCTTTGGGCTTGGGGGCTTCCGCGGTGAACCACTGTTGCTCGGCCAGGAGCACCTTGAGCAGCCCCACCGAGCGCTCGGCCTCGCTCTCGCTCAGGCCCATCTCCCGCAGGGTGTCGGCCAAGACCCGGCCCAGCAGCCACTCGTCGAGCAGGCTGGCGCGGGTCTGGGGGTCTTCGGCCAAGGGCTGGACGAACAGCCAGCCCAAGAGGGCACCCCAGCCCTCGACCCGATCGTCCAGGCTGGCTTGCAGGTAGACGCGAGGGGCTTGCTTGACCGTCGCCGATTTGCGTTTGAGGGTGGTCGCCGCGAGGGGCTTCTTTGGGGTTGCTCGAGCAGGCTGGCGCGGCAGGGGCTCGAGCCCCCGCACCAGGGCGGGCAGCCGCAACAGGGCCTCGAGCTGTTTGCGGAAGGCTTTGAGATCGGGTTTGAGGGGTCTCCCGCTAAACTCCCGCGCGGCTTCCACAAGCGCGGTGAGCTTGTCAGTGACCTCGTCCAGCACCGCCTTGTCGGGCTTCCCTTTGTGGGCCCTGGCCCCGATCAGCTTCTCGAGCATCTGCGGGTTGACGAGCTGGCGGAAAGGAGTCAGGACGGGCTCGAGCCAGAGCTCCCGCCGCGCGTGTTCCACGCTGGGCACTCCCCGCCCCCCCAGCATGTGGGCGATGCGGGCATAGGTGCCATCGTGGTCGTTGACCTCGCGCCAGTCCAGGAAGACGTGCCGCTGGTAGGGGCCCAGCTCGAGGTAAAGCCCCTTTTCGTGGAACTCGCGGGAGGGGCGCAGGTACTCGAGGCCGCTCACCGTGTCGCGGAAGATGGCCCAGGTGTCGAAGGAGAGCCCCAACCCCTGGTTGAGCGTGCGTTGGAGCATCTCCCGGCCCTCCCCGACCTTCACCGGTTGGGCCACCGAGGTGCGGATCCAGCCCCTGGTCTGGGCGTGCTTATTGTGGTAGACGATCAGCGAGCGCTCGCCCTGGTGGCGGTTGGAGTAGGCGAACACGTCCTCGTTGATGCTATCCCCGGCGTAGAAATCGTAGAGCACGAAGTTCTCCACCTCGGCGAAGAGGTAGCGCTTCTTGAGCAAGGGGAAGATCTGCTGGTAGTGGTAATCGATGAGCCCTTGGTCGGGGGTTTCGTCGTAGTAGGCCCGGCGGTACTCCATCCCGTAGCGCTCGGTAAAGCCCTCCACCTGCCCGTGCCCGATCATCGGCAGGCCCGGTAGCGTGGCGCACAGGGTCATCACTCCGAAATACTTGTCCCCCCTGCCGAACTGTTCCTCGGCGGTCTTCTCGTCGGGGTTGTTGAGGAAGTTGACGAAGCGCTTCAGGATCTCCGGCTCGAACTCCATGGTGTTCTTCATGATGGCCCGATACTCGCCGTTCTTCTCGTCGCGCAGCATGTTCATGAAGGCCGAGTTGTAGACCCGGTGCATCCCCAGGGTGCGCACGAAGTAGCCCTCCATCATCCAGAAGGCCTCGGCCAGCAAGAGGGTATCGGGGGCCTCCACCGCGCAGCGGTCCACCACCTCGCGCCAAAACTCCTGCGGCATGAGGCGGTCGAACTCCTCCTTGGTCATGGCGTGCTCGGCCCGGCTGGGGATCGCGGCCCCCCAGGGGCTTCCCCCCGGCTCGGGCCACCACAGCCGCTGGATGTGCCGCTTGGCCAGGGTCATGGCTGCGTCGAAGCGGATCACCGGGAACTGCCGGGCCACGTGCAGGATGGTTTGGATCACCGCTTCGCGCACCTCGGGGTTCAGGTAGTTGAGCTGGGCGGTGTCGTTCCAGGGCATGGCGGTGCCGTCGTTGCCATGGTAGATGTAGCGGGTCTCGCCGGTCCAGCGATCCACGCGCTTGAACACCACGGCGGCATCGGATTTGTCGTAGTAGTGGTCCTCGAGGAAGATCCCCACCCGGGGATCCGAGGACAGATCGGGGCCGCCAAAGGTGTAGTTGGGGTAGGGCGAGTAGGGGAGGCTGATGAACCAGTCGGGGTGCTCGAGCACCCACTTGCCGTCGATGCCGGTGTGGTTGGGCACCATATCTGAAGCCAGCCGGATGCCGCGCCGCCAGGCCCTTTGCCGCAGCACCTCCACCGCCGGTTCGCCCCCTAGGTCCTTGGCGATCACGTAGTCGTAGAGCGAGTAGGCCGAGGCCACCGCGTCGGGGTTGCCCATCATCTGCTTGATCCGCTTGGAGGCGGCGCTCCGCTCCCACAAGCCGATCAGCCACAAGGCGGTGACGCCCCAGCTCGCCAGGATGTCCAGCTCCTCCTCGGGGATTTGGTCCAGGGTGGTGATGGGCCGCGCGTATTTTTTCGAGAGCTGATCGAGCCAGACGAAGGCGTTCTTGGCGATCAGCACGCAGCGGGGCATCCAGTCCACGTCGGGGCTGAACTGCTCGGGTTCGTACTCGGTGCCCCTCGAGCGCCAGTTGTACATCTCGGCGCTGATCCCGCCGCCCGGCGGGGTGTCGAAGTGCACCGGCACCGAAAACGACCGGGCTTCTTCCCGCAGCACGTCCATCCCGGTCAGGATGCGGTACATGAAACGGCCCAGGGTGCCGCCGAAGCGTTTGAGCAGGAAATCGAGCTGGGCCTCGAGCGAGCCGGGGTGCATCAAGGCTGGCAGGCGCAGGCTCTGGAAGAGGCTCAGGCCGGTTTCGGCAAAAGCCGGCTGGGCGTCGAAGAAGGTCTCGAGGTTCTGGATGATCGGCAAGTAGGCGGTGAAGCGCTCCAGTGGGGTGTCGTCGAAGAGTTCCAGGAAGGGCTCGAACGCCGGGTTGGCATTGGCCATCCACAGCATCAGCATCTCCTCGAGCAAGATCTCCCGGTTGGCCCGCCCCTCGGTGGTGCCCGAGAGGTACTCCTCTAGCGTGATCTCGCCCCGGTAGACCCGGATCGGCGGGAACTCACTGGCGAAGGCCCGCAGGGCAGTTTCCAGGGTGTCCGCGCCCACGCTGAACTCGAGCGCCGAGAGGGCCTCGAGCATGACGCTTGGTTTTTGCTGCTGGCGATACTGCTCCACCACGAAGTGCAGCATCTCGTCGATGAGCCCCATCGCCGCGATCTGGGCCGCGCTCACCGCGGATTCGGGGTGGCTGATCAGGTCGCGTTTGGCGTTCATGGCCGCGGCGAAGCGCCGGGCGGCCCCGAAGTCGGCGAAGATCACGTTGCCGGACGAGGAAAACAAGGAGAGGTCGAACTGGTAGTGGTTACGTGCCCCCAGCGAGACGTGGAACTCCATGCGCCCGACCCTTGCTGCCTGATACGGTTTCAAACCATGGCCGGTAATGCGATAACCCATAGCGTTCTCCCTCCCTTGGCCCCAGTCTATTCCGGTTTTGAGCCCGATGAGGCAGGTGAGGGGTTATCCGCCTCACACCTCCTACCATCGGGGATTGCCAGACTTTCCTCGGAGGGTTTCATCCTCGTTCGGAGGTGGCATGGAACTGGACCTGACCATCGTGATGCGGGTGAACGTACCCGATGATGTTGACCCTGATGACCTGGTGCTCGAGGTGGACGAGGACGGGGTGATGACCCTCACCAGTGGCGGCGAGGTGGTGGCGGGGGGTGAAGCCATCACCGACTATTACATCGACGACTACGAGGTGGTGGACGAGGAAGCCGAGGAAGAACTCGAGGAACTGGACGAGGGAGAGGAGGGAATTGGCGGGATGCAATAGAGGAGGGGAAAGCTCGAGGTGTCGGATGCAGGGCTTGAATCTCTTAGTTCGGATCGGATCGTTTCCTCATTCTTTGGAGCCAAACATGGCTAAGTCAAAGCAGACTAAATCGAAGGACGATAAGCAGGGCGATTCCCAGGGCCGGGGGCTGCGCGGCGGGGTGGCGCAAAAGGTCCAGCCGGATGACCAACTCGCGGCCATCGTGGGCAAGGAACCGCTCACCCGGGCGGAACTCACCAAAAAGGTCTGGGACTACATCAAGTCCAACGGCCTCCAGGATTCCAAAGATCGCCGGGCCATCAACGCCGACGCCAAGCTCCGCCCCATCTTCGGCAAGGACCAGGTCTCGATGTTCGAGATGACCAAGCTGGTCAACCAGCACGTGAGGTAAAGGACGCCATACGCCGGGGCCGGGAGGGGCGGACCGCTTATCGCCCACAATCTTTCGTGATAGGCGATCCGCCCCTCCTTAGCTCACTACCGGCCACGAGCCGTCTTAACTCACCCACTCCCCGCCCCGCATGAGGGGTTCGGCCTGCCCGCCTTGAGTGATGCCGTCCACGTCGATCTCGCTCGAGCCGATCATCCAGTCCACGTGGATCAGGCTCGAGTTGGCCCCTTTAGCGGCGAGTTCCTCTGGGCTCATCCGATCCCCGCCCCGGATGCACTCGCTGTAGGCCTGGCCCAAGGCGATGTGGCTGGCGGCATTCTCGTCGAAGAGGGTGTTGTAGAAAAGAATCCCCGACTGCGCGATGGGGGAGGAGTGGGGCACCAAGGCCACCTCGCCCAGATGGCGGGCCCCTTCGTCGGTCTGGAGAAGCTGCTTCAGGAGCTCCTCGCCCACTCGAGCGCTGGCCTCGACGATCTTGCCCCCCTCGAAGCGCACCCGGATCCCGTCCAGCAGGCTGCCCTGGTGGGCCAACGGCTTGCTGCTGCTGACGTAGCCCTCCACTCGGTCTTTGTGCGGGGTGGTGAAGACCTCCTCGGTGGGGATGTTGGGGTTGCAGACCACCCCGTTCTTGGCCGGGGCCGCCCCGCCCGACCACAGATGATCGTCGGCCAGGCCCACCCTGAGGTCGGTGCCGGGGCCCTTGAAGTGCAGAGCGGCATAGCGTTTCTCGTTGAGGAAGTTCACCCGCGCGTGCAGATTGGCGTTGTGCGCCGCCCAGGCCGCCACCGGGTCGTCGGTGTCGAGCCTCGAGGCTTTGAAGATGGCCTCCCACAGCTTCTCCACGGCTTGCTCTTCGGGCAGATCGGGAAACACCATCTTGGCCCAGGCCGGGTTGGCATAGGAGACGATGCTCCAGTTGATGTGGAAGCCGGTGATCAGCTCGAGGGGCCGTTTGCTGGCGATGGACTGGGCCTTGCTGGCCCGGCTGATCAGGTCTGGGTCTTGCCCTTTGAGCAGGGCCGGGTTCTGCCCCGAGATCGCCAGCCGCGCCGCGCCGGAAGCGTAGGCCTCGGCCATCGCCTCGAAGAGCCAGGCGGGGGCGTAGTCGAAGGTGTCAGGAGGGGCGTATTGGTAGCGGGCCAGGGTCGCGGCATCGTCGTTGTAGAGCACCGTCACCATCTTGGCCCCGGCCTGGTAGGCCCGCTCAGTGATCTTCCGGGTGAGCGGGAGGGCTTCGATGGGCGCGGTGGCCACGAGTTCTTGGCCGGGTTGAAGGTTCAGCCCCACCCGCACCGTGACATCGGCGAGTTTGTCGAGCATCTCTGCGTCGTTTTTCACGCCTGCCAGTTTACCCGATCGACAACCCGGAGGCTGTCTTGGTGCCACTCCACGCCGGAGGAACTTATCGGCTAGATCCGCCCGCTTCTTAAACGAGTTCACGGCGGCTCAGTTTGGGGGCTGATAAACTCATAAGGCGATATGCGGGCGGTCCTCCTCACCCCTAAACCCCTGACCTTTCCCGGCGGCGGGGAACGCTACGCCCTCTTGCTCAGGTCGTTGCTCGAGCGCTGCGGCTTGGCGGTGGCGGTGCGCTCCCCCTGGGACGAGCCCGAGCCCAGCGACCTGTTGATCTTGAACGGCGGGCAGGGGACCCTGATCTGGTCGGCGGCGTCTTGGGTGCGGCGGGCCGATAAGGTGTGGGTGATCCCCCACGAGTCGCTGCGCACCTCCACCCGGCTCACCGGGCTGCACTGGCGGCGGCCCACCGACGAGGTGCTGGCCTACGGGCTCAGCACGGTTTTGCGACGCGCGGCAAAGCAGAAGTCGCTTACCCTGATCGCGGTCTCGCGGGCCAACGCTGAGGAGATGCGGCGGGACCTGGGTCTCGAGCCGGCCTGCATCCCCAACGGGGTCTGGCTGCCCGAGCCGAGGGAAACCCCGCTGGTCAGGCAGCTCCGCCGGAAAAAAGCCGATCACGACCTGATGGGGGCGATCATCGCCCGCTGGGACCCGGTCAAGCACCCGGCCCTCATGACCGGGTTGGCCCGCAGCTTGCCGGAGGGGATCGGGTTGCTCCTGGTCTCCTCGCCGGACAACTTTTACGCCCCGCTGGCCCGGTATAAGCTCATCCCCTGGCCGCCCTTCCAGCACCCCGGGGTGGAGTGGCTGGGTGAACAGAAACCCGAAGAACTCGCGGCCCTCTTGGGTCTGTTGGATTTCGTGCTGCTCCCCAGCCGCTACGAATCCTTCGGCTACGTGGGCCTCGAGGCCGCCATGATGGGGGCCATTCCCTTTCTGACCCCGGTGGGCGTGGGGGCCGACCTGAAGGAGCATCTGGTGCTCCAGGATTTAGTGCTGGACTTGCCCCCGCATGGCCGGATGTCCCCGGCGGAAGCCTGGGAGCGCATCCTCTGGCTTCGCGACGAAGGGTTCAAGAAGTGGGTCAGCTCGGCGCTGGCGGAGTTTCTCCCCCAGTACAGTCTCGAGGCCTGGGAGCGGCGCTTCGTGGGGCTCTTGGAGCAGACCTTCCCGGGCCACCGCTTCGCTTACCGGCCCAGAGCCGACCTGATCTCGCGGGCGATCTGAGGCAAGGCCCCGGGCGGACCGTTGCGCTCGAGGCCATCCCGCTGCGCGGCTTGGCGGAGGGGGCCGTCCACGCTGAGGCGGCGCACAAGGGCGGCGATGGCCTCGGGCCGGGCTTCCACCAAATGCAAGGCGGCCCCTAGCAGCCGCTGCTGGCGCAGGGCGTTGGCGGGCAGGTACTGGGGTCCCCGGGTGGGGAAGCCCACTACCGGGATGCCCATCCCGGCGGCCTGCTCGTTGGCGGTTCCTGCCGTGCCGATGGCCACCCGGCCCCGGTGCAGGATGGCCGAGAACGCCCGGCGCAATAACCACACCCGAGCCTCCCCGTTACAGGCCAGGGCGGTGAGTTCGTCCACCGGCTCGAGCCGCCAGCCTGGGGGCAGGCTCGCCTGCTCGAAGGGCAAGGCCCAGGCCACCAGCCCCTGGAACTCCGGGAGGAGGGCAGCGGCCTCGAGCATCCGGGGCAGGCTATAGCGTACGTCGGCACGGGTTCCCGGCAGCATCACCAGCACCGCTCGACCGTCCAGCAGGGCCCTGAGGTCGCGTTCGGGTGGTCCCAGGGTGTCCATCGCCATCGAGCCCACAAAGCGGGCCTTGTGCATCCCCAGTTGGCGGGCCCGCTGCTCGGAGAGCTTGTCCCGCACGTACACTGCCCGCACGTAGCGGTGCATCCAGCGTTCGTAGGCCAAATAGTCCTCCGCCCCAAACTGGTTGAACTGCCTGAGCCGTTCCCAGACGCTCCGATTCCCCACGTAGTAGTGCGAGATCTGCGGCTGGAGGTGGAAGAGCGGCACCCCCCCCGAACGGGCCGCAATCACCCCGACGAATAAAGAGTAGGCATCTCCCACCACCGCTACCGCCCCGACCTCCTTGCCCTTGCGATAGCTGGTCATCCACTGACCCAAGGACTTCTGGATGAGCCCGGCTCGCAGGTCAGCCACCAGGTTCTCAAGGCTGTTGAAGGGGAAGCCCCCGGAGGGAAACTCCAGGTGGGGTCCCAGCACTTCCACCCCCGCGCCGTGGTAAGTCTTGCCGCTCCCCACCAGCGGCAGGGCCTGCACCGGAACCTCCAGGTGTCGGGTCAGGGTGGCCCCGATGAGGTCTTCGGCGTGTCCGCCCGAGATGAGAAGAACGGTTTTCGGCATAGGTCTAGCGGTCCAAGCGGGGTTGGTTTGGAAGGGCGAAGGTAAGCGTGGTCTCGAGCGCCAGGGTTATGGCCCGGGCCTGCACCTCGAGCGGCACATAAGGCTGGGGCCGGGAGAGAGCTAGCGTCTCGTCCGGCGGCAGATGGATAAAGCCGGTCGGCACGTCTTGGGGCAGCTTCGACAGGGCCAGGTACATCACCTGGTTGCACAGGTAGGTTCCGGCGCTGTTGGAAAGCTGCGCGGGGATCCCGGCGGCTTTCCACACCTCGAGGATATCCCGGTAGGGTAGACGCGTCAGGAGGGCCAGGGGGCCGCCCTCAAGCACAGGCTGATCTTGCCTGCGGTGCCCGGCGTTGTCGGGGATATCAAAATCGAGGAGGTTGAGCGCGACCTGCTCGAGGCTCAGCAGGCTGCGGCCCTGGGCCAGTCCGAGGTGGAGTACTGCTTTGGGTTGGTGGGCAGCATAGAGGGTCTCGAGTCGTTGGACGACCGCCTGGGTGTCCACTGGAAGGGTAGCCCGGACCAACTCTTCCCCGCCCAAGGTATGGGGGAGGTGCTCGATTAGAGCGTGGCTGGGGTTGTGGAGGAGGCCCGCGAAAGGTTCAAAGCCGGTGACCAAGACCGCCATATCGGGTCTAGTTTACCGATCGCGAAGCAGACAGACAGGTCTTAAGACTTCGGAAGCTATGCCTGCGGGGTCTACGCCGCCCATAAAGGGCAAATCTCACCTTCCGGGCGTAGAATTGAGCCGGATCGCAGTGCCCACCCCGGCCTAGGGTGGGCTGTGTTGACATGCTTGCAAGCCCGCGATGGGCCGGACTCTAGACCCTTGAGAACCCACTTTCAGACATGGCTACCCTGACCAAAGACGAACTCCTCAACCACTACCTGCCGGGCCTGCCCCAGGTGGCTCGAGCCCGGCTCTTCGCCCAAACCGAGCCCCCGGCGGTTTTGCTCGTGCCCGAGCACCGCCTCGAGCTGTACCGCAACCTCGAGCCCTTCGGCGTGGGGGTCTACGTCAACCCCGGCCTGGAGGCCTGGGGGGAAGCCGGGTTGGTGGTGTTCGATTACACCGAGGCTCTCGAGGCTTTCCCCCAAGACCCCTCGGCTTGGCGGCTGGTGCTCGAGGTGGGCCGCAGCTACCTGCGCGAAGATTTGCTGGACCGGCTCACCCGCATGGGCTACCTGCGCGAATCCGACGAAGAGGAAGCGGGTTTCCAGGTGCGCGGGGAGATTATCGAGGTCGGGGATCTCCGCCTGGACTTCTTCGGGGACGAACTCGAGACCATCCAGGTCGCGGGCGAGAACAAGAAGCGCTGGATCCTGGGGGCCAAGCCGGGTAAGGCCGAAGCCTGGGATTCGCGGAAGATCCGACACTTCCCCGGCCCGGTTTTCCTCGACACGCCCTCTTTGGCCTCTCCCGAACTGTGGCGGCACCTCGAGGGCCGCGACCTGCTGGCCTTCGGGCTGGGCGGGCCGGAGCTGCCCAAGCTCGACCTGGGGTATCAGGCCCTGCCGCCGTACCGGGCCCGTCTCTCGCAGTTTGTGGAGGAGGTGCGGGGCTGGACCGAGCAGAACTACGCGGTGGCCTTCTTTTACAAACACGCTAAAAGTCGGACGTATCTCGAGGGCAAGCTTCAGGGCTTGAATGTCCGTCGGGTCGCAAGATTGGAGACGCACCCTGGCTCGATCACGCTGATCCCGGGCTGGTTCGAAGGGGCCTACCTCGACCCCCAGAGCCGAACCGTTTACCTCACTGAGCCCCATCTGTACGCCTTCGGGGCGGGGCAAGCCGTGGCGAGCCGAAGGATTGTCGGCGGGGAGGCCGGAGACCCCTCGGCGCTTGAGCCGGGCGACTACCTGATCCACCCCGAGCACGGCATCGGGCAGTTCGTGGGCCTCGAGCCCCGCGAAGTCCTCGGCGTGAAACGGGATTATTTGATCCTCCAGTACGCCGGGGAAGCGAGAATCTACCTCCCGGTCGAACAACTCCCGCTCCTCAAGCGCCACCCCGGCACCACCGACGACCCACCCCGGCTCTCCTCCCTCGGCAAGGGGGAGTGGAAGAAGGCCCGCGAGAAGGCCCAGAAAGACGCCGAGGAGCTGGCCCAGCGGATGCTGGTGCTGCACGCCAAACGCGAGACCACGCCAGGCCGGGCCTGGGGGCCGCTGCCGGAGTGGGACCCGCTCGTCGAGCAGAACTTCCCCTACGCCCTCACCCCCGATCAGGAGAAGTCGCTCGAGGACACCTTCCGCGACCTGGAAGCTCCCCGCCCGATGGACCGCCTAATCTCCGGGGACGTGGGCTTCGGCAAGACCGAGGTCGCCCTCCGCGCGGCCCACCGGGTGGTGGGGCACGGGGCACAGGTGGCCATGCTGGTGCCCACGACTTTGCTGGCCGAGCAGCACACCCAGACCTTCAAGAGTCGCTTGGCGGGCCTCCCGGTGCGGGTCGAGGGGCTCTCCCGCTTCACCTCCGAACGGGACGAGCGGCGCATCCTCCGGGGGCTCGAGTCCGGCTCCGTGGACATCGTGGTCGGCACCCACCGGCTCCTCTCCGGCGATCTCAAGTTCAAGGACCTGGGCCTTTTGATCGTGGACGAGGAGCACCGCTTCGGAGTCGCCCAGAAGGAGCGCATCCGCGAGATGGCCGAGGCGGTGGATACCCTCTACCTCTCCGCCACGCCCATTCCCCGCACCCTCTACAGCGCCCTGGTGGGGCTGCGCGACCTCTCGAGCATCCAGACCCCGCCACCGGGGCGCAAACCCATCCAGACCGTGTTGGCCCCCTATGACCCTGCTCTGGTCCGCGAGGCCATCCTGAACGAGGTCGAGCGCGGCGGCAAGGTTTTTTACGTCCACGACCGGGTGGCGACCATCCAGGCCCGGCAGCGCTACCTCCAGAACATCGCCCCCGAGGCCCGTATCGGCGTCGTCCACGGGCAGATGCCGGAGGGGGATATCGAGGAGGTCATGCTGGCCTTTTCCGAGGGGGCCTTTGACGTGCTGCTTGCCACCACCATTATCGAAAGCGGCCTCGATATCCCCGAGGCCAACACCATCGTGATCGAGCGGGCCGACCGACTGGGGTTGGCCGCCCTCTACCAGCTCCGGGGCCGGGTGGGCCGCCGCGACCAGGAGGCTTATGCTTACTTCTTCCACCCGCCCCGCCTCACCGAGGGGGCCGAGCGCCGTCTGGCGGCCATCGCCGACCTCTCCGATCTGGGCTCGGGCCACCTGCTGGCCGAGAAGGACATGGAGATTCGCGGGGTGGGCAACCTCTTAGGCCCCGAGCAGCACGGGCACATCCGGGCCGTGAGCCTCGAGGTCTACACCGAACTGCTGGCCGAAGCGGTGCGCAACCTCAAGGGCGAGAAGACCGAGCCGGAGAAACACGTCACCCTGGATTTGGCGGTCTCGGCCCGGCTCACCCCGGAGTACATCCCCTCTGCCGAGGCCCGCAGCCGCTACTACGGCAGGCTGGCCGAAACCAAGCGGCTCTCCCAGGTCTCGCGCATCGCGAGCGAACTCCGCGAGCGCTACGGCGAACCCCCGGCAGAGGTGGAGAACTTCCTGGCCCTCACCCGTCTGCGCCTGCTGGCCGAGGCCAAGGGCGTGGTCTCGATCACCGAAGACCTCACCTGGCTGCAACTGGTTTTCGAACGCTGGCCTCTTGACTACGACGCAAAAGCGCTGCGGGCCTTGCCCTACCGCATCGAACTCACCCAGTACCCGCCCGGCTTCCGCATCGCCAAGAAGGGCTTGGGTCAGGAGCAGTACGCTCAGGCGATCAGCGATTTGTTGTATCTGGTGGCGTGAACGGATGTCTATCGCCAAGAGAATCTTTTACGATATTTGATACGCGATATGCCCAACATGGGAGAATACACCTCGTGAAGCTAACGCGCACGATTCTCCACATCACCACCCGCCGCGAGTGGGAGCAGGCCCTGATGAAGCGGGAGTACCAAGCCTCGAGCCTGGTGAGCGAGGGCTTCATCCACTGCTCCACGCCCTTGCAGATCGTCTCGGTAGCGGAAGCCTTCTTTAGCGATCACCGGGGGCTGGTGTTGCTCTGCATCGACCCCGAAAAGCTGACCTCAGTGCTGTTCTATGAAGGCCCCGACGACTACTCATACGGTTACTTCCCTCACATCTATGGCTCCATCAATCTGGAAGCCGTAGCGGCGGTGCTGCCCTTCGACCCCGACGCCGAGGGGCGCTTTCACCTGCCCGAGGGGATTCCGAAGTAATTCACCCAGCTTCGCTGCGAAACTACCCCACCCAGCTTCGCTGCGAAACTACCCCTCGAGCGGTTCCCACAGCCTCAAGATGATTCGGTGCAGGAGGGCTAACCCGCCTCGAGTCGCCCCGATCTTCTTATTTTGAGTCCATAGAAGTTCCTGCACCTCGAGTTCGCGAACCACCGGCTCGAGCCTCCCCCAAACTCCCAAACCCGTTCGCTGCTCGATCTCGCTCACGTCTACACCTTCCCGCAGCCGCAGCCCGAGCATCAGCGCTTCTTTAGCGTGCTCGAGGGGGCTGACCGGCTCGAGGCTCGGTTCCTCGCCGACGAGCCAGCGGGGAAGCGGCGGGTGGGTGAGCCGTACTGAGTAAACCTCCTTGCCTCCTGCCTTCTGTGCGGGATACTGCCCGCTCGCCCCCGGCCCCAACGCGCCCCAATACCCAGCCCGCCAGTAGATTCGGTTGTGCTTGCTCTCCTGGCCCGGCTTGGCGAAGTTCGAGACCTCGTAGCGGATCAAACCGGCTTCGCCTAAGATTTCCTCGGCGGCGGCGAAGGCGCTGGCCTCGAGGTCGCTGTCCAGCTCGATGTGCCGGGCCTTGAAGGGGGTTCCCGGCTCGATCTGGAGGGTGTAGGCCGAGACGTGCCCGACTCCTATAGTGGCAGCCTCCCGCAAGTCCGCCGCGTAATCCTGTTCGGGCAGGCCCAGGATCAAATCAACCGAGGTGCGAAACCCGGCCTTGAGGCTCATCTCTACCGCCTCGAGCGCCCCCTTCCGCCCGTGCGCCCGGCCCAAGGTCTTGAGCACCCCGTCCTGGAAGCTCTGCACCCCGATGGACAGCCGGTTCACCCCCAGGTTTTTCAGCAACTCGAGCCGCTCGCGGTTCAGCGTGCCCGGGTTGGCCTCCATCGTGACCTCGTGGATTGACTGGACGTCCCAGGGCAGGGCTCGGAAAAGCTGCTCGAGCTCGCGGTTTCTCAGGAAACTCGGGGTTCCCCCGCCGAAGTAGAGGGTGCGGGGAGAGAGGGGGAACAGGGTGTGGAGGGCTCGCGCTTCTTCGGCGAGGCGCTCGAGATAGGCCTCCACCACCCCGCTTTGCCGCCTCACGACGTGAAAGTCGCAATAGGGGCAGATGGTGGGGCAAAAAGGAACGTGGACGTACAGCCCTTCGATCATTTCAGGGTGCGCTCGAAAAAGGCTTCGACCCTCCGTAGGAAAGTCGTGTAGTAGCCGTCCGTGAAGGTGTGGCGGGCGTTTTGGTAACCAAAGCATTCGGTCGGCTTCCCCAGCGCTTTGAGCTTCTCGCAGATCTCCACGCTCCAGGCGTAAGGCACTTGGTCGTCGGCGGTGCCATGGTGGATGCTGAAGGCGGCTTTGGTCCGGCTCAGGTAGTTGATCGGCGAAATCTTGGCCAGTTCCGAGGCTGGGGTGTTCAGCTCCTCCAGGCCCCGCTGCCGCCTAGAGAACACATAGTAGATTTGCCGCGCGTTCTTCGCCTCGTCGCCGGACATCGCCCCGTAAAGCACCACCGCCCGAATCTTGGGGTCCACCACCGCCACCCGGAGGGCGATCCCGCCGCCCATGCTGTGCCCCAGCAAGCCGATCCGGGAGTTGGCTTTTTGCAAAGGGCCGGGCTTCCCGGCCTGAGCCCGCACCATCGCCGCCAAGTCCAAAACCTCGGTGGCGTAGTTCACCCGGAAGGGGCCTTCCGGGCGGCCCTGCGAGGGCGGGTGGCCCCGGTAGTTGGGGTGGAGGACCACGTAGCCCATCCGGGCCAGGGCGTCGGTGTAGCGGGTGGTGTAGGTGAGGGTGTGGTAGGTGGCGGGGTTCACGTAGCCGTGCAGCACCAGTACCACCGGGTAGGGCCCGGCCCCGGTGGGCACGTTCATGAAGCCGTAGAGGGTCAGGCCGCCCGAGGGATAGCGGATTAGGTAGCGGGTGAAGTCGGGGTTGCGGGCCATCACCCGCTCGCTGGCGATCTGTCCGCTGCCGTAGGTGCGTTTGGTGAGATCGTCAATCGTCAGGCCGCTTTGGGCCAGGGCAAGACTTCCGGCGAGGAGGCCGATGAACAGACGCCACATAGCAAGAGCCTATCGCGGGGGCTCGAGCCCGGCTCGGCACGAGGTCACAGTGGGGGCGCAGCGCGCTGCGCCCCTAAAAATCAGAGTTCGTTTTGGGAAACAGGTTCTACAACCCAGCGATCTTCACGCTGTTAAGGCAGCGAAGCAAACTTCTCCAAGGCCCGCTTGATCGCCGCGATGCCGGTCTCGAAGTCGGCTACGCGGATGTTCTCGTTGGGGCTATGCACCCGGCTGCCGGGGTAGCTGATCCCGATCGCCACCACGGGGGCCTTCAGGTGGTGGGTAAACGGGTACATCGGCCCGCTGCCGCCCGAGCTGAGGTGGACCACCGGCTCGGCAGAGTAGGTCTCGCGCAGGGCTTCTACCGCTTGCTTGACCCAGGGTGCTTCGAGATCGCTCCGGGCCGGGTGCTCGCCCGCCTCGAGCTGGACCACCTCGATGTCCGTGAAGCCCTGCTTGTCGAGGTGGGTGCGGAGGAGTTCCACCACCTCCATCGGGTCCTGATCCGGCACCAACCGGAAGTCCAGCTTGGCGAAGGCCTCCGCGGGGAGCACGGTCTTGGAGCCGGGGCCACCATAGCCGGAGTGCAGGCCGTTGATGTTCAGCACCGGCTCGGCGGCCATGCGGCGATAGAACTCGAAGCCCCTGGCCCCGCCCAAGAACCCCTTGACCCCGTAGACCTGGGCGATCTGCTCCGACTCGTCGGGGAGGGCCTCGAGGCTTTTTCGCTCGGTTTCGGTCAGGGGGCGCACCTTGTCGTAGAAGCCCTCGATCAGCACCTTGCCGTCGTTGTCGCGCAGGGCGGTGAGGGCTGCCGCCAGGCGGTAGATGGGGTTTTGCACCACGGCCCCGTTGGAGGAGTGCAGGTCGTAGGCGGCGGTTCTAACCCGCAACTCCACCGCCACGATCCCCTTGAGCCCACAGTAGACCAGGGGCCGCCCGGCGGTGTCCACGCTGCCGAACTCCCAAATCACTGCGTCGGCTTGGAGGCGAGACTGGTTCTCGGCCACGTAGGCCTCGAGGTTGGGGCTCCCGATCTCCTCTTCGCCCTCGACCACGAACTTGACCCGGAAGGGGAGCGGTCCGTGTTCCTCCACGAACCACCTGAGGGCCGCCAGCCGCGAGACGAGTTCTCCCTTATCGTCGCTGATGCCCCGGGCGTACCAGTGCCCGTCGCGCTCGGTGAGGGTGAAGGGGTCGCTCTCCCACAGCTCGAGGGGGTCGGCGGGCTGCACGTCGTAATGGTTGTAAAACAGCAGGGTGGGGCCTTCTCCCCCCCCCTCGGCGTACACCACCGGGGCTCCGGGGGTGGGGTGGATCTCGGCCTCGAGGCCTAAGTCCTCGAGCAGCTTCGCCACCGCCTGGGCGGTCTCGGGAATGGCCCGGCCCTCCGCCGAAACGGTGGGGAAGCTCACCAGGTGGGCCAGGGTTTCGCGGGCGTACCGATAAACATGTTCGGGTATTTTCACCATGCTAGAGTAAACCATACTATGGTCGAGCCCACCGTGGCACTCTATGGAGCCACCTTTGAAAAGGCGGTGGGGGTGCTCGATGAGCTTCTGCGGGAGAGCGGGGCCCGGTACGCCATGCTGGTGGATCGCAAGGGCTTCGTGCTGGCCCACAAGGAAGCGCTCTGGGCCCCCCGCCCCCCTGCCCTAGACTCCCTGGCGACCTTGGTCGCCGGGAACGCCGCCGCCACCCAGGCCCTAGCCAAGATGCTAGGGGAGTCGCACTTTAGCGAGCAGGTCCACCAGGGTCAGACCCAGAGCCTGTACGTCGAAGGGGCCGGGGAACACGCTTTGCTCCTGATCATCTTCGACAACTCCACCCCGGTGGGCCGGGTCAAGCTCTTCGCCCGCAAGTCGGCCCAGGTCCTGGCGAGCTTGGCCGAGGAGTCGGTGGTGAGCCCGCAGAAGCTGGGCATCGACACCGAGTACCGCGAGGGGGCCAACGCCCTGTTAGACGAGCTTTTTGGAAACTAAGGATACGAGGGGATATGGTAGTTCGGTTGCAAGCAGTTTACTCCCTCTGGTCGGCCTTCCGAGCCGGGCAGAGTCCAGCCCTACAGGCAGACTCAGTATGAGCACCATTAACTTTGCCGCTCGAGAGATCAACTTCAAGATCGTTTACTACGGCCCCGGCATGTCCGGCAAGACCACCAACCTCAAATGGGTGTTCCAGCAGGTGCCGGAGACCCGCAAGGGGGAGATGGTCTCACTCGCCACCGAGGACGAGCGCACCCTCTTCTTCGATTTTCTGCCGGTGGACTTAGGCGAGGTCAAGGGCTTCAAGACCCGCTTCCACCTCTACACGGTGCCGGGCCAGGTCTTCTACAACGCCAGCCGCAAGCTGATCCTGCGCGGGGTGGACGGGATCGTCTTCGTGGCCGACTCCGCCCCCAACCGCCTGCGGGCCAATGCCGAATCCATGCGCAACCTGCGGGAGAACCTGGCCGAGTACGGCATCCGCCCCGAGGACGTGCCGCTGGTGTTGCAAGCCAACAAACGCGACCTCCCCGACGCCCTCCCGACCGAGATGATCCACGCGGTCATCGACCCCGAGCAGCGCTACCCGATCTTCGACGCGGTGGCCAGCAACGGGACCGGGGTGTTCGACACCCTCAAGGCGGTGAGCCGCCAGGTGCTCTCGAAGGTGGTCGCGACGACCTGAGCTTTACCGCTGAGTGCGTAGCCGGGCACAGCATCCCTCATCGGCAATTTCGTAAAAAACTCCGGGCTCGAGCCCGGGGGTCTTTTCTTGGATTCCGGCGTTATGCTGTTCTCGAGATGAAAACGACGCCGCTGACCAGTACCCATCAAGGCTTGGGGGCGAAGATGGCCCCCTTCGCGGGCTACTTGATGCCCATCCAGTACAGTTCGATCACCGCCGAGCACCTGGCCGTGCGTGAGGGGGCGGGGGTCTTCGACGTGAGCCACATGGGCGAGTTCTGGGTGCGGGGAGAGAAGGCCCTAGACTTCCTCCAGTACGCTACCCTCAACGACGCCTCCAAGCTCAAGGTGGGCCGGGCCCAGTACTCGATGCTGCCCAACGAGCAGGGTGGGGTGGTGGACGACATCTACGTCTACCGCACCGGTGACCAGGAGTACTTGGTGGTGGTCAACGCCTCGAACATCGAAAAGGACTGGAACCACCTGCAAAGCCTGCTGGGGGGCTTCGAGGCCGACCTTGAGGACGCCTCCGAGCACACCGGGCTCCTGGCCGTGCAAGGCCCCAAAGCCGCCGAGGTGCTGCAAAAGCTCTGCGACGTGGACCTCTCGAGCAAGAAGAAAAACGACACCTTCACCGCCACCGTAGCCGGGAAACCGGCCCGCCTGGCCCGCACCGGCTACACCGGCGAAGACGGCTTCGAGGTCTTCACCGAGGCCGGCGACGTGAAGGCGGTGTGGGACGCCTTGCTGGAGGCCGGGGTGGTCCCTTGCGGGCTGGGGGCCCGCGACACCCTGCGGCTCGAGGCCGGTTTCCCCCTCTACGGCCACGAACTCACCGACGAGACCAACCCCCGCTGCACGCCTTTTGGCTGGGTGGTCAAGGAGCACAAGGAGTTCTACGGGAAAGCTGCCCTGCTCGCGGGTGGCTGCGACCAGGTATTGGTGGGCCTCTTGCTCGAGCAAGGCATCCCCCGCGAGGGTTACTTGGTGCTCTTTGGCGGCGAGGCGGTGGGCCGGGTCACCTCGGGGACCATCTCGCCCCTGCTCAAGAAGGGGATTGCGCTGGCCTACGTGCGTTCGGGGGCCGAATCGGGCCGACTCGAGGTCGAGATCCGCGGCAAAACCTACCCGGCTCAGGTCGTGAGTCCCCCCTTCGTCGGGCTAAAATAACCCCTGGAGGCCATAGATGAACTATCCAACCGACGTGCGTTACACCAAGTCCCACGAGTGGGTGCGGCTCGAGGACGGGCTGGCCGTGGTGGGGATCACCGATTATGCCCAGGATGCTCTGGGAGACGTGGTATTCGTGGAGTTGCCGGTGCCGGGCAAGAAATACGGGGCCGGGGAAGCGGTGGCGGCGGTGGAGTCGGTCAAGACCGCCTCGGACATCTACGCCCCCATCGCCGGGGAGGTGGTGCAGGTCAATCCGGGACTCGAGGAGGCTCCCGAACTCCTCAACCAGAGTCCCTACGCTGAGGGCTGGATCTTCAAACTGCGCCCCGACAACCCCGCCGACCTCGAGGCTCTGATGGACGCGGCGGCCTACCAGGCGTTCGCGGAAAGCCAATGATGAGAAGTAGCCAACGGCAAAGGCTACCAAAGGCTGTTCGCCGTTAGCCGTCAGCTTTAACCCTGGACGAACTATGGACTACACCCCCCACACCGAAGCCGACCTCGAGGAGATGCTCGAGCGGGTCGGCGCGAAAGACCTCAGAGACCTCTACCGCGACTTGCCCCAAGGGATCGTGGACCCGCCCCTGAAGCTCGAGCCCGCCAAGACTGAAGCCGAGATGATGCGGCATTTACGCACCCTGGCCGCCAAGAACGCCTCGGCGAACGCCGGGTTTTTGGGCGGGGGGATCCGCTCGCATTACGTTCCCGCCGCAGTCCCCGCGCTGGCGGCCAGGGCGGAGTTTTTATCCGCCTACACCCCCTACCAGCCCGAGGCCAGCCAGGGGCTCTTGCAGGCCATCTTCGAGTACCAGACCATGATCTCGGAGCTTACCGGCCTGCCGGTCGCGAACGCCTCGATGTACGACGGCTCGAGCGCACTGGCCGAAGGCGTGCTGTTGGCCCTGCGCGAGAGCGGAAAGATGCGGGTGGCGATCCTCAAGTCGGTTCACCCCGAGTACCGTCGGGTGGTGAAGACCTACCTGGACGCGATCGGGGCGGAGCTGGTGACGCTCGAGTCCACCGCTGACCTGATCCCCGCCGAGACCGGCGCGGTGGTCGCGCAAAACCCCGACTTCCTGGGCTCGGTGCATAATTTCGCCGCCTTCGCGGAGACCGCCCATGCCACCGGAGCCCTCTTCGTGGCGGTGGTGGACCCGGTCTCGCTGGCGGTGCTCAAGCCCCCCGGCGAGTACGGCGCGGACGTGGCGGTGGGGGAGGGGCAGTCCCTCGGCAACGCGATGGCCTTCGGCGGGCCGCACTTCGGCTTCATGGCGGTGAGAGCCGACCTGGTGCGCCAGCTGCCGGGCCGCCTGGTCTCCGAGACCACCGACCTGGACGGCAAGCGCGGCTACATTCTGACCCTGCAAGCCCGCGAGCAGTACATCCGCCGCAGCAAGGCCAAGTCCAACATCACCACCAACGCTCAGCTCACCGCTCTGATGGGCGCGGTCTATCTGGCCGGGCTGGGTCCTAAGGGGTTGAAGGAAGTGGCGACCCGCTCGGTGGCGATGGCCCATGCCCTGGCCGATAAGCTCACCCGGATTCCGGGGATAGAACTCGTCACCCCCGAGCCCTTCTTCAATGAGTTTGCCGTGCGGCTGCCGAAGGGGGTGCTCGAGGTCCGCTCGGCCCTGGCCCGAAAGGGCATCGCCGCCGTCACCCCGGTCCTCGCCGAGTACGGCGAAAACCTGGCCCTCTTTGCCTGCACCGAGCAGCACACCGAGGCTGACTTGGACAACCTGGCTGAGGCTTTGCGCGAGGTGTTGAGGTGAATGTCGTACGTCGAACGCTATACGTCCTACGTCAAAAGCATCTGGCGTATCACGTAGGACGTATGACGTATGACCTCTTTTGGGGTGTGAAGAATGATCGCTGAAAAGAAAGAAACCCTCATCGAATCACCGCTCATCTTTGAGAAGAGCGTGCCGGGCCGCCGGGGGATCACCCCGCCGAAGGCGCCGGAGGTGGATCTGGCGGCCCTCCTAGGTTCCGATAACCTTCGTGCCGAGCCGCCCAAACTACCCGAGGTGGACGAGCTCACCCTGGTGCGCCACTACACCAACCTCTCCCGCCGCCAGATGGGGGTGGACACCAACTTCTACCCGCTCGGCTCTTGCACCATGAAGTACAACCCCAAGATGCACGAGGCGGCGGTGGGCCTCTTCGCCGACTTGCACCCCTATCAGGCCCCCGAGACCGTGCAGGGTGCGCTGCAACTGATGTACGAGCTGCAGCAGGACCTCTCCGAGATCACCGGGATGGCCGCTACCACGCTCCAGCCCGCTGCTGGGGCGCACGGCGAACTCACCGGCATCCTGATCATCCGGGCCTATCACGCCAGCCGAGGCGAGCACGAGCAGCGCCGGGTAGTGCTGGTCCCGGACTCCGCCCACGGCTCGAACCCGGCCACGGCCAGCATGGCCGGGTACACCGTGAAGGAGATCGCCTCTGGGCCCGATGGAGAAGTAGACTTGCAAGCCCTCAAGGCCGAACTCGGCCCGCACGTGGCGGCGATCATGCTCACCAACCCCAACACCTTGGGGCTCTTCGAGCGGAGGATCCTCGAGATCGCTGAGGCCGCCCACGCGGTGGGGGCGCAGCTTTACTATGACGGGGCCAACCTCAACGCGGTAATGGGCATGGCCCGCCCTGGCGACATGGGCTTCGACGTGGTGCACCTCAACTTGCACAAGACCTTTACCGTTCCCCACGGGGGCGGCGGCCCCGGCAGCGGCCCGGTAGGGGTCAAGGCCCACCTCGCGCCCTTCCTCCCGGCCCCGCAGGTGGTCAAGAACGGCGAGACCTACGCGCTCGACTACGACCTCCCCCACAGCATCGGCCAGGTCAAGAGCTTTTACGGGAACTTCGGGGCGCTAGTGCGCTCGTACGCCTACATCAAGATGCTGGGCGCCGAGGGCATCAAGAAGAGCGCGGCGCTGTCGGTGCTCAACGCCAACTACCTCAAGGAGTTGCTCAAGGGCGAGGGCTTCCGCATCCCCTACGACCGCACCTGCATGCACGAGTTCGTGGCCCAGCCGCCCGAGGGCATCCGCACCCTCGACGTCGCCAAGGGGCTCCTCGAGATGGGCTACCACCCGCCCACGGTCTACTTCCCGCTCATCGTCAAGGAGGCTTTGATGGTCGAGCCCACCGAGACCGAGAGCAAGGAGACGCTCGAGGCCTTCGCCCGCGTCATGGGCGAGGTCATCCGCAAGGACAAGGAGTGGCTCGAGGGCGCCCCCTACACCACCCCGGTCCGCCGCCTCGACGAGGTGCAGGCCAACCGCAGGCCCAAGCTTCGCTGGGGGGAGTGAGCGCGCCGGGCCCGACGCCCGACGCCAGACCCTGAAGGAGGCCCGTGGGGAAAAGCCTTTAACCACGGGCCACGAGCCACAAGCTTTCAGTTAGCCCTCGACCCTGGTCTCCCGATCCCGGATGCCCCGATGAGCCATGAACCCAAACTTCTGGTGTCCGTAGGCGACCTCGCCTGGGACGTGCTGGCCAAGCCCGACCACCCCCTGCTGCCCGGGGGCGACACCACCGGCCGGGTGCAACTGGCCGGGGGCGGCTCGGCGGCCAACCTGGCGGTGTGGGCGGCGCGGGTGGGCTATCCCACCGCCTTCGTGGGCAAGGTGGGCCGCGACCGCTTCGGCCGCTACGCCGTGGAGGACCTGGCCGCGGAGGGCGTGACCCCGCACGTGGTTTGGAGCGAGGCCCGGCCCACCGGGGTCATCCTGGTGTTCATCGACCCGCACGGGGAGCGCTCCAACCTCACCTCGCAGGGCGCCGACTTCGACCTGCTGCCCGAGGAGCTGCCCGAGCCCGTGCTGAACCAGGCCGGGCACGTCCACCTCACCGCCTGGTCCTTCTTCACCGACCCGCCCCGCCAGGCCGCCGTCCGGGCCGCGCAGATCGCCCACGAGGGCGGGGCGACGGTCTCCTTCGACCCCGGCTCCTACCAGATGATCCTCGAGCTCGGCCCGCGCAAGTTCCGCCGCATGATGCAGGAGCTCTCCGTGGACTTCCTCTTGCCCAACCTCGACGAGGGCCGCGCCCTCACGGGGGCGGTGGAGGCCGAGGAGGTGCTCGAGGCGCTTTGCGAGCTGTTCCCCGGCATGGTGATCCTGCTCAAGCTGGGGCCCGAGGGCGCTTTGATCTTCGAATCGGGGCGCGTGGTCCGGGTCGAGGCCACCGCCGACGCGGCCATCGACGCGACGGGGGCCGGCGACTCCTTCGGCGGGGCCTTCCTGGGGCACTACCTGCGCTCTCGTGACGCCGAGGCCGCCGGGAAACTCGCCGTTGAAGTGGCCGGTTGGGTGGTGGCCCGTTTCGGGGCCAGGGGGCCGGTGGACGCTGACCTCGAGCAGCGTCTACGGCGCTATGGCTTGAGCCTAGAGGAGAATTCTCGAGGCTTGTAGGGTGAAAAATTTTTCACGAGCCACAGGCCGCTAGCTGTCTCTTCACGCCGAAGGACAGTCCGGACAGCGCCCGTACAGCACGATCTCGTGGCGTTCGGCCTTGAAGCCGGGCGGGGCCAGCCGCTCGAGGTCCCCCGGGCAGTTCTCGATCTCGAAAACCTTGCCGCAGACCGTGCAGTGGAAGTGGTGGTGGTGGTGCTTCCCCGCCACCTCGTAGCGAGGGGTTTCGCCGGGGAGTTCCACGGCAGAGATCTGTTTGTCCTCGAGCAGGCTATTGAGGGTTCGGTACACGGTGGCGATCCCCAGGCCGGGTACTTTTTCCTGGGCGGCCTCGAGGACTTCCTGGGTGGAAAGAGGCCGCCCCGACTCGTGCAAAACCTGGCGAATGGCCTCCCGCTGGCGGGTGTTGCGCTGCATAGGCTCAGGATAGCACCTCTCCTTGACAAAAATGATATCTCATTATCAAATAAGACCTGGTGAGGATGTCCGTGCGCATATTGCTGGGCTTGGCGGTGTTTCTCGGGTGGGGAATGGCCCAGCCTCTTCCGGTGGCGGCCACCACGGGTTTTATCGGGGACATGGTGCGCAGTGTGGGCGGGGAGCGGGTCCGAGTGACGGTGGTGGTTCCCCTGGGGGCCGACCCCCACAGCTTCGAGCCGCGGCCCTCGACTTTGCGGGAGGTCTCGGAGGCGGGGGTGCTGTTTGCGAACGGGTTGGGCCTCGAGCCCTTCCTTGGCAAAATCCAGCCTCAGCTTCCCAAGGGGGCCCGCACGGTCAAGCTGGCCGAAGGAATGCCCGACCTCATCCGCTCCGGTGAGGACGAACCCGGGGAGTATGACCCCCACCTCTGGCTGGACCCGGCTTACGGGGTTCGCTACGTGGAGAGGATCCGCGATACGCTCTCGCAACTCGACCCTGCCGGGCGCGACGTTTACCGGGCTCGAGCCCAAACTTACCTCAACCAGATCCGCCAAGCCGACGCCGAGGTGCGCGGGTGCCTGCGGAGCGTTCCCACTTCAGCCCGCAAGGTGGTGAGCCAGCACGGGGCCTTGCTCTATTTCGCCCGTGCCTACAGCATCACCTTGGTGGGTTCGATCTCGAACTTCGCGGGGCAGGAAAAAGGCCCTCAGACCTTTGCCCGGCTGGCGCAGGCCATGAACGCTCAGGGGGTGCGCACTGTCTTCACCGAGCCACAGTTCAGCCCCGCCGAGGCTAAGGCTCTGGCCGAAGCCACCGGCGCCAAGGTGAGGCGCATCTACTCCGACGCCTTCGACGCCCAGGTGAACACCTACCTGGGCTTGATCCGCTGGAACGGGCGGGTGGTGTGCCAGAGCTTTAGGTAAGCTGGAGGCTAAAGGCCAGAGATTTTTTTGCTTCCAGCCTCGAGCCTCCGACCTTCTCAGCCCTTGACCCTCGCCCCTTAACCCTAGACGATATTCTCTATGCACGTCTTTCGCCTGAAGGGCGATTTCGAGACCCTAGACGCGTACACCCCGCTCTTGTTCGACCTGGGAGCCAGGGGGCTGGAGGAAAAACCCGGCGAGGTCTGGGCCTACTTCCCCGCTCGCCTGGAGCTTCCCCTCCCCGGGGAGTGGGCCGAGCTGGCAGACACGGACTGGCTTGAGGCCTGGCAGCGCGACCTCAAACCGGTGAAGGCCGGGCCGTTCGTGGTGCTGGCCCCCTGGCACGATTGGGAAGGCCCCGAGCGGAGGATTTTGCTCGAGCCCGGCATGGCTTTCGGCACCGGCCACCACGAGACCACCCGGATGGCCCTGGAAGCCGTGGCCGAACACGTCAGGCCAGGGAAGGGCCTGCGGGCGCTGGACCTGGGAACCGGCTCGGGGATCCTGGCCATCGCCGCCCAGATGCTGGGAGCCCAAGCCGTGGGGATCGACAACGACGCGGCGGTGATCCCACAAGCCGCCGAGAACGCTGCCGCCAACGGGGTAAACCCCGAATTCTATGTCGGGACACTGGAGGATGCCCAAGGTTCCTTTGACCTCATCGTCGCCAACCTCTACGCCGAACTCCACGCCCGGCTCGCCCCCGAGTACCCCAAGTACCTGGTTCCGGGCGGCCTGATGCTGATGACTGGGATCCTCTCCGAACGCGAGAGCCTGGTGGACCAGGCCATGCGCTCCTCCGGCTTCGAGCCCCTCCACCGCCGCCAGGAAGGCGAGTGGATTCACCTGACCTACCGCAAGCCGTGAGGCCGCACCGCGCTTTTGCTCCCAGGCTCCAGACCCTGCTGACCCTCACCGGGCGGGAAGCCCGCCACCTGGCGGACGTGCTCCGGGCCAGGCCGGGGGATACTGTCACGGTCTTCGACGGCAAGGGTTTGGAAGGTCGGGCGGTGGTCCGATCGGTCGAGGGTGGGAGGGTGGAACTCGAGGTCACCGAGACCTGGCCCGCCAGCCGCGAGGCCCCCGTGCCGGTGGTGCTCTACATCGCCCTGCTCAAGGGCGACAAATTGGCCGACGTGGTCCGGGCCGCCAGCGAACTCGGCGTGACCAAGATCGTCCCGCTGGTGAGCGTTCACGCGGTCGCCAAGGAGATGGGGGAGGGGAAACTCGAACGCTTGCGCCGGGTCGCGCTCGAGGCGGCCAAGCAATCCGAGCGGACCACCGTCCCCGAGGTGCTGGCCCCGATCCCGCTCAGGGCTATCCCCGCGGTGGAGCAGGGCTTTGTGGCCCATCCAGGGAGTTCGGTGCGGGTGCGGGACGTGCTCGACCTCAGCACGCCGGTGGCGGTGGCGACCGGGCCGGAGGGGGGCTTTAGTGAGGCCGAGGTTCAAATCCTGCTGGAGCGAGGCTTCACCCCGGTCACATTGGGTCGGCGTATCCTCCGGGCAGAGACGGCTCCGCTGGCTTTGCTGAGCCTGGTGACCGCAGGAGAAGGGGTGTGACTCGAGTTCTGACCATTCTCATTCTGGCCTTGACGCTCGCTTCGTGTCGTTATACCTTCCTGCCGCTGGCCCCCGAGCGAGCCGCTTTCCCGGATCGCCCGAGCATCTTCGGAACCCTCGAGCGCACCGACAAGGAGGTCCTGGCGAAGCTCGAGGTGCGCCGGATGCCCAAGCCAGGCTATATCGAACTCAAGTGGTACAAGGAGGAAACCCTGTTGGCCGAGCGCTCGCTGTGGGTCGAGGGGCCGGGCAAGCTCGAGGCCCGGTTGCCGCTCACCGCTCCGCCCGTTGAGAATCCCCCGCCTGCCAACAATCCCTCCCAGCCTCCCGCTGCCTCGCCCGGAGGCAACGGCGCGGCGCAGAACCCTCCTGCACCTCAAAACCCCACCGTTCCCGAAAAACCTGCTTCGGAAAACTACTACCGCTTGGTGGTGATCCTCGAGGGCTCCGCGGTGCTGCAACTCGATATGGGTACGCCGAGCGTGCCCACCGACCCGAACCCCGCCCCCGCCGAAAACTCGCCGCCTGCGCCCTGATGGGGTGAGGCTAGGTTAGCTCGAGGTTTTCCTATGCCGGTTTTTGGAGACGGCGTTCACGGCGTGTGTAATCTACCGACGAAACCTACCGCCGACGAAACCTACCGCATCGTTGTCATCCCGAGCGAAGTGGCTCATCGCGTTTGCGGCAGCCGGTAGCCATGGTTGTGTTTCAGGCTCTCTCCTGTAGATGGACACCACTGACTCATGCCCGTACACGGATGGGTCTTTGCCGAGTCGCGACCAAAGGAGGGGCGTGCGGGATGGAAAAACGGCGTATTTTGGCGGCGATAGCTGGGTGGTTAGCCCTTTGGCCTGAGTCGCTAGCGCTCAGCATGATACGGCTTGGGTTCAGGCCGGAGGCAGTAACTATTACCTCCCCGACGGGGATTCAGACCTAGTGCCTCAACCCGGCACAATCTCGCCTCGAGATCCAGCGTACAGTGGTGTATGGATATCATCAAAGCCTTCGAGGTCAGCACGCGTAGCCCCTTACAACACGGCTATAAGGTCACGGTCGAGATTTCCCGCAGCGATTTCCGCGCCCACATCGCCGAGTGGCGTTCGGCCAAGAACCTGGAGTTCGAGGTCGCGGGCGGGATCATCAGCGGGTGTATGCGCGGAGTGGTCAGCAACGGCGGCCCCAAGGTCTGGGTGGACATCTTCGTGGATTCCCGACCCCCGCTCGAGCCCTACCCCCACAGCCGCTAAGCCCTCAGCGCACCCCCACCGCCCACAACACCAGCGGGATCGTCACGAAGGCCAGCACCGTGGAAAGCACCACCCCCCCGGCGGTCTTCTCGGCGTCCCCGCCGAACTCGCGCACCATCATGAAGGCGTTGACCGCCACCGACATCGCGCTCTGCAAGGCCAGCACCTGGAGGTCCAGCGGGGAGAGCCGGAGCAAAAGCCCCACCCCGTAGGTCAACGCAGGAGCCGCGATCAGCCTGAGAAAGCTGCCCAGAAGCTCGAAAGCCAGCACTCGAGCCGTTCCCAGCGGGCCGGCCCAGGGCAGCGGGCTCCGGGCGATCTGCATCCCCAGCGAGAGCAGCAGCACTGGGATGCAGGCTTGTCCCAAGAGGTGAACCCCCTGGTCGAGCTTGGTTCCCCGGATGAACTCGCCCAGCGGGGGGAAGAGGGCCTCGAGCACCCGCAACCCCAGCCCCGCCGCCAGAGCCCAGAAAAGCGGCAGCCGCAGGGTGAAGACCAGGCTTCGCAACAGCCCCCCGCCCTTGAGAAAGGCCGGACCGAGGCCGAACATCAGCACGCTCGAGGCCACGAACACCACCACCGCCCGCTCGTACCCGGCAGCCCCGAAGGCGAACTGGGCCATCGGCAGGCCCATGTTGCCCGAGTTGGGGAAGGTCGCCATGGTGACCAGGCTCTTCTCGAGGTCACGGCTCAAACGCAACACTCGAGAGATGCCCAGGGTGAGCAGGTACAAGACCCCGTAGGCGATGAAGAACGCCAGGCTCAGCCCGAGCACGCTGCTCCCGCTGAGCTGGGCCCGGTACATCGCGTCGAAGATGAGGGCCGGCACCAGGACGTAGATGCTGAGCCTTGAGAGCGATTGCAGGTCAAGGTCGAAGCGTTTGCCGATATAAAAGCCGATGAGCACGATCAAACCGACCGGGATGACGGTGGAGAGAAGCACCTGCACCCCGGCATTTTATCGGTAAAACCTTCGTCGGGGCGGCCCTTGTGGCCTATACTTCGGGCTAATGCTGTAGTTTTCGCCCTGGCAGCAGATGAACTGCGGCCTCAGTTTTGCGTCAGGCTGCACGGAACATAGACCACTTTTTGCTGCAAGCTTTGCGTCAAGAGCAACGCCAGCACGACGACAATCCAGCGGAAATTCCGCCCAGAACAGTGTTTCGTATTCCCCTTCACCCATAGTCTTGAGGCTGACCAGAGAAGCGTTAAGTATAAGTGATCCGGAGCCCCAGATGCGCTGGCCTCTTGCCGGCCCCAGTGGGGATTCCTTCGCGTACCGCAGAGCCCCTGAGCTCGAGGCCGTACTAGGGTGTATCCCCCAGCGCGTAGGCCACGATCTGCTCGAGGCTCATGGCTTGACCTTCGGCAAGGGCTTGCGCGTAGGCCTCGTCCCCCAAGGCTTGGTGGGCCTTTTCGATCTGATTGGCCAGCAGGCTGGGGTTGCCGGGCGGCTCCTCCAGGCCCAGCGCCGCGGAGAGCCCATAGAGGGCCCCGATCAGCCGGGCGGTACGCTGGTACCGCTCGAGCCGCAGGGTGTAATCGATGAAGAGGGTCAGCATGAAGGCCAGGTGCCAGCGGCGGCCCAAGGTGTGAAAGATCTGAAACCCCTCGCGCATGCAGGGCTCGGCCTGGGCGAACTCGCCGTCCTCGAGCGCCGCCAGGGCCAGGTTATAAAGCGATACCGCGATGCCTTGCTGGTCTCCAAGCTCACGTTTGAGGGCCAGGCTCTCCTCCAACAGCCGTTGCGCTTTCTCCTTTTGACCCAGGGCCGCGAAGACGTTGGAGAGGTTCCCCAGGGCGTAGGCCACCCCCAGTTGATCCCCGACCTGACGCTTCAGGGCCAGGCTCTGCTCGAAATAAGGCACGGCCTCCGAAGTCCGGCCCGCGTAGCTGTGCAATACCCCGATGTCGTTCAGGGTTGCGCCCATCCCAAGGGCGTCCCCCAGCTCGCGCTTGAGGGCTAGGCTCTGTTCGAAATGGGCTAGGGCTTGTTCGTAGTTGCCCTGGTCGCGGGCGATGAGCCCCAGGGTGTGCCAGGCGCCGGCCACCCGCGACCGCTCACCGAGCGCTTGCCACAGCGCCAGGGCCTCCTCCTGGTAGCGCAGGGCCTGGGTATAGTTCCCCAGGTCTTTGTGCTTCTCAGCCAGGGCGTCCAGGGCCTTGGCCCGCAGCTCGGGGGCTATCCGCTCGTCCGCCAAGGAGAGGGCCCGCTCGAGCCAGTCCCGGCCCTCCAGCGAGTAGCCGCGCACGTACCAGAACCAGTGCAGCGCGGTGGCCAGCCGCAGGGCGTTTTCGGCCTCCTGCCGCCCCAGCGCCCAGGCTAGCGCCGAGCGCAGGTTGTCATGCTCGGTGGCCAGGCGCTCGAGCCAGCGGGCCTGCTCGGGGCCGTGGAGATGGGGTTCGGCGGTCTGGGCCAGGTCCTGGTAAAAGGCCGTGTGGCGGGCGTGGGCTGCCTCGGACTCGGCCCGCTCGGCCTCGAGCTTCTCCAGCGCGTACTGCCGGATCACCTCGAGCAGCTCGAAGCGCCCGCTAGGGTTGCGTCGGACCAGCGACTTGTGGATTAGCGCCAGCAAAACCCGGGGCGAAGCCTGGGCCACCTGGCCCGCCGCCGCCCGCTCGAAGCCGCCGCGGAACACCGCCAAGCGCCGCAAGGCGGCCTGCTCCTCCGCCGTGAGGAGCCGCCAGGAGTGGTCGAACACCGCCCGCATGGAGTGGTGCCGCTCGGGGCGGTCGCGCTCGGGGGCTTCCAAGAAATCCAGGTTCTGCGCGATCTCCTGGGCGATGGTCTGGGGGTCGAAGGCCTGCACCCAGGCCGCGGCCAGCTCGAGGCCCAGCGGCCAGCCCTGGGTGAGTTGGGTCACCCGCACCACCGCCGGGGCCACCTCTGGGGTCAGGGCGAACCCCGGCTGTACCCGGCTGGCCCGCTCCACGAAGAGCTTGACCGCGCTCGAGGCCCGGGCCGCCTCGAGCCCCGGTTTCTCCGGGCCGGGAAGGCCCTCCAGGGGCAGCACCCATTCGGCCTGGAGACCCAGCCGCTCCCGCGAGGTGGCCAGCACTTTGACCCTTGGGGCTTCTTGCAAGATGTCCCCGACATAGCCCACCCCCTCCATCAGGTGCTCGAAGTTGTCCAGCACCAGCAGCATCTCCTGGTCGCGGAGGTGATGGAGAAGCTGAGTACGGGGTTCCTCCCGCCCGCTGAGCGAGAGCCCCAGGGTCCGGGCGATGGCGGCGGGGATGCTCGAGGCTTGGTCCACCGGGGCCAGCGGGACGAAAAACACCCCGTCGGCGAAGCTCCGCAGCTGGGCCACCCGGCCTTCGCCGCGAAAAGACGCCACCCGGCTATCGCCGCGAAAAGACATCTCGGCGGCCTGGAGGGCCAGCCGGGTCTTGCCGATACCGCCAGGCCCGGTGAGGGTCAGCAGGCGACAGGCGGGGTCTTCGAGCTGCCGGGCGATCTGGCCCAGTTCCTCCTCGCGGCCCATAAAGGCGGTGAGCCGGGCCGGGAGGTTGTGATGGGATCTCGAGGGCGACGCGGTGATGGCTGGGGCTGGCGTGGCCAACAGTGCGGCGGCCAGGGACTGGGTGGCGGGATCGGGCTCGAGCCCCATCTCCCGCCGCAGCCGCAGGCGGAACTCCTCGTAGACTTTGAGCGCCCGTTCGCCGGCTCCGCTTTGGGCACTGAGCCGGAGGTATGCCTGCAAGGCCGCCTCGCCATAAGGATCGCTCTGCAGGACTCGCTCCAGGAGCGGCAGGGCCTTGGGGAAGTCGTCTTCGTGCTCGAGGAGGGCAGCGTAATGCAGCACCGCCTCGCGCCAAGCCGCCTGCAAGTCCTCGCGCTCGGCCTCGAGCCAGTTTTCCAGATCCGGCAGGTCGTAGATGCGAACGCCCTCGAGGAAGTCTCCCCGGTAAAGCTTCACCGCCTCGGCCCAATCGCTTTCCCTCAGGGCCTGGCGAAACCGACGCAGGTCGGTCTCGGTCCGCCAGCGCACCCCCTCGGCCTCGGCCTCTAGCTCCGTTGCCCACTCGAGCTTGCGGACGCGGTACAGGAGTTGGCGCAGGTTGTTGCGGGCGGCGGCCTCCTCGAGCCCGGGCCAGAACAGCTCGGTGAGTTCGCTGCGGCTCACCCAGTCCTCCTGGGCGCTGAGGTAGGCCAACAGCCACAGGGGCCGCTCGCGGGGAAGCTCGCTGACCGTTTCGTTTTGAACCAGGCGGGGTACGCCCAGGAAGCAAATCGCGGGGATCATCGCTGCTAGCTTCACGATATCTTAAGTATGGGAAAATTCGCCTGGAGCTCGAGGTTTTTTGCACCAGCCTGGGTAGGGATTTTCTAAAGATGGGCGGAAGGGATTAGGACGGTTTAGGTCGAGGGAGTAGAGGATAGCAAACCACTCCGATGACCCCGTCCCGCGCTCGGAGGGCGATTCTGACTCGGTGCTGCACAGCCCCAAACTCGCAAGCTCAGCGGCCTATCGGCTCAGGGCCTTGCGCTGGGCCTCCTCGAGGGCTTTGCGGGGGGGTACCCCGCCTTTGAGGCTCTTTTCCAGGGCCTCCTCAAGGTAGTCATACCAATAGGCGAAGCCGGGGTCCTGGATCCAGGGACCGGACAGGCTGGCTTTGCCGGGGTCTAGCTGACGGCGCGGGTCCTCGCGGTAGAAGCTCTCCAGCAGGCCTAAAGCCGAGCGGCGTAGCGGGAGATCGTAGGTGGTCTGCACCCAGCGGGCCAGGTTCTGTGGCTGGGTCAGGAATTTCCAGAAAGCCACTGCCCCCTGGGCCTGCTGCGGGGTGGCCCCGCGCAACACCGCCAGCGTTCCCCCGGCCAGTGGCACCCGACCCCCCGGTTCCAGCGGCAGCGGTGCGATGCCCAGGCGGAACGGAACCGGGGTGCGCTTTTCCACGATGGGTAAAAGTTGCAGTGGGCCGATGACCATCGAGGCCTTGGTGCGCAAGAAGTCGGTGACGGCGAAGGTGAACTCGGCCACGCCCCGGCTTTGGGCGCTGCCTCGCCGGACCATCCGGTATAGCATCTCGAGGCTCTCCACCACCTTGGGGTCGGTGAAGGTAGGATGCCCTTTGGCGTCGACTAGGCTCCCGCCCCGGCTCGAGAGCACCGCGCTGAAGCTCCAAGCATCGGCGGAAGCCAGGAAGCCCTTGGCCGCCCGGGTGGTGAGCCGGGCGGCGTTCTCCTCGAACTCGGCCCAGGTGCGGGGGGGTGCTAAGCCCTTGGCCGCGAACTGATCGGCATTGTAGAAGAGCACCGGCTGGGTGAGGTTAAAGGGCAGGCCAATGGTCTTGCCCTTGACCCGGCCCGCCTCGAGCAGCCCCGGGTAAAAATCCGGCGGGAGCGTGCCCAAGTACTCGTCCAGCGGCAGGGCCAATCCTTCCGACTGCAAGCGCCCTAAAAAGGAAAGCTCGGCCTGGAAGAGGGCGGGGGTGGACCCCGAATACAGCGCGGCCAGCAGCTTGAGCCCGCCCTCGCGGTATTGGCCCACGTAGCGGGGCAGGATGCGGTAAGCGGTCTGCTGCTGGTTGAACTCTCGGGCCAGGGTCTCGAGCAGCTCCCCACCTGGGGGATCGGTCACGTGCCAGAACGGGATCTCGACCGGCTGGGCTCGGGCCAACCCCAGCGCCAGCAGCATTCCGGCGAGCCGCAGGAGGCTTTTCACCAACTCGAGGATACTGCAAGGGGCGCCCTCCGGCCCGCGAGAGCTTGACAGCCCCCTTGCTAGCCCCTAGACTCACCTCTAACCGCGCCGGGGCGCGGCAACAAAGAACTACGTTCTCTTATCCAGAGCGACTGAGGGATTCGGCCCGATGAAGTCGCGGCAACCCGGCAAGCCCATTCGCCCATCACCGATCGGGCTTTCCAAGGTGCCAATTCCGACCCGGACGGGGGAAACGTCCGGGAGAGATGAGAGAAGGGACGAGCTAGGCACAGTGACTCCCTTCCAGATTCGCTGGCGTGCGCGCCAGTTAGAGAGAACGAATCGGGATGGGAGTTTTTGTTTGTCTAGTCATACAGACAAGACTCCTACCGAACGCGGCGATGACGAGGGCCGTTAGCTGTTAGCCATTGGCAATTAGCCAAACCCTAACCGCTAAAAGCTAAGCGCTAACAGCTCTCGCCACCACCGAAAACCACGCCCCAAATTCCCAACGCGGTAGGAGCCAAACATGTCCGAGAAAAAGCTCAGCTTCGAGACCCTGCAACTCCACGCCGGTTACTCGCCCGATCCCACCACCGGGGCCCGCCAGGTGCCCATCTACGCCACCACCAGCTACCAGTTCAAGGACGCCGACCACGCGGCGAGGCTCTTCGGGCTCCAGGAGTTCGGCAACATCTACACCCGGATCATGAACCCCACCACCGACGTACTCGAGAAGCGCATCGCGGCGCTCGAGGGCGGGGCTGCCGCGCTCGCCACCAGCTCGGGGCACGCGGCGCAGTTCCTGGCGATCACCAACGTGGCCCAGGCCGGGGATAACTTCGTTTCCACGCCGAACCTCTACGGCGGGAGCATCAACCAGTTCAAGGTCACGCTGCCCCGCTTGGGCATCGAAAGCCGCTTTACCAGCCGGGCCGAGACCGCCGAGGATTTTATCGCCCAGACCGACGCCGACACCCGGTTTTGGTACCTTGAGTCGGTGGGGAACCCGGCGCTCAACATTCCCGACTTCGAGAGCATTGCCCAAGCCGCCCAGGAGCGCGGCATCGCCCTCTTCGTGGACAACACCTTCGGGCAGGGCGGTTACCTCTTCCGGCCTATCGAGTGGGGCGCCAACGTGGTCGTCCACTCCGGCACCAAGTGGATCGGCGGGCACGGGGCGGCCATCGCCGGGCTGATCGTGGACGGGGCGAACTTCGACTGGACCAACGGGCGTTACCCACTTCTGACCCAGCCCCAACCCGGCTACCACGGCCTCGAGCTGACCAAGGCTTTTGGCAACCTGGCATTTATCCTCAAAGCCCGCGTAGACGGCCTGCGCGACCAGGGGCAGGCGCTAGGCCCCTTCGAGGCCTGGCTGCTCCTGTTGGGCCTCGAGACCCTCTCCCTCCGCGCCGAGCGCACCGTGCAGAGCACGCTCGAGCTGGCCCACTGGCTGCGTGAGCAGGACGAGGTGGCCTGGGTCAACTACCCCGGTCTCGAGGACCACCCCAGCTACGACAAGGCGCTCAAATACTTCAAGGGCAAGCCCGGCGCGGTGCTCACTTTCGGGCTCAAGGGCGGCTACGAGGCGGCCAAGCGCTTCATCAACGGCCTCGAGCTGATCTCCCACCTCGCCAACGTGGGCGACACCCGTACCCTGGCCATCCACCCGGCCTCCACCACCCACTCCCAGCTCTCCGCCGAAGAACAGGTTCGGGCCGGGGTCAACCCCGAACTGGTACGCCTCAGTGTGGGGCTCGAGACGCTGGAGGATCTCAAGGCCGATATCGCGCAGGCGTTGAGGGCGAAAACCTCGGTGGCAGCAGATTGAGTCGTCGTACGTCGCACGTCTTACGTCCTACGTCAAAAAAATCTTTGGCGTACGACGTGTGACCCCGAAGGGGGTTCAGGTGGTACGCGAACTGTCCCAATCCGAATCTGAGCCCATCGTCTGGGAGGTGTGGGGAGAGCACGGGGCGATTTTGCGCCTCCCCATGCCCCACCCCAATCTCGCTCGAGAGCCCATCCCCTGCACGGCCATCCTCCAGGAGGCCAACTTTGCCCTCGAGCACGGCGGCCTCCTCCCCGAGCTACGGTTGCGCTTCGAGACCTACGGGCGGCTCAACGCTCGCAAAGATAACGCCTATCTGGTCTTTCACGCGCTCACCGGGAGCGCCCACCTGGCCGGAACCTACGGCGAGCTAGCGCTCAAAGGGCTCAGCCCGCTCGAGCAGGCCTTTGGCCCGCAGGGCTGGTGGGACGAACTGGTGGGGGCTGGGAAACCCCTCGACCCGGCCCAGCACTACGTGATCTGCGCCAACCACATCGGGAGCTGCTATGGCAGCACCGGGCCGCTCACCCCCAACCCCCAAACCGGGCTGGCCTACGGCCCGACCTTCCCCCGGCTCACCATCCGCGACCTGGCCCGGGCCCAAGCCCGACTCCTGGACCTCTTGGGCGTGGAGAAGGTCACGGTGATAGGCGGGAGCCTGGGGGGGATGGTGGCCCTCGAGTTCGCCCTCTTGTTTCCCGAGCGGGTGGGCAAACTGGTGATACTGGCCGCCCCGCCCGTCCACGGGCCGTGGGCCAGGGCCTTCAACCGGCTCTCGCGCGACGCCATCACCGCCGACCCGGCCTACAACAACGGCCACTACAGCGAGCAGCCCCTGGGCCTGCAATTGGCCCGCTCGATCGCCATGCTCTCCTACCGCGCCCCGGAATCCTTCGCCGAGCGCTGGCGGCAGACCCCCGAGCGGGGCGAGAGCTACGTGATTTACCAGGGCGAGAAGTTCGTCCGCCGCTTCGACGCCAACGCCTACCTGACCCTCTCGCTGGCCATGGACACCCATGACGTGGGCCGGGGCCGGGGCGGGATCGGGGTGGCGCTCGAGCGCCTCCAGCCCATCCCCTCCCTCTTCGTCGGGATCGATACCGACGTGCTCTACAGCGCCTCGGAGGTCCGCGACGCGGCGGAGCTGGCGGGCGGGCGCTACGAGGAGATCCAAAGCCCGCACGGGCACGATGCTTTTTTGATCGAGATGGGTCAGATGAGCGAAATTCTGCGGTCGTTCCTGTAGGGCCTGGTCTCCTGCGCGAAGCCCACCAACCCGGCCCCCTGCTGGACGTTGACAAGGCCGACTCCGCGGCGCAAAACGCTCGAGTCGGCCTGGCGGTGTTTTGATTTGGGTAACAACGGATTTTTATAGCTCGAGCACAACCAGACTTATGAACCAGACCATCCAGGCTTTTCGGGCCGACATCCTCGCCCGGCCCCGCAAGCACCTGATCGACTACTGGGAAGGGGTGCTGCGGGAAAAGGAGGACCCGCTCCTACAGGCCATCGCCGCCGATCTGCGGGCCTTACGCGAGGAACTCGAGCAGCCCCGCCTCGATCCCGCTCAGATCGGCCAGATCCTGCTGGCTTTGGGTTCTGCCACCTCGCGAACAGCCCGTCGGGCCGAAGATCCCCGCTACACCGGCCCGCTCGAGGTGCTGGCGGAGCTGCTCAGCGAAGCCAGAAACCGCCTGGCTCCACCCCAGGCGCTCCCCCGGTAGGGGGTGTCCGAACCCGCCGATGACCCCAGCAGCTGACCCTGGGCAGGCTCAGGCCGTCGAGGGGTCGCTGGCCCGGGTCTCCAGGGCCAGGTAGTTGAGGGCCCGCTGCACGGCCTGCCGGGCTTCACGCAGGTGGTCGGCCAGGCTCTGCCCCCGCAGGCCGAACCCGGTGGCAAATACCCCCGGCATCCGGGCCAGGGCGCTCTCGATGGCCTCGCTGCGGCGGGCGTGGCCCACCTTGTACAGCGGGACCGAGCCCAGCCGGAAAGGCCAACTGGCGACGGGTTTGGGGAGCGGTGCGGAACCGCCGAAGTAGCGCTCGAGTTCGGCCAGCCCCAGACGCACCAGCTCGCTGTCGCCCAGACGGGCGGGCTCCCCGACGAAGTTGACCCGCACCAGCCGGAACCCCTCGGGGGCTCGGCCCGGCCAGCGCTCGCTCGACCAGAGAAAGCTCTCGGCCCGGTAGCTGGGGTCCAAGATGACCTCGTGACCGGGCAGGGCCGGAAGTCCCGGCTGGGGGAAGGCCAGCGAGACCGTCGCCACCAGGAGGGTCGGCACCTGGTTGAGCAGGGTGGTGGCCTGGGGGTAGATGGGGCGCAGGATGCGCGCGGTGCGCTGCGCCGAGGTGGCGAAAATCACCGCCTCGGCCTCGAGCTTGCCCCGCGAGGTGAAGATCTGCCACGCCTCCCCCTCCCGGCTGATCGCCACCACCTCGAGCCCGGTGCCCGCCCGCACCTTTCTCTCGAGGTGGAGCAGCAGCGCGTTGACCCAAGCTCCCATGCCGCCCTTGAAGGAGACCGCCCCGGCGGGGGTTTTGGGCTCGTCGGGGTTTTGCGCCGGATCGCTTTTTTGCTCGCGCTCCCATAGGTCTGGGAACGCCGACCGCACTGAGAGGTCCTCGGGGTTGGCGCCGTATAGGGCGTGGCCCAGGGGCCGGGCCAGGATGGCCCAGGCTTCGTCCCCGAAGCGGCGGCGGATAAACGATTCCAGGCGCTCGTCGGGGTCTGCCGCCTTGCCCACGAACCGCTCGAAAGCCAGCCGCAGCCGCCCCGCCGGGGAGAGCAGCGGGCTGATGGCCCAGGGGAGCTGGGCCGGGGCAACGTCGGGCAGCGCCAGGGTCTTGCCCTTGTAGAGCAGGTGGCTGGGGTTTGGGTTGGGGTGGGGGGAGAGAGGCTCGAGGCGGGGATTTCCCGGGAGGTTGAGTTCCCTGGCCAGCTCGAGCACCTGTGGCGTGGCCGGGAGGGAGTCGGGCCCGGCCTCCACCACGAAGCCGTCGCCGGTGAGTGAGAAGATCTTCCCGCCAAAGCGGGGGCCGGCCTCGAGCACGCTGACCTCGAGCCCGGCCCGCTGGGCGTAGTAGGCCGCGGCCAGCCCCGCCGCCCCGCCACCGATGACGGCTAGACGCGCTGGCATACCGCCTCCGGTTTTTGCGGGGGGCTCGCGGCAGGAGAGGTCAGCAGGACGGTCAGATCGGGGGACTCGAGGTTCACGCGGCGGATTCTACCATCCCCTCGCGGGGCTTTGGGAAGGACCCGCTGGGCCGCTGGATGGGGCTCGAGAGCGGTAGCGGCCCCTGCCGCTCTCCAAGGCCCGGACCGAGCACGCCAGAAAAAGCGAGCTATCCTCCAGAGCCACGCGGGCTGCGTGTTAGCATAGCGACATGCCTAGATTCTTGGTTTGGCTTCTTGCGCTTTTCTCCCTTGCTCTGGCCCAACAAACTCAACCGCAACAGGCTCAGCCCGCCGACGACCCGGTGGTGGCGGAGGTCGGTGGACAAGCGCTGAAAAAGAGCTACTTCGACTTCGAATGGGGCTTTTTTGTCAAGACCTCGCTCCAGCGGCAGGGGATGCCTGCCACCCCGGAGTCGGAAGCCCAGTTCGAGCGCTTCAAGCCGCAGTTCCTCGAGCGTCTGGCCAAGGATTATGCGGTCATCAAGGCCTCCGAGCGGGCCGGTCTGGCCGCCAGCAAAGAGGATATCGAGGGCCAGGTAGCCGAGGCCCGCAAGGATTTCGATAGCGATGAGGCCTTTAGCCAGGCTTTGGGCGAGGTGGGGATCTCGAGCCTCGACGATTACCGCATGCTGGTGTACGAGGCCCTCACCTACAATGCCTACCTCGAGCAGCTTCAGGGGCGGGTCAAGCCCAGCGAGCCGGCGCTCCGGCTCATCTATGGGCTCTCCCGCGCCGAGTTCACCATCCCCCAGACCTACTGCGCCTCGCACATCCTGGTGGTGAGCGGCGAAGAGGCCATCTCCTTGATCCGCCAGCTCAACCAAGGCGCCGACTTCGCCGACCTGGCCAAACAGTACTCCCAAGACCCCGGCAGCAAGGACAACGGCGGCGACCTCGGCTGCGAACCGCGCGGGACCTACGTGGCCCCCTTCGAGAACGCCATGATCCGGCTCAAGGCCGGGGAGACCAGCCGCGAGCCGGTGCGCACCGAGTTCGGCTTTCACATCATCCGGCTCAACAAGATCGAGCCCGGCTCGGTGCGGCCCTTCGACGAGGTGAAGCAGGGTATCTCCGAGTCGGTGGTGCAGTCGGCCCTGGAGAAGCTCCTGGACCGGGTCGGGCAGCGGGTCGGGATCAGGCTCTACCCGGAGCGCCTGGGGCTTCCCGTCCAGCCTTAAGTTAGAACTCAACCCGGGCGAGGGGACATCCCCTCGCTTTTTTCGATGGGGTAGCGGATCAGGGCATCTCCGATGGGGCTTTCGGCCAGCGCGAGCGGCGCTCCGGGGCCGTAGATTCCGCTTCGTCCCTCGAAGCTCAGGGTGTAGAATTTGCCGTTCAGCATGGGGTTGAGACCATAGCGCAGGTTCTCGCGGGTCTCGAGCTTCTTCGCCAAGCCTTCCCTCAGCCAAACCTCGCCCTCGACCTGCTTCGCGTCAGCGTTCCAGGGGCCGTCCCACTGGGCGGCGTTCGCCGAGGGTTGGATCAACAGCCAGGCTCCCTGGGCGTCCACCCACTCCACCAGTCGCTCGTGAAAGGCATCCAGACAGATTAACGTTCCCAGCTTGCCGATCTGGGTCTGCACGACCTGGCTGCCGAGCGGGCCGCCCGAGAGGAAGCTCCCGCGTTCGTCCTTGGTCAGGTTCACCTTGGGAACCCGGCTCAGGATCGTGCCCCGGGGGGAGATGAGCAGGGTTTGGTTGAAGACGGCTCGAGCCGCCCGGTGATAGCCCTGCGCCGGTTCCCAGTCCACCAGGGGGCTGAAGATGGAACCCGCCACCAGATAGGCCCGGCCCGCTCGCGCGGCCTCCCGAAAAACCCGCTCGTAGACTGGCCAGACCTCGAGCGCCCGCAGGTGAAAAAACACCGCGGGGGAGGGGATGGCGAGCTGCAACGCCTCGGGCCAGCGCTTGCGGAGCAAGGTGGTCGCGGCGGATAGGGCAGAGGGGGCCTGGACGATCTCGTCGGGGGTCTCGAGCCAGAAGCTGAGCGGCAGGGCGAAGGCCTCGGGGAAGGCCAGGACTCGCGGATCTCCCTCGGGAAGCCCCTCGACGGCGGCTCGAGTCAAGCCCAAGACCCGTTCCCGGAAAGCCTCTGCGGTTCGGTAGGCGGGGGGCTGGATTTCGGCCTGGATGGCGACGAGGTGGACGCGCATCGAGTTTATTATGCCGGTATTTGGGAGGTTTTATGTCGTACGCCAAAGGATTTTTCCGTAAGAGGTAGGGCGTAGGGCGTATGACCACGTTTTTTCCAATATGCCCGCGCCCGTTCGTACGCCCCCGCCATCGCCCTGGCCAGGGTTTGCGAGTTTGGCGGGTTGGCCAGGATCTCCTCGAGCCTCGTTGCGGAGACCCCCTCCAAGGCTTTGGCGGTCGGCTTTTGCCCAGCAAAGATCATCGCCGAGCCCTCGGCCAGCCAGCGCGGCCAATCCTCGGGCTGGGCCAGATGGAAGTATTCGTGGCGCAAAACGGCCTCGAGCTGCCCCCGCTCGGCCACCACGTGGAGCCGCTGCACGTCAATCTGGTGCTCGGCCCGGTTGGCCTGGGCCAATACAAACCAGGGCTGAGCGGTGGCTTTACGGTAGGACTCGAGGCTCGGGTGAACCACGACCAGAACTCGACCGGGGGGCTCGAGGCTGAAGTTTTTAAGATCTTTGCGGGCGCTCTGGAGGGTTTGGAAGAGGTGCTCGAGGTATTGAGTGTCGGCTTGGGAGGCGGTTTGGACGATGAAGTTGGGGCTGCGGTGGGTCTGCCAGGTTTGGGCCTGGGTGCTCGAGAGTGCGAGCGCTAAGCCGATGAGGCCAAAGGATAGGGTTACTCTCCCCCTGCTCTTGCTCGGGAAGACCGATCCCTCTCTCGAACTCGCGAGAGGGACGGCGCGAAGCGCCAGGGTGAGCACCTTCATTCGCCGACCCGCACCACCCGCTCCGTCCCTACCCCGCGCACCTCCGGCTCGTACATCAGCCAGGCCACGGTGGGCAGGGCGCTAAAGCGGCCCGGGGTCTCGGCCCGCAGGACGTAGCTGAAGGTGATCGGCTGGTCGAGGTAGCTGAAGTAGAACTCGGCCCGTTGGTCGCGGAACTCGCGCCCGTCGTACCAGTAGTTCCAGCCGTAGTAATCGTAGCCGTAGGGGGTGTCCACGCCCTCGATCTGCATCCCGGCGTCCTCCACGGCGCTAAAGCCCGCCGGGATGCCATCTTCGACCAGCAGGTAGCGTAACGCTCCCTTGGTCTGGGGGGTCACCGAGATCGTCGCCAGGACGAGTTCGCCGGGTTTGGCCGGGTCGGTGAGGGGGACGCGGCTATAGACGTAGCGCTCCTCGTCCTCGAGGTATTTGGGCACCAGCTTCTCGAATTGCCGGGCCACCCTCAGGCCCTTGCCCTCGGGTCGGTTGTAGGCCCGCTCGGAGACGTAGGAGAGCCGGGCCCCCGCGTAGAGCGGGGCCTCGCCGCTCACGCTGACCTCGAGCACGTGGGTTCCCGCCGAGAGATTCTGTATCGGTACACTGACGCTCGCGGCGTCGGTGACGGTCTGAGTCGAAACTTCCTGCCCGTCAATGCTGATCCTGACCTCACGGCTGGCTTCGGTGCTGCCCTGCCGTTTGGAAAGCTCGAGCGCCGCCCGCACGACCGCCGCCGTGTCCTTGGTGGCCCGCCAGGAAGCGCCCCGGCGCTCGAGCAAGAGCCAGTTCACCACCTTGGGCACGATCGGGTGGTCGGGTCGCAGCCGGGCCAGGCCCATCAGGGCGTAGCCGGTGGCCTCGATGCGGTCGTCATTCCACCAGTAGTCGGGGGCACCGGATTCCCAGTAAGCGACGCTGCCCCGCTCGATCACCTTGGCGAGCAGACGATCCTGGGCGGCTAAGGCCTGATCCCGTTGGCCGGTCTCGGTGAAGGCCAGCACGGCTTGGGCCAGGCCGTAGGGGGTGAGGTTCTTGTCGGCGAGGACGCTCGAGATGCCGCCTACCCCCTTCCCTCCTTTCGCCAAGGCAAAGTAGGCCATCGCCCGGGCATCCGCTGAGACGTCCGCCCGGCGGGCATAGTCTTGCAGATACTTGAAGCCCTCTTCGAGCACGTTCTCGCGCACCCGGTAACCAGCCGAGCGGGCCTCGAGCAGCCCGCCCATCACGTAGGCCGAGATGAAGAGGGAAGAGTCGTCGTTCTCCCAGAATCCCCAACCGCCGTCCTCGTGCTGGAACTGGTAGAGCCGGGCCAAGCCCAGCCCTGCGATGTCGTCGAGGTTCTCGGCGATGTCGTCGGGTAGGTTCGCGGCAGCGCCCACCCGCTTCGCCAGCACGCTCGGTAGGAAGCGGCTCATGGTCTGCTCGGAGCAGCCGTAGGGGTAACCGGCCAGGTAGCGCAACGCGGGGGCGACCGCCGCCGTCAGCGATGGGGTGAGCACCAATTGACCCCGCACCGAGTTGGGGTCTACCTGAGTCGGGAGGGTAAAGGTCCAACTCGAGCTTCCCTGAGTACCGGCATCGCCGGGCCGCTGGAGCGGCTTCACCTGGGCCGCCCAGCCGATCTCGTCCCGTACCCCCTTGGAGATCACCGGGATCGTAATCTCGAGCGCGTCGCTGGCCGTGGGGGTCAAGGCCGAGCCCTTGAGTTTGGCGGTTGCGGTCTGGGCCGCCCGCACGGTGTAGTCGGCGGTGCTGCGGCCCCCGGCGCTTAGGGTTACGCTCTTGGCTCCGGGGTTGGTGTTGGTGAGGTTTTCGGTCTCGAGGTTGAGGAGCCCACGCAAATTCTGGCTCAGGTTGTTCTGCCCAATCACCCGCAAGCTGGCCTCGTCGCCCCGCACCAAAAAGCGCGGACCTGCGAGCCGGGCGATCACCGGCAGGGTGGTGCGCACCAGGCTGCGGTTTTGCCCCACCTCCTGGCCCAGGGTAATGGCCCGCGCGGTCATCCGCCACTGGGTCAGGTTGTCGGGAAACTTCACCTCGACGCTAGCCCGCCCGTTTTCGTCGGTCTGCACGGCGGGAAGCCACAGGATGGTGTCGCGGAAATCGCTGCGAACCCGGGCCGCCGCCATCCCCTCCTTGGCCTGGGCGAACACCGCCGAGGTCATGGGGGCTCGCCCGGCGACGTTCCAGGCGTCGAAGCCAAAGCTATACCCGCTCGCCAGCTCGGTGCCGACCACGTTGCTCTGGCGGGGATAGAAGAAGCCGCGGATGTCCGGGGTGCTCTCGGGCCGAACCAGGTAAATCGCCTCGTCCACCAGCCCCACCGTGACCTGGGCCTTTACCGGTTTGCCGGAGGCGTCGGTCACCCGCAGGGTGTAGGTGGCGGAGTCCTGCGGCTCGAAGGTCTCGGCGCTGGGCTGGATCGCCACGTTCAAAAACTTCTGATCCGGCGGCACGAAGAACTCGGCCTCGCCCTGGTAGTAGCTGTGGTTGCCGATGACGGTCGCGCTCAGGTAGCTGTTGGGCCCCATCGCCTCGGTCACCTTGAAGCGATAGGTGAGCACCGAGCCGTTCATCTTCACGACCTCGGCTTTTTGTAGGGATTTGCCCTCGAGCGTCACCAGGGCATAGCCGTTTTCGACCGGCGACTGGATCACGAACTCGGCCTCCTCGCCGGGTTTGTAGACTTTTTTGTCGGCCCGCACCGAGAGCCCATCGTAACCCCAGAACCAGTAGGAGTTGCCCGAGACCCAGGCGTAGTTCTGCTGGCTGGTGGAGCGGCCTTGCGAGTCTTTGGCGCTGAGGGTGAAGCGGTACGAGCCCTGCTCGGAGAAGGACAGGCGCAGCGTGGCCTCGCCCCTGGCGTTCGTCTGGCCCTGGCGGGCGCTCACCTGCTCGCGCCGGACCCCCTTGCCGCGTACCCAGAACTCGCGCTCGGCGACCAGGGTGAAGGGCACGGCGACCGGCTTGCCCTGCAAGTCCTCGGCGCGGATATTGAGCAGGACGGTATCGCCGGTTTGGTAGACGTAGCCGGTGGTCTCGAGCCCCAGCACGATCCCCGCCCGGTACGCCACCAGGCTGGCCGAGCCCTGTTGTTCGCGCCGGGCCTCGTCGGTGACACTGGCCTGGAGCGAGAGGCGGTAATCGTCGCCCTGGCGCTCGAGAGGAACCTCCACCACCAGTTCACCCTTCTCGTTCAGGGTTCCCTCGCCGCGCTGGATCACGTCGCCATATACCCCCTGGGCGTCGTCGTAGAAGTCATAGGGTAGCCCTTCGCCGTAGCGGTAGTAGGGCGAGCGCAACAGCGACCACTGCACCTTGCCGCCCGCCACCGGGCCACCAAAGAGGTACTCGCCCTTGACCGTGAAGCGGGCCTTGTTCCCCTGGATGGCGGTGGAACTGCCGGGGACCACGCTCACCTGGTACTCCGGCTTGACGAACTCCTGCACCTCGAAGCCCGCCTCGTGGGTCTCGCCGTCCAGCTCGGCTTCGATCCGGTAATTGCCCAGCGAGGCGTCCAGTCCCAGCTTGAGTTCGCCGAAGAAGCTGCCGTAGGCGTCGGTGGTGAACTTCTGCTCGAGGACCTGGCTATCGTCGCTATCCACCACCCGCACCTCGAGGCTGCGACCCGATAGCGGCTTGAGCCCCCGAGCGCTGCGGGCGGTGCCTTTGAAGAACACCGTGTGGCCGGGCCGGTACACCGGTCGGTCGGTCACCAGATAGACCCGATTTTTGACCAAGCTCCAACTGTTCCAGAAGAGGCGGCTAAACGCCCAGTCCGACCCATGACGGGCTGCCACCACGGTTTGGTTGTCGCTCGCAGGGCTTTGCAGCCGGGCGATCCCGCTCGCATCGGCGGTGGCCTGGCTCGGCCCTCCCCGGCCCAGCAGGTAAACCCGGGCGGCTCGAGGCTCCCCGCTCGCCAGGTCCGCCGTGTAGGTGAGGGTCCGCCCCGGCTCGGCCTTGACCACCAGACCCAGCCGGGTGACCAGGATCAGCGTCCGGCCCGCCCCGCCCCCGATCCGGGCGTAGTAGAGGCCGGGCTCGAGCCGCCCGATGCTCACAGTCCCGTACTCGCGCTGTCCTGGATAGATCGGGATGACCCGCAGCCGGGTTTTCTCCAGGTCTTCCAGCCCCCCTACCCGCACCCCCCGCGGGCCGTACAGGCCCAGCAGCTTATCGGGCTCGCGCAGGCGGAACAGCTCGAGGCGGGTGTTCTGTGGGTGCTGCATGTAGTACTCGAGGGTGACCCGGTCCTGCGGGCTCTTGACCCCCCCGCCATAGAGTTCCATCCGCACCCCGCTCTGGGCGAACACCGGCAGCACCAATAACGTCAATAAAATTCCCTGTAGAAGCCGTTTCATAAATATTCTGATCCACCTCTCCTTTGCTATGACCCACCAACGGTTAGCTCTTAGCCTTTCTTCATGGGCCAACCAAGATCTTCCAGCGAAAGAATCCCAGGAAGTTCGGGTTCTCCGGCACCGGGTGCCAGCTTTTGACCGGGTGCTGCCGCAGGGTCTCGAGCGAGAGCAACCTGACCTCACCCCCTTCCTCGGGGCTCAAACCGGTGTGATATACCACCATGCCGTTTCCCAGATAGACCATGCTGTGATAGGCCGAGCCTTCCGCGAGCGGGTGGACGAAAAACAGCAGGTCGCCGCGCCTGGCCTTGTCCGGGGTACGGCCCAGAAAGACCGTGTTGTAGCGCATCAGGTACAAGGCGGTGGTGCGCCCGACCAGTTTTCCATCCTTTACGTCCCCTTTCCGGTAAGCGCCGGGGGCCACCCGGAACACGCTCCGGCTGATCTGGGGCATCGGGTAGGAGAGCGTCTTCACCGCCGGGATGGCCCGCTCGGGCAGATAGGGGAACTTGGCGAACCATTCGGCGGTTTTGGGTTTGAGCGCTTCCACATAGGCGTAGCGGAGCAATCCAGCGCAGTCTTGATCCTCGGGCTTCCAGTTTGGGCTAGGAGCTGTGTACTGGGCCTCGGCGATGGCCGCGAACCAGCGCATGAAGGCTTCGCGGTCTTTGGCATCGGTGATCCTGACCTCGGGCGGATAGCCGTAAGCGTCGGATGGGGCGGCCCAGGCGGTGACCCCGAGGAATAGGATTAAGTACAGTAATTTGTGCATAATGCTCCTATTACTCATAGAGTAGGACTTCACGAGACGGCTGTAAATACCGCCCATCACAGGTTCGCCGAGGGTTAAGGAGCGGTTTTTGGACCGGGACCGCCGAAGCCGAACCCTGTCCGGCGCGGGGATTTTTTCGGGCCTAGTCGGGGGCCGAGGTGGTTTGCTGCCCCTCGAGCAACCGCACCGCCGCGAAACCTTCCTCGTCGGTCTGGTCGTCGCCGATAAAGACCGGGTGGTGCTGGGGATGGCGGGCGATCAGACGCTCGAGGACCTGGCCCTTGCTCACCCCAGGCGATCCAGGTGCCGCCCTGCTGCTCGAGCACCGGGGTGAGCGCCGCGGTGAGCCCCCCACCGCGGCTTTCCACTCCACCCCGCCTTCCGAACGCACCGGCTGACACGGCTCCCGGTTGGATACCACGATCAGGCTCATCGCTCGAGTCCTTCTTTGACAACCTGCTAAACCGTGACGGGAAATTCCTTTGGTCTCGCACCACCGCGTATAAATTTCCGATCTCGAGGCCAGCTCGGCCTTTTTCATCAATGTCATCCCGCTCAGAGTGTTTCCTGAGCCCCGGCTGATCGGGAGCCTAAGCCGCAGGCGGTGTGTACGCTCGCCACGGGGATTTTTCAATGGCGCCACTCCGCCCCCCGCTCTCGCATGCGAGAGCGGGGGGCGAGAGCAGTCACCGATGACGTGCTCGTACCCGCGCGTTTAGGGGTGTCGGTGCGGAGGAATCCCCCTAGTGCTCGATGCGAAGCATTCAGCACCCAACCCCCTTCTCTGGCGCAGAGCGCTAAGGGGCGGGCAGTTCTTACCCGGTTGTGCTGGTGAGGTCCGTGCGCTCCTCGTAGTGCTCGGGGTCGCAGCTCGAGCCCCGGAGCATGACCGGTGTGGTAATTTGATGGGCATGACATCGGCCCCGAGTTCGGATCCGCTGTGGTATAAGGACGCCGTTTTTTACGAGCTGCACGTACGCTCTTTCCAAGACTCCAACGCTGACGGCATCGGGGATTTCCCTGGGCTCACCTCGCGCCTGGACTACTTGCAGGCTTTGGGGGTGGATTGTCTGTGGCTGATGCCCTTCTACCCCTCGCCCCTCAAGGACGACGGCTACGACATCGCCGACTACAAGGCGATCAACCCCGATTACGGGACCCTGGCCGATTTCCAGCGCTTTCTCGAGGAAGCCCACGCCCGTGGCATCCGGGTCATCGCCGATTTGGTGGTCAATCACACCTCCGACCAGCACTTCTGGTTCCAGGAGGCCCGCAAAAGTCCCGACAACCCCTACCATGACTACTACGTCTGGTCGGACACCCCGCAGAAGTACAAGGAGGCCCGGATCATCTTCACCGACACCGAGACCTCCAACTGGGCCTTCGAGCCCTCGGTGGGCAAGTTCTACTGGCACCGGTTTTTCTCTTCACAACCCGACCTCAACTACGACAACCCCAAGGTGCGCGAAGAGATGCTGGACGTGGTGCGTTTCTGGCTCGAGCTAGGCCTGGACGGGTTCCGGGTGGACGCGGTGCCCTACCTTTTCGAGCGCGAGGGAACCAACTGCGAAAACCTCTCCGAGACCCACGCCTTCCTGGCCGAGCTGCGCCGCTTCGTGGACGAGAACTTCCCCGGCAAGCTTCTGCTGGCCGAGGCCAACCAGTGGCCCGAGGACGTGGTGGCCTACTTCGGCAGCGCGGAGCGACCCGAGTTCCACATGTGTTTCAACTTCCCGGTGATGCCCCGGATTTTTATGGCCCTGCGCCGCGAGGAGTCCCGGCCCATCGAGGAGATCGTCAAGCGCACTCCCGAAATCCGCCCGGACTGCCAGTGGGCGATCTTCCTGCGCAACCACGACGAGCTGACCCTGGAGATGGTCACTGATGAGGAGCGCGCCTATATGTACGCCGAGTACGCCAAGGATCCGCGTATGAAGGTGAATGTGGGGATCCGGCGGCGGCTGGCTCCTTTGCTGGATGGGGATCGGCGGCAAATCGAGTTGCTACACTCGATCTTGCTCACCCTGCCGGGTAGCCCCATTCTCTACTATGGCGACGAGATCGGGATGGGTGACAACATCTACTTACCCGATCGGCACGGGGTGCGTACCCCCATGCAGTGGACTATTGACCGCAACGCGGGCTTCTCGCGGGCCGATAGCTCGAGGCTTTACAGCCCGGTGATCGTGGACCCGCCCTATGGCTACCAAGGGGTCAACGTCGAGGCCCAGGAGCGCACCCCCACCAGCCTGCTCAACTGGATGCGTCGGATCATCCGGGTGCGCAAACAGTACCCGGTCTTCGGGCGGGGCGACATCACCTTCTTGGCCCCAAGTAACCCCAAGGTGCTGGCTTATGTCAGGAGCTACGCCGGGATGCACGTGCTGGTGGTGAATAACCTCTCGCGCTTCGCCCAGCCGGTAGAACTCGACCTCTCCCCCTGGAAAGGCTTTACCCCGGTGGAGATGATCGGTCAGACCCCCTTCCCGCCTATCGGCGAACTGCCCTATTTCGTGACCCTGGGGCCGCACGCTTTCTTCTGGTTCCGCCTGGACCGGCCTGCCGGTGAGTCGGAACCGTCTGGTGTTTCGTCCTGAAGCGTTTTTCGTAGGGCGTAGCGCGGTACTGCTCGAGGTCTCATGGATTAGCCTGATTTTCAGCATCTCAAGCGAGCTACCAGGCCAACCAAAAGCTCGAGGCCGTCGGGTCGGCGCACCCTACTTAACCCTTGACCTCCTTCCAAGTGAGGGTCCTGGGGTATGCCAGGCTCAGCCTCATCTCAGTTTCAGCAAAGAGAACCCTCAGTTCCCCTACCTACCCTGAGCGGGACTACTAGGCTCGGACTCGCTTCCGGCCCGAGGAGGTTAGCGTGATTCAGCAGATCCTGGTTCCCGTCTACCTCGGCAACACCAGCGAGGAGGCGGTGAACCATAGCCTCAAGCTGGCCCAGATGTTCCACGGTCGGGTGCGGTTTTTGTTCCCGGTTGACCCGGCCCTGCGCCATTACCTGAGCCTGAACGGTTACCCCGCCGCCGGCCCGGCTCCGGACCCCCAGGGGGTGGAGGAATCGGCCCATTACCTGGCCAAAGAGGCTTTGGATCACGCGCTCGAGCTGGCCCGCCAAGCTGGGGTGGGGGCCGAGGTGGAGTGGGTCGAACGCGAGCCCACTCAGGCCATCCTCGAGGCGTGTGTTTCGCTGCGCGAAAGCAGCGAGGCGTGTGTTTCGCTTGGCAAAAGCAACCTGGCCGCCCCCAAGTGTGACCTCGTAGTGATGGGGGAGCGGGTGTTTCCCCACCTGAGCCGGAAAGACCTCGATGCCCTGGCCGCGACCCTCAGCGAGCAGCAGATCCCCATGCTACTGATCCAGCCAGCCTCCAAACAGTACTCCAGCGCGGCCTGGGGCTTGGCACTGTAAGCGGCCAGATACATCTCAGGGAGGGCTTTGCTAAGCTGAGCCCTGATGTTGTCTGCTCGAGCCAACCTCCTGCGCTGGGGCCTGGCGGTTTTGGTCGCGGGAGGCCTTTTGTACGGTCTGCTGAGCCGTTCGACCTCCCGGCCTGCCGCCGTGCTTCTACCCGATCTGGTCCTCGAGACCGATGGGGGCCAGCCTAAAAACCTCCGGGCTTTCGCGGGCAAACCGGTGGTGCTCAACACCTGGGCTACGTGGTGCGGCCCCTGCCGCCGGGAGATGCCCCTGTTGCTCGAGGAAGCCGCCCGGCGGCAAAACGTTCAGTTTGTCTTCGTCAACATGGGCGAAGGCCCCGAGGCCATCCGCATCTTCCTGGGCGAGGTCAAACTCAAGAAGATCCCCAATTCGCTGCTCGACAAAAGGACCGAGCTTTCCGAAATTTTACACGTGCAAGGTCTACCCACCACGCTATTTTTCGACGCGAAGGGCAACCTGGTGGACCGGCACATCGGGGAGATCAACCGGGACGAGCTGGCAGGGTATTTGGGGCGGCTTGAGTAAAAGCTATCCCCCCCGACCCCCTGATACGGTTGCGCCGCAAGGGGGCTATGGCACCGCCCAGCGAACTGGCTTGTTGGCATGGATCGTTCCCCCAAGCACTCTGCGCCATAGCGCTTGGGGGGACTGCCTTTAACCCTCGATCACCACCGGGATGATCACCGGGTCGCGCCCGGTGGCCTTGCGCAGGAACTTCTTCACCGGGTAGTAGATGTCGTCGCGGATGGCCTCGAGCCGCTTTTTCTCCCGCACCCCGGTGTGGATGGCCTCGAAGACCAGGCTGCGCACCTCGCTCAACAGGCGCTCCCCGGCCTTGACGAAGCCCTTGGAGACGATCTGCACGGTGGGGGCCTCGCGGCTCACCAGGGCGGTGATGACCACGACGCCCTCGGCGGCCATGTGTTGGCGGTCCTCGAGGATCTCATCGGTGATGTCGCCCACGCCCAGCCCGTCCACGTAGAGCACACCCGCAGGCACCTCGCCGTCCACGCTGATGCTGTCGGCGGTGAGCTTGACCCGCTGGCCGTTTCCCACGATCAGGGTTCGCTGCGGGGGGTGGCCCATGCTCTCGGCCAGCCACTTGAAGTTGGTCTGCTGGCGGTTTTCCCCGTGCCAGGGCAGGAAGAACTTGGGGTTGGTGAGGTTCAAGACGATCTTGAGTTCTTCCTGTGAGGCGTGGCCGGAAGCGTGCACCCGGTAGGTGGGCGGGTAGTAGACGTAGGTCCCCAGCCGGTAAAGCTGGTTGATGACCCGGTTCACCGCTTCCTCGTTGCCGGGGATGGGGCTCGAGGAGAGGATCACTGTATCGCCGGGTTTGAGGGCGAATTTTGCGTGGCCGCCGAAGGCCAGCCGGGAGAGGGCGGCTTCGGGCTGACCCTGCGAGCCCGTCGAAAGCACCAGGATTTGCTCGTCGGGCAGGTCCTTGACCTCGTCGAGCGTGTAGATCCGCTCGCGCACGCTCATGTAGCCCAGATCGCTGGCGATCCGGCTGAACTTGAGCATACTGCGGCCTTCCATCGCCACCTTGCGCCCATACTTCTCGGCGGCGGTGATCACCGACTGGATGCGGTGGATGTGCGAGGCGAAGGTGGTGACGAAGATGCGGCCCCGGGCCCTGCCGATGATGGCGTCGAGCCCCTTGGCGATCTCCGACTCGCTGGGGGTGATGCCGGGCCGCTCGGCGTTGGTGGAGTCGGCGATGAGCAAGAGCACCCCCTCGGCCCCGGCCTGGGCGATCTTGGCCAGGTGGCTGGTCTTGCCGTCGATGGGGGTAGGGTCGAGCTTGAAGTCCCCGGTGTGGACGATCTTGCCGATGGGGGTGTGGATGATCATCCCGGAGTTGTCAGGGATGGAGTGGGTCATGCGGAAGAGGTCCACCGTGAAGAAACGCCCTATCTGGATGCGCTCGTCGGGGGAGACCTCCTTGAAGTTGAACTCCCCGGCGCGAAGGCCGAACTCCTCGAGCTTCCCCTTGACCAGCCCCAGGGTGAGCTTGGCCCCGTAGATGGGAACCCGGGGAAGCTGGGGCATGATGAAGGGCAGGGCTCCGATGTGGTCTTCGTGGCCGTGGGTGAGTACCCAGCCCTTGATGAGTTGCTGGTGCTCGAGGAGGTAATCGATGCGGGGGATCAGCAGATCCACCCCCGGCATGTGCTCCTCGGGGAAGGCCAAACCGCCGTCCACCACCAGGATTTCATCGTGGTAACGGAAGGCGAACATATTTTTGCCGATCTCGCCCATGCCGCCCAGCGGGATGATCTCCACGTGTTCGCTGGGCTTGGCGAGCATCACCGGGCCGGTGGGCTTGGGCCGCGTCCGGCGCTTGCGGGGCCCCCGCTGGTTAGGGGGGCGGTTGGGGATGTCGTTCATGTTGTACTCCATTTGCTCAGCGCCTACCGCCTACCGCCAGGGATAGACTGCGGTTTGCGTCAGGCGTTTTGCGTTTAGCGCTTTACCGGCGGCTTGCGCGGGGGGCCAGGGGTATACGTAGTCGTCGTCGTGTTGTGATCCATGAAAAACTCCATTTATTCCGCGTGGCGGGCCATTCTCGCAGCCAGTCACGTCGTATCCGAGTCCAGAATGCGCCTCATGACCGAGGCTCCTAAGTGAGAGATTAGCAGATTTGATAGCGATATGAAATAGCGGGGGTTACGCTCCGGGGTCGGTAGCCGATAGCTGAGCGCGGGTTGTACGTCGTACGCAAGACGCCAGACGCCTTGGCCCTCGACCCTCGACAAAGGAGCTAGGGGAGCTAGGGGAGAGGGGTTCCCACGAGCCACTAGCCACGAACCTTCAGTCTCCGGCCACGAAGTACGGGTCGGCCAGGTTCTCGTTGTTGATCACCACGCTGGCGTGGGCTTTGGGGTTGCACTCACTGAGGTAGAGCTTCTGACCCTCGACGTAGCGGCGGTTGGACTCGGCGTGGGGGTCGGGGGAGCCGTAGCCGGGGCCGCGTTGGGCGCCGCGGGGGATGGAGACCTCGAAGCCGACCTCGAGGAAGACTGAGTAGTCCCAGTAGCCCCGCAGCTCGGGCCGGTGGAGGAAGATGCCATCGAAGATGAGGATGGAGCCGGAGAGGGCTTCCTCGAGCGGCGCCTCGACCGGGGCGTCGTTCGCGTGATCGAAGGCGGCGCGGCGAAAGCGGCGGGAGCCGCCCGGGCTCAGCGGGTCGAGCAGCACCTCCTTGAGCTTGGCGTAGTCGTAGGAGTCGCGGAAGAAGCCCTCCGGCGAGCCCCGGCCCCGCCGGTAGCGCACCGCACGGGGGTTGTGGAAGCCGTCCACCGAGGCGCGGATGAGGGGGCGGCCGGAGGGCTGTAGGGCGTGGGCGAGTTCATCGGCGAAGTGGGTTTTACCGGCACCGTCCACGCCGTCCACGGCTACCCGCAGCACCTCGGCGGCGGGCAGCTCCAGGATGGCGGCGGCGACCTGTCGCAACAGGGCCTGGCGTTCCATGCCGTGTCTTCAGCGCTTGACCGGGGGCTTGCGCGGGGGGATCTGGCCCTCGAGTTCGGGGCGGATCAGGTCCACCCGGCCTTTCTCGTCGATCTTGTTGACCTTGACCCGGATCTTATCCCCCAGCTTGAGCACGTCCTCGACCTTCTCCACCCGGCCTGGCGCGACCTGGCTGATGTGCAACAGGCCGTCGGTGCCGGGGAAAAGCGTCACGAAGGCGCCGAAGTTGGTGATCCTCGAGACCGTCCCCTCGTAGACCTCGCCGATGCGGGCTTCTTGGGTCTGGCCCAGGATGCGGCTGCGGGCCTCCTCGGCGGCCTCGGCGTTGGCCGAGAAGAGCCGCACAGTGCCGTCCTGTTCGATGTCCACCTCGACACCCAGTTCTTCCAAGGCCCGCACGTTCTTCCCGCCGGGGCCGATGATGGCCCCGATCTTCTCGACCGGGACCTTGAGGGTGAGAATGCGCGGGACCTGCGGCTTGAGTTCGCGGCGTGGTTCGGGCAAGACCTCGGCCATCTTGGCCAGGATGTGCAGCCGGGCTTCCTTGGCTTGCAGCAAGGCCTGGCGCATGGTCTCGGAGGAGAGCCCGGAGATCTTGATGTCCATCTGGAGGGCGGTCACCCCGTCCTTGGTTCCGGTCACCTTGAAGTCCATGTCGCCCAGGGCGTCCTCGAGCCCCAGGATGTCAGTGAGCACCACGTTTTTATCGCCCTCGCTGACCAGACCCATGGCCACGCCTGCCACCGGCTTCTTGATCGGCACGCCCGCGTCCATCAGGGCCAGGCAGCCCGCGCAGGTGGTCGCCATCGAACTCGAGCCGTTGGACTCGAGCACGTCCCCTACCACCCGGATGGTGTAGGGGAACTCCTCCTGGCTGGGCAGCACCGCGCGCAGGGCCCGCTTGGCCAAATTGCCGTGCCCCACCTCGCGGCGGCTCACCCCGCGGAGGCGCTTGACCTCGCCGGTGGAGTAGGGGGGGAAGTTGTAGTGCACCAAGAAGGGGTCCTCGGTGTCCAAGCCCAGGTCGTCCACCAGTTGCGCGTCGCGGCCCGTGCCGAGCGTGACCACCCCCAGCACTTGGGTCTCGCCGCGGGCAAAGACCGCCGAGCCGTGCGCCCGGGGCAGCACGTCGGTCTCGATCCAGATGTTGCGCACGTCCTTGGGTCCGCGGCCATCGGCGCGCTTACCTTCCTCGAGAATCAGGCGGCGCAATTCCTTCTTCACCACATCATCGAAGGCCTTGGAGTAGAGCTTGCGGCGCTGCTCCGCTTCCTCGCCCTCGCCCGGCACCGCCTCGGCAACGATAGCCTCGCGAAAAGCCTCCATAGCCTGACTGCGCTCGCCCTTGGAGGCGGTGAGCAGCACGCCGGAAAGGCCCCGCTCCAGCGCCATCCGGTGGAAGGCCTCGGTCTCTTCCTCGCCGAGTTTCTCGGGGGCCGCCACCTCGAACTTGGGCTTGCCCAGCTCGGCCCGCATCCGCTCTTGCAGCTCGAGGATCGGCTGCATGGCCTGGTGGGCGAACTCGAGGGCCTGCACCAGTTGCTCCTCGGGGATCTCCTTAGCCCCGGCCTCCACCATGATGATGGCGTCCTTGGAGCCCGCCACCACCAAGTCGAGGTCGCTCTCCTCGGCGGCCACCGGGTTGAGCACGAAGCGCCCGTCCTGGAGACCCACCCGCACGCTGGCGATAGGCCCATTCCAGGGGATGTCGGAGAGGGTCAGGGCGGCGCTGGCGGCGATCGGCCCCAGGATGTCCGGGGTGTTTTCCTGGTCGGCGCTGAGCACGGTCAGGATGACTTGCACCTCGTGGCGGAAGCCCTTGGGGAAGAGCGGGCGGATGGGCCGGTCGGTGAGCCGGGCCGAGAGGATGGCCTTCTCGCCGGGGCGACCCTCGCGGCGCATGAACGAACCGGGGATCTTGCCCACCGCGTAGTGGCGCTCCTCGAACTCCACCGTGAGGGGCAGAAAGTCGGCCTCGATGGGCTTATCCGAGGCCTGGGCGGTGGCCATCACCACGGTATTGCCGTAGCGCACCCACACCGAGCCGGAGACCTGCTTGGCGTACTTGCCGGTCTCGATGAAGAGGGTACGCCCGCCGACCTCGAGACTATAGCGGTGGCCTTGGGGGGCGTTAGGACTTTGCTCTGACATATTCACTCCTGTTTTTCCTCTACCCCCAAACGGAGCGCCTGCGTCTCATAAAGGTCCGGTTGTTTCATAAATTTCGGCACAGCGACTCCGTTTGAGGTGTACACCTAATGTATTGTTCGCCAGGCCGGGAGCAGCGAACGTGCGCTGCTAAACACAGGGGTCGATCCGCCTGGCCCTCGCTAAATCCGGACGGGCCTGTCGCACCCCGAACCCGGTTCCGTTAGGCACTCTAACACGCCCACAGGGGCTTCACCAACAAGACGACGGGGCCGGTCCCCCGGCCCCATCTGATTTTTCGTGTCTTCGCAACTACTTCCGCAGCCCCAGCCGCTCGATGAGGGCCTTGTAGCGGGCCTCGTCCACGCGCTCGAGGTAGCTGAGCATCCGCTTGCGGCGGCCTACCATGGTCAGGAGGCCCCGGTGTGAGTGGTGGTCGTTCTTGTTGCTGGCGAGGTGGGCCGAGAGGCGGTTGATCCGCTCGGTGAGCATGGCGATCTGGACTTCGGTGGAGCCGGTGTCCTTCTCGGAGCTGCCAAATTCGCCTGCGATCCGGGCCTTGTCTTCTTTTGCTAGCGGCATTCTTCCTCCGTCGGGAACAGAAACGTGCGCTGACCTTCCTGCCCTCTGGCCCCGCCGCCCGTTGGCGGCGATGGAGCCAAACGCTAGTGTAGGGGGGAAAAGGCACAGAGTCAAGTTTCAGGGCTCGGGGTGCTTTTGAGTTTGGCGACAGGTAAGCAAATCACCCCAGGCTACCTGGCTCAGATCGAAGGCCAAACGAAGAACCCGAAGAACCGCACGGCGGTATAAGCACTGATCTGCCGCCAGGCCGGAACCCCCTCCATCACCATGATCTGCTCGAAAAGCACGTCGGCCTCGCGGCGGGTATAGACCTTGAGCGGTTCAACCGTGCCTGCGGGTGGATTGCCCCGGTAGCGATAGAGAAAGTCGTGGACCAGCGGGGCCACGACGGAAAGCTCGAAGGGGGCGATCAGCCACCACAGGAAGCGGGGAACCGAGGCCAGATCGAAGACGAAGCCCCGGGGAATGCGGAGGGTGCGCCCGCCATCCTGGTAGACGTACTCGGCGGCGAGGCTCCACTGCCCCTCGCCCAGATATGAGATCACCGGCGGGGGCAGCTTCGATCGGGGGATGACGACCGCGGTGCGCTCGAGCTGGAAAGCGAAAGGCTTCATGGCTCTAATCCCGTCACGATCCTCAGCTCGAGCGCTTCTTCGCGCCGGTTCTGGTACTCGAGGATGCAAGCATACGCGGTGCGGAGCAGGGGTTTGAGCCGCCCTCTTCGGGGAATAACTTTAGGATGGTGTTCAACCCAGACCCCTGGCCGCTATGCCTTCAGGGTAGCCGCGGAGGGCTTGGGCTCGAGCACGAACAGCACCAGCGCCACCCCCGCCAAGGCCGCACCGGTGAAAAAGGCCGTGCTCGGCCCCGAGCGCTCCCATAAAAAGCCGAAAAGGGCGCTCGCCGGGAACAACAAGAGGCCCACCAGGGTGTGGTAGAGGCCGATGGCGCTGGCTTTCTGGGTGGCGGGGATGACCGTCGCCAGGTAGGCCCGGCTGCTGCCTTCGAAGGCTGCGCTGTACACCGCGTAGAGCAAGAACAGCCCGATCCCCTGCCAGATCGCGGTAGAGAGGCCAAAGCCCAAGTACACCAGGGCGTAGGTACCGAAGCCCGTCGCCACCAGGCGGCGCAGCCCGATGCGGTCTGCGAGCGAGCCCAGCGGGTAGGAGATCAGCGCGTAGAGGAGGTTATAGCCGGTGTAGACCAGGGTGGTCTGGGTGCTGGAAAGCCCCAGGCTCGAGAGCTTCAAGATCAAAAACGCGTTGGAGGAGAGCCCCAGGGTGAAGACGCTCGAGACCAGCAAAAACCAGCGGTAACGAAAGGAGAACCCGCGCCACTCGAAGGGCGGAAGCGGCTTGGCGATGCCAGCTTTTTCCCGCACCAAGAAAGCGATCACCCCCACCGCCAGTAGGGCCGGGATGGCCGAGATCCAGAACACCCCCCGGTAGCCCACCAGGGGCAGCAGCAAAACCGCCAGCAAAGGGCCGATGGCCGCTCCTGCCGAGTCCATCGCCCGGTGCAACCCGTAAGCCCGCCCGTACTGCTCCTGCGGGGTGACCTCGGCGACCAGGGCGTCACGCGGGGCGGTGCGGACCCCTTTGCCGACCCGGTCCAAAAACCGGTACAAAAGCACGTGCCAGGGGGCTGCCGCCAGCGCCAGGATGGGCCGGAAGAGGGCGGGTGCGCCGTACCCCCCCAACAGGAGGGGCTTGCGGGCCGCGATCCGGTCCGAGACCCGCCCCCCCACCACCTTGAACAGGCTCGAGGTGGCCTCCGCGACCCCCTCCACCAAGCCAACCGTGGTTTTGCTGGCCCCCAGCACCGTGGTCAGGAAGAGGGGCAAGAGCGGGTAGACCATCTCCGAAGCGATATCCATCAACAGGCTGACCCAGCCCAGGGCATAGACGGCTCGAGGCAAGCGTGGCATGGTTACAGCCTACAGATAAATCCCCTCTCCAGGTGCAGAGCGCTAAGGGAGAGGGGCTAACGGTGAGCGTTCGAGGCAAGGTTACCAGAGCCGCATCCCCGGCACCGGGTTGATGCTGGTAAACATCTGAATAAGAGGCAGCCCGTAGGCCACTACGATCAGGATCACCGCGACCGCGAACCAGAAGCCCACCCGGTCGGTGAGCTGGGCTACCCGGTTGCCCTCTGGCCCGGAGACCACCTCGGCGAACGGGATTTCGGGGGTTTGGGCCTCAGGGAGGCGGCGGTTTTGCAGCGCGGTAGCGAAGATCACATAGAAGAAGAAGCCTGCTGCGACGAACAAGATCACCCCGGAGATGGCGTTGAGAGCCATGAAGGGCATGGCGCCCTGGTATTGCCCGGCCACCTCGGAGATGTGGGCCCGGCGCGGCACGCCCAAGTAGCCCATCCAGTGCAGCGCGAAACCCATCAAGTTCATGCCGATGAACCATAGCCACTGCGAGGCCCGGGCGTACCCTATGCCTACCAGGGGTTTACGGGTCAGGTGGGGGATCAGGAAGAAAGCCGCCCCCATCGCGCTCATGGTGACCATGGTGGCGACCTGGAGGTGGAAGTGGCCTACGATCCAGGTGGTGTTGTGAATGACCTGGTTCAAGGGGAAGCTGGCGTTGACGAAACCGCCTGCCCCGCCGGGGATGAAGGAGATGAGGCCCAAGGTCGGGCCTAGGAAGACCGGGTTACCCCAGGGGAGCGCCCGAATCCAGCCCAGGAGGCCCTTGCCGCCCCGAGCCCGCCCGGCGCGCTCGAGCGAGGCCGCCAGGGTAAAGGCCGTCATCAGGCTGGGCACCGCGACCATCATGGTGAGCACGGTGTGGAAGAACTTCCACCCGGGGCTCACCCCGGGGTCGGCGAACTGGTGGTGGAAGCCCACCGGGGTGGAAAACAGCAAAAAGAGCAGGAAGGCCAGCCGGGCCAGCGGGTCGGAGATGAGCTTGCCCCCGGCCACTTTGGGCAGGAGGGTGTAGGCCACCACGTAGGCGGGCAGCAGCCAGAAGTAGACGATGGGGTGGCCCGTGTACCAGAAGAGGGTGCGGGCCAGGAGGGGGTCTACGCCCTGGATCAACCCCAGCGACCACGGGATCAAAAACACCGCCACCTCCACCACCAGCCCCAAGCTCGCCAGCAGCCACATCAGCCAGTGCATCAGGCTCAGATACGTCACCAACGGGGTGATCTTGCCGGGGTTGGCTGCCTTCCAGCGCCGCCAGAGGTCATAGACCAAGTAGATGCTCACATAGCTCGAGAGCACGAAGATGGCGGCTCCCACGTAGAAGGCCCAGTGCCCCTTGAGGGGCGGGTAGAAGGTGTAGAGCACCGTGGCCGCATTGCCTAACAGCGGGATCGCAGCGATGCCCAGCCCGATAAAAGCCATCCACCAAGAGACCCAGGCCAAGGTCATGTTGGGGCGCATCTTGAGTTCGCGGGCCGGAAGGTAGACCAGGAGGGCTTGGGCGAAAAGTTGGGTGAAGATAATCGCGTTCAATACCCCGTGTAGGGTGAGGCCCTGGTAATAGGATTGCACCAACGGCTTGAGCAGCGGGTAGGCATCGATCCCACCATAGTTAAGGGCTTGCAGCGGGCCGAACAGGGTGCCCAAGAGCAGGGCCAAAAAGCCCAGCATCAGCATGTACAGGGTGACTTTTTTCTCGGGGTATCCGGCGTAAGCGTCTACGTTGGATAAGGTCCTTACAGCCATGTTTGCTCCCTTTAGGCGCGTTGAGGGCTCAGGGTCAAGAGTCGAGGGTTTTGTTCTTAGATTTCGACCCTCGGCGGTTATTCCTCCACCACGATCTTGCCGAACATCTGGGCGTGGCCTACCCCGCAGTACTCGTTACAGACGATGCGGTAAGTCCCGGCTTTCTTAAAGACGTGCTCGAGTTTGGTCACCTCGCCCGGGATGATCTGCGGGTTGATGTTGGTGCCCTCCACGTAGAAGCCGTGCTGTACGTCGGGGCTGGTGATGTAAAAGGTCACCTTGACCCCTTTCTTGACCTTGATCTCGGCGGGAAGGTAGCCGAAGGCGAAAGCCTGGACATAGGCCACATACTCGCCCCCGACCTGCTCGACCCGCGGGTTGGCGAACTGGCTGGTGGTGCGCACCGTGGCCACATCAATCTGACCGCCGCCCCGGGAGATGGTCCCGCCCTGGTTCAGCACGGTATAGCCGATAATGACGATAAACACCAAGATCATCGTTAGCCCGAAGATGAGCCAGCCGCGTTCATAGGCTTCGACCACTTTATGATTGTCCTGCATCCGCTACCCCCGCGACAGGAAGACCCCGAAGGTCACGAACCAGAAGGTCAGGATAAAAATCGTCAGGATTACCACCACGCCTAGTGCGCCCGTTGGTCGCTTCTCCTCCATAGGGTTAACCTCCCTTCGGCTAAGTGTAGAGAGCAGGGGAGGGACGAGTGTCCTGGGGAACAATGTCCCTTGTGTCCTGGGCTCGAGGTACGGTTTACTGATAAATTACGGTTGGCCGTACAACCTGGGGAGACCTGTCGTGGTGGTGGATGGTTATCCCGAGCGCGGCAAGCTATCTCTTCAGGGACATCCTCGGGGCACGCAGGTAAGCCGTGGCCGGCCCCCCTCAGGCTGGCCCAGCCAACTAGTGCTCTGTGCCAAGCGCTTGATGCCAGATAAAGGGGGTATGGTGCGCAGCACTCGGCACCGTAGTGGCGTGCACCTAGCACAGAGGGAATTCCCCTACACCGACGCGGCCAATTCATGCCGGCGCAAAGTGTTCTTGGGTAACTGCTTTGCTCGCACCCCTCAGCGCTTGTATCTGACCCCTCCATCGCATACGAGCAAAGGGGAGATAGCGCAGAGCGCCGTTGGGTGAGTGTGCTTCGCTCAGGTGGGCAACCGAGCATTACATAATCCTCGAGCGGCTCCTCGAGTATATCACGCATTGACCCCCGCCTCGGGCTGCGTTAGCATTCTATTCAGATGCACCGTCCACGCACCCCCCGTACCTACAAGTGGCACCACCAGCGCTGGTGGCGCCCGTTTGCCCGGCTCGGGGCGGAGCGACTGCCCTGATCTAACCCCTTCTCCCCTCACGAGCCGCGCCCCCGACCCCGAGGTGGGGGTTTTGTTTTTGGCCTTCGACCAGAGGATGCACTCAAGAGGTACACCATGAACCTACCCAACTACCCGATGCCCGACGCCCGGGGGCGCTTCGGCCCCTACGGCGGGCGCTACGTGCCGGAGACCCTGATCCCGGCCCTGGAAGAACTCACCGAGGCTTATCTGCACTTCAAACATGACCCCGACTTCTTGCGGGAGTACGAATACTATCTCAAAGACTACGTGGGCCGCCCTTCGCCCCTCTATTACGCCGCTAACCTCACCCACCACTTCGGAGGGGCCAAGATCTACCTCAAACGCGAGGACTTGAACCACACCGGGGCGCACAAGATCAACAACACCTTGGGCCAGGCCCTCTTGTGCAAACGGATGGGCAAAAAGCGGGTCATCGCCGAGACCGGCGCGGGCCAGCACGGGGTCAGCGTGGCGACGGTGGCGGCCTTGCTGGGGCTCGAGTGCGTGGTTTACCAGGGCTCGGAAGACGTGCGCCGCCAGGCCTTGAACGTCTTTCGGATGAAGCTGTTGGGGGCCGAGGTGAGGGCGGTGGAATCCGGCACCAAGACCCTCAAAGACGCTACCAACGAGGCCATCCGGGACTGGGTGACCAACGTAACAGACACCTTTTACATCATCGGCTCGGTGGTGGGGCCGCACCCCTACCCGATGATGACCCGCGACTTTCAGGCGATCGTGGGGGAAGAGGTCAAAACTCAGCTCCGAGAGAAAGAGGGAAAGTCCATCCCCGATGCGGTGGTGGCTTGTGTGGGGGGCGGCTCGAACGCCATCGGGGTGTTCGCTCCCTTCGCCTACTTGCCCCAACCCGAGCGTCCCCGGCTCATCGGGGTGGAGGCGGCTGGGCACGGGCTTAACTCGGGTTTGCACTCGGCCAGCATCGGGGCCGGGCGGCGCGGGGTGCTGCACGGCTCGATGATGTACCTGCTCTACGACGAGGACGGGCAGATACAGCCCGCCCACTCGGTCTCGGCGGGGCTCGACTACCCCGGGGTGGGGCCGGAGCACTCCTTCTACGCCGACGCGGGCGTGGCCGAGTACGTCTCGATCGACGACGACGAGGCCCTCGAGGGTTTCAAGCTGGTCTCGCGGCTCGAGGGCATCCTGCCCGCCCTGGAGTCCGCCCACGCCATCGCCTACGCCGCCAAGCTGGCCCCCGAGATGAGCCCGGAACAGGTCATCGTCATCAACCTCTCGGGGCGGGGGGACAAGGACGTGGTGGAGGTCATGCGGGTTCTGGAGGAAAGAGGAAAGAGGAAAGAGGAAGGTATGGGAACGCTCACGGGTTCGTTCGTCGGGGGCCGGTTGTGACCACCCACGAAGCCTTTATGCGGGCGCTCTCGGAGGGCCGGGCCGCGCTCATCCCGTATGCTACGGCGGGCTACCCGGATCGGGCCGGGTTCAGCCGGATGGTCGAGCAGATTTTGCCCTACGCGGATGTGCTCGAGATCGGTCTGCCGTACTCCGACCCCCTCGGTGACGGGCCGGTGATCCAGCGGGCCTCCGAGACGGCGCTCAAAAACGGGACGACGGTGCGGGGGGTGCTCGAGATGGTGCGCGAGGTGCGCTCCCAGACCGACAAACCCATCTACCTGATGACCTACCTCAACCCGGTTATCGCTACCGGCCCCGAGCGCTTCTTCCACGAGTTCGCCCAGGCCGGGATCACCGGGCTGATCCTACCCGACCTCCCCCCCGACGAAGACCCCGAACTAGTAGACCTGGCCCACGCGGCGGGTCTTTCCACCACCTTCCTGCTGGCCCCTACCTCTACCGATGCCCGCATCGCCACTGTGGCCCCCTACTGCACCGGCTTCGTCTACACGGTCTCGGTGACCGGGGTCACCGGGGCCAGGGACCGGCTGCCCGAGGGGCTGCCCGAGCTGGTGAACCGCATCCGCCAGCACACCCAGGTGCCTACCGCCATCGGTTTCGGGATCTCCAACGAGGCGACGGCACACCAAGCCGCCGAGGCCGCCGACGGGGCGGTGGTGGCGAGCGCCCTGATCCGGGCGGTGGAGGAGAGGAGACCGCTCGAGCCGGTTCTGGAGGACATCCGGCGGGGTTTGCAAAAGCACCCCCTACCACGGCAGGGGTAGCTGGCCGGGTAGCCGCTTGTGGTTTGGGGAGCTACCTCCGAAATGTATGGACGGGCCGGGGTCTTTCGGGTAGGGCAAGCCCTACGGGTAGAATTCGTTGCGTGAAGCGCATCATCTTGGCGGAGAACCTCACCTATCTCCAAACCCTGCCGGACGGTGCTTTCCCGCTCATCTACATCGACCCGCCCTTCAACACCGGGCGGGTTCAGTCGCGGCGGCGGATCCGGGCCAAGTCCGATGCCAACGGGACTCGAGGCGGCTTCGGGGGCCGCCGCTACCAGGTCGAGCAACTGGAGTCCCCGGTCTATGCCGACACCCACCAGGATTTCCTGGCTTTTCTCGAGCCCCGTTTGCAAGAAGGCTACCGGGTGCTCTCCCAGAGCGGCTCGTTTTTTCTCCACCTCGATTACCGCGAAGTCCACTACGCCAAAGTGCTGATGGACCGGATCTTCGGGCGCGAGTCGTTCATCAACGAGATCATCTGGGCCTACGACTTCGGTGGCAGGCCCAAAAACCGCTGGCCCGCCAAGCACGACACCATCCTCTGGTACGCCAAGGACCCCCAGCGCTACACCTTCAACTACGCCGAGATCGACCGTATCCCCTACATGGCCCCCAACCTGGCCGGGCCGGAGAAGGCCCGGCGCGGCAAGACCCCCACCGACGTGTGGTGGCAGACCATCGTGCCCACCAACTCCAAGGAGAAGACCGGCTACCCCACCCAGAAGCCGCTGAAGCTGCTCGAGCGCATCATCCGGGTGCACTCCCGGCCTGGCGACACCGTGCTGGACTTTTTCGCCGGTTCCGGCACCACCGGCGAGGCCGCAGCTCGGCTGGGGCGGGGCTTTGTGCTGGTGGATCACCACCCCCAGGCCGTGCAGATCATGGCCCGGCGGTTGGCCTTCGCCGAGCCCGAGCTGATTGGATTGATGCTGGCCGAGTCCCCGAGCTTCTGAGGTAAATTAGCCAGGATGCATCGTCTGAGCGTCGGAAAACTCGAGGTCTATCTGCTGCACGACGGGGAATTCTGGCTCGATGGCGGGGCCATGTTCGGGGTGGTGCCCAAAGCCCTGTGGAGCCGCCTGACCGCCCCCGATGCGGAAAACCGGATTCGCCTGTGCCTCAGGCCCCTGCTAATCCGGGCGGGGAAACGCTGGGTGCTGGTCGAGACCGGCCTCGACCGCAAGCCGGGAGAGAAGTTCTGCCGCGTCTACGGCATAGGGGAATACCACCCGGTCTTAGAGCAGTTGTCCCGGCTCGGGCTGAGCCCCCGCGACATTGACCTGGTGGTGAACACCCACCTGCACTTCGATCACGCCGGGCTTAACACCCGCTGGGAAGACGGCAAACTCTCGCCCACCTTTCCCCGGGCCCGCTATCTGGTCCAGCGCCGCGAACTCGAGGAAGCCTGCTCCCCCCACGAGCGCAACCGGGCCAGTTACCTGTGGGAAAACATCGAGCCGCTGCTGGATTCTGGCCACTTCGAGCCCGCGGAGGGCGAGGCCGAGATCCTCCCCGGGGTTCGGCTCTTGCCCCTGCCCGGCCACACCCTAGGCCAGCAGGGGGTGGTGCTCGAGTCCGAAGGGGAACGATTGGTCTACACCGCCGACCTGCTGCCCACCCTGTTGCACGCCCCGTTGCCCTACATCATGGCCTATGACCTGCACCCGCTGACCACGCTCGAGACCCGCAAACGCCACTACCCGGTGTGGGCCGAAGCGGGCTATCTGCTGGTCACCCCCCACGACCCGGATCATCCCCTAGGTCGGCTGCGGCTAGGGGAGAAGGGTTATCAGGCCGTACCGGCTCCACTGGATCGGGTTTTTCAGGATCTTTCTACTCAGTGATGGCTTTTTACCCCCAGGTCGGGTCTTGAGCGAAATCGGGTTTGATGACTAAATCGGCGGTAAGGGCACCGGGGTGAATTAAACGTTTTACTAAATATTGGATCTAATCGAGTCCAAATTGCACCCACTTATAAGTCGGGTGGGTAACTGGGTTCGCGGCTCGCGCCGCCCAAATGCGGGGGCTTTGGGGGAGGAGTGATCGGCGGGCCGCTCGAGTTCAAATGTCACAGCCGCTCATTCCCCCCAGTGTTACAAGCAGAGCGTGACACCGGTTATGGCCAACCACGGTTATAAAGATCGTTTACATCTTTGCTTCAAAATCAGTTACTTGAAGAATGTTCTGTACCTCTTCCACTGAAACAGGAGGAACCTGGATATGGCAAAGGTGATGGTAGTTGACGACTCTATGGCCGATCTGAAGTATGCCGAATCGATCCTTACCGGGGCCTCGCACCGGGTGATGCTGTGCCCGGGTGGCGAGGGAATCGAGCAGCAGG